>JBNAWM010000079.1:0-7675 GCA_049699855.1 Candidatus Cryosericum sp.
GGCCGTTGGACCCGTTGATGTAGCTGTCAAACGTACTCATGTAGAACCCGGTGGCATACTGCGCCGCCCAGTTCTCATATGCCTGAGCGATGAGAGGCGGATCCTTGGCAGCGATCGCACCGATCGTCTTGGTCTGAAGAGTCGTGTAGTTGGCCATGGGCACCAGCTGGACTTCCATGCTGGGGTGCGTGGCATTGAACTCGTTTGTCAAAGCTTTCAGCGAATCGCCAAGAGCGGCAGCCATGGCCTCCCAGAACGGGACGACCGCCTTGTTGGTCAGCCAGTCCATGGAGAACTGCACGGTGACCTTCTGCTGAGCAGCATTCCAGGCAATGGTAGCGCCCATGGACTCCGCCACAAACCGGACTGGCACGACCGTCCTGCCGCTAAGAATCGTCGCCGGCGCATCCAGCTGGACATCATAGCCGTTCACCTTGGCGACAGCCTTGTCAATCGTCAGTGAGATCTTGTTGTCGGCCAGCGCAATACTGGCAGTCCTGGTGGCTGCGTCCCAGCCGACCGTTGCGCCCATTGCCTCGCTGATGAAGCGAAGAGGAACCAGCGTTCTGCCATTCTTGATGACAGGACCCTGATCCAGTGTTGTCGACTTTCCGTTGACTGTGCCCAGCGTCTTGCCAATCGTGACCTCGATCGTTGTCACGGCTTCAGCCTTGGCACCCGGAACAACAACGAGTACCGAGGTGAACACCATGAGCACCGCCAGTACAACCGATAGAACCTTGCGTGCATTGAACATACTTCCTCCCCTGAAGAATAGTGGTATTCCCTGCACCTGCATCAAAGCGGCTACCCCTTGATACCGCCCCCGCCAATACCTTCAATAAACTGCCGTTGAACAAAGAAAAACAAAACGACGATGGGGATCGTCGTAAAAACCGATGCTGCAGCCAGCTGCGCCCATTGCTGATTTTTCTCACCGAGGAATGCGTTCAGGGCGACTTCAATCAGCTGCTTGTTCTGTGACTGGGTCATGACCGTGGGCCAGAGGAACGAGGTCCACGCTCCCAGGAACGAATTGATGGCAATGGTCACGATGGCTGGTTTCGCCAGCGGCAGGGCAATGCTGCGGAAGAAGCGCAGACGCGACGCACCGTCAATCTGCGCCGCCTCCCACAATTCCTTTGGCATCGACATGAAATACTGCCGCAGAAGGAAGATGCCAAACACGCTCGCCGCAAAGGGAATGATCAGTGCATAGAACGTGTCGTACCAGCCAAGCGTGCGGATGATGAGGAAGTTGGGGATCAGGGTGGTCGTCGCGGGGATCATCATGACGCTGAGAACCAGGTTGAACAACCCCTCCTTTCCCCAGAACTCGATGGAGGCAAAGGCAAATGCGGCGAGCGAAGAAGTGATAAGGGAGATCAGCGTCGAGGCGACGGCCACAAACAGCGTGTTGCCAAAGTAGCGCAGCCACGGCGCAGAGTTCCAGGCATCGACATAGTTCTGGAAGGTCAGATGCTTCGGCCACAACTGGGGCGGCATACTGAACACAGCGTCTTGAGGCTGCAGCGACGTCACAATCATCCAATAGAAGGGAAAGACAACCAGGACGAAGAGCACAGCAATGGCGAGGTAGAGAAGCACTCGATTGAACCTGTTCCAGAGAATGGACCTTCGCATCGTCGTCATGTCACACCCTCATCCGTAGAAAACCTTCCGTCCCGTCGCCTTGCGCTGAAGCAGGGTCAGAAGGAAGATAATGACAAACAGGCCGATCGAGACTGCACTGGCATACCCGAAATGCATCTGACTGAAGGCCTGTTGATAGAGGTAGTATCCGGTTGTGTTCGTTGCATCCGCGGGGCCACCCTGGGTCAGGACAGCCACCTGGGTGAACATTTTGAACGCACTGATGGTATAGATGATCACGACAAAGTACGTGGAAGGAGAGATCATGGGCCAGGTGACATGCCAGAACGTTCGCCACCCGCTTGCGCCATCGATCTGTGCAGCCTCGAGCAGTTCGGTCGGAACCTTCGAGAGAGCAGCCATGAAAATAATGACGGCGAACCCAATGTCATGCCAGGTCGAATACAGGATCATGGCCGGCATGGCCGAGGCCGTGTCGGTCAACCATCTGCTTGGCGGCAGTCCAAAAACGTGGAGGGCAACGTTGAGCATGCCGTAGTCGGGATTGAAGATATAGAGCCAGATGATCGAGGTGGCGACCAGAGGCGTGATGTACGGAATGAAGAACCCCATGCGCCAGAAGGTTCTTCCTCTCACCTTGGCATTGAGAAGTACGGCAATCAGCAGAGAAATGCCCACCGCGATCGGAACGCTGCCCACTGTGAAGTAGAGCGTCCGCAGGACCGACCCCCAGAAATCGCCAGAAAACAGCAGCTGTCGAAAGTTGGCAAGGCCTACGAAGTCCATCTGCCCAACCAGGTTGGTGTCAAAGAAACTCAGACCTATGACGATGAATGCGGGCAGAAAAGTGAAGGCCAGCAGTACGACCGTCGACGGCAGCGTAAACAGCCAGCCAGCCACGTTGTCACGTACAGCCTGCTTTCGTTGTGCTGGTGTAATCCTGTTGTCCATGGTGCAAGCACCTCAAAACCACAGTTTCAAGTCCCCTGACGACTTGGCCGGTTGAACTCAGCTACTCAGTATACCATTGCCCATTTCTAAGTCAAAAGATGGCGGCGCCTCGCACCAGAGGCCCTTGTACACGGACTGCTCTTTCTGTTATACTATTTGTGACAGGATCCATCCTGCCGCAGGGGAGTGGTGCATGTGACACAACATTTCGTAGGGCTTGCAGCTCCGTCACGGCTTCTGGCAAAGATCGCGTTTGTCCGTTCAGCCGGTGCTTCCGGCGACGTCTTCCTGGTGCTGCCCAGGATGGCGGACGAAGATATAGGCCGAGTCCACCGTCTGGTCACAGCAGCCCGGAAAGCCCTTGGTTCGGCTTCGATCTCGTTTCAGCTCGTCGACGCCGACGAGGCCGTCCACATGGCAGTCTCGGGAGATCCAGCACGAACGCTGGTGATCGACCTCGACATCATCCGGGGCGAGGATGCCTCTCTGCTTTGGTCGGCATGCGCTTCCAGTGCCCGCGTCATCGCATACAAACTGCGGCAGAATCCTTCCAGGACCTCGGCGGCCATCTTCGCCCGCGCCGACTCCAATTCCGCTCTTGCCGGCACCGTCCTGCGCCATCTGACCGACTCGGGCATCGTGGAGACGACCAGTTTTGTTCACATCACCTCCACAGCACAATCTGTGGCCCTCAACGACAGCGTTCTGGAAGCCTATGGCAAGGTAAAGGCGGAACTGCCGCATGCGCGTCTGGCCATCGAACAAGCTGAGAACAGCATAGAATCCGCGATCGAACGCTGCTCTCTCTCTTACGGACTGCTTGTGCTGGGACTCCCTGAGCGCCGGAAGAAAGGCTCTGTGACCGAGCATCTGGTTGCCCAGGCTGTGGCAGGTCATCTTCACGCGACGGCGGTTTTCGTCTACGCGCGCGGTGAAGAGGTGGAGCAGCTGTCCTCTACCGCGAGAACTATTGAACCGTGGATCCTCAAGAACACGTTCTCGCTGGGCGAATTCGAGGACATCGACCGGCTGGTCCAGGCCAAGCGCGACCGGCACATCTCCATTACTCTTGTCCTGCCTGCTCTGAACGAGGAGAAAACGGTTGGCCAGGTCATTGATGCCTTCAAGGGGCCCCTCATGGAACAGCAGCCACTGCTGGACGAAATCATCCTCATGGACAGCAACAGCTTGGACCAGACGCGCACTATCGCTGCCGGGCGCGGGATTCCCGTCTATATCCATCAGCAGGTGCGCCCGGACCTGGGAGCGTACGCCGGCAAGGGCGAGACGATGTGGAAGTCTCTGTTTGTCGCCCGGGGAGACATCATCGTCTTTGTCGATACCGACTTGTCCAACCCCAACCCGGCGTTCGTGACCGGACTTGTCGCCCCCCTGCTTCTCGACGAACGACTCAATTTTATCAAGGGATTCTACCGCAGACCCGTGCGCGTTGTCAACGAGTTTGTCGAAGTGGGCGGGGGACGCGTCACGGAGCTGGCTGCCCGCCCCTTGCTCAATCTCTGGTACCCCGAACTGGGGGGCTTGTTCCAGCCGCTTGCCGGAACAATCGCAGCACGTGCCGACATCCTTCGTGAACTGCACTTCCTGACCGGCTACGGTGTGGAGATCGGCCACATCATTGAATACGCCCACAAATTCGGGATCGACGGCCTGGCCCAGTCGGAACTCGGGGAGATCATTCACCGCAATCAGCCGCTGGAAGCCTTGTCCAAGATGTCGTTCCAGGTTCTGGAAGCCTTCTTCCAGCTGTCTCCGGGCGTGTTGTCGCCTGGCAGCATCGAGCGCATGAATGGTATCCTTCGCCAGCCCTTCCTTTCCGAAACCGGTTTCACCCTGCTGCAAACGCAGCTGGCTCAGCAAATGCGGCCTCCCGTCTCCTCGGTACCCCCTGCGGACGCTCCGCCTTCCCCCGAGCAGGCAGGCTGAGGTAATATGAGCACGATTCCAACCAATGAGGAACCGTGGTGGAAACGTGGCATCATCTACCACTGCTATGTCCGCAGTTTCATGGATAGAAATGGCGACGGCATCGGAGACCTGCCTGGATTGATCAGCAAGCTGGACTATCTGCAGGATGGCACCGCTAGTTCGCTGGGCATCGACGGACTTTGGCTCTCTCCCATCTATCCCTCCCCGAACCGTGACTTTGGTTACGACATCAGCGACTATCGCGCCATCGATCCGGCATATGGCACGCTGGAGGACTTTGACTGCCTGGCCGCAGGCGCACACGCACGAGGCATCCACATCATCATGGATCTCGTGGTAAATCACAGCTCCAGTGAACACTTGTGGTTCAGGATGGCCCGCATGTCCCGAGGCAGCCCCTTCCATGACTACTACATCTGGCATCCCGGCAAGGACGGCAGGCCCCCCAACAATTGGCGGTCCGCCTTTGGCGGGTCAGCCTGGGAGTGGAACAAGCAGACGCACGAGTTCTATCTGCACAGCTTCCTCAAGGAACAGCCTGACCTGAACTGGCGCAATCCCCAGCTCCGCCAGGAAATTCACGACATCATGCGTTTCTGGCTTGACAGGGGCGCTGATGGCTTCAGGCTGGATGTCGCCAACTACTATGTCAAGGACGCCCTGCTCCGCAACAATCCGCGGGAGTTCATCTTTGCCCAGCCCATGCCGGGCAACCCATCGGCCACCCTCGTTTTCCCGATGTGGCGCGAGGTGCCGCGGTACTCGATGGACCAGCCAGAGACCCATGAGGCCTTGCAGGAGATGCGCCGGGTCCTGGATGAGAAGCCGGGAACCATGATGGTGGGCGAAATCACTCAGCGCACCCTGCCCCAGGTGCTGTCCTACTACGGTGACGGCACCAATGAACTCAATCTCGTCTTCAACTTCTTTTTCCTCGTTCGCCGTTTCCGCGCCTCAGATTTCCGGAACATCATCCAGCAGACGCTCGACCGACTGCCACCAGAGGCCTGGCCGGCATGGGTCTTGAGCAACCATGACGTCGTACGGGCCGTGTCCCGCTACCACCTGACCCCCGCCATGACCAGGAGTATGCTGGGTCTGCTGATGACCATCAAGGGGACGCCCTTCCTGTACAACGGAGAGGAGCTGGGGCTTGGCAACGCACGGATTCCTCGAGCATGGGTGCAGGATCCCGTCGGCAAGAGGTACTGGCCCCTACCTGTCGGCCGCGATGGCGAACGCGCACCGATCCCCTGGGACTCCTCACCCGGCGGCGGCTTCACCCTCGGAACGCCATGGCTGCCTCTGAACACATCAGCGGCACCCTGTGCAGCTCAGTCCGCCGACCCCTCCTCCGTCCTCAATTTCACCAGGCGGCTCGTGTGGTGCAGGTCGCACCACACGGCACTGAACAGCGGAGACATGACACTGCTGGAGGGATCCTCGCCTGACTGCCTCTGCTTCACACGGGACGCTCCTGCCGAGCACCTGATGGTCATGATCAACCTGTCGTCCCGGTCGGTCCCCCTTGAGTCAGCCCGCCTGCGCATCTCCAGCCAGATACTCTTCAGCAGTGAGAGCCGCCCTGTATCCCACGGGCTGGCGCCATGGGAGGTCCGCATCACCTCGAATCGCGCCGCAGAACCACCAGGCTGATCAGACAGCGGATTCACAGCCGTTTCTGCCCGTCACATCCCTCCCGATAATGACCAGCATGTTTGGGCTTCCATTTGTCCTGATGAGTGTTCCGCTGATCTCGACCTGTCGAATCGATCCCGCCGCATCCCGGACGCCAAATACCTCCAGCGCCTCGGTCCCTCCCTCCGCGAGGCGGTTGAAGTACGCCTCGCCCCGGCTGCGATCCCCCAGCACCACCACACTGACGACATCCTGCCCGATCAGCAGGTCAGGCGTCGTACCGAGAAACTCGCACAGCCGCGCATTAGCCAGCTGGATCCGTCTGTCCAGGCCAACCATGCAGATGTGCTCGACCGAGCGCTCGAGAAATGCGTTCACCTGCTGACGGCTCCTCTCCAGCTCCTGCTCGTTCCGGCGCAGTTCGGTGACATCCATCCCAATGCCAACCACATTGATAACGTCGCCGCGGATCCCCCGCACGGGAATCTTCATGATGTGGTACATCCGGCGTTCGCCCCTCTGGATCTCGTCGTAGTCCTTCTCCCATACCTCGCCGGTCTCGAAGACCAAGTCGTCGGTCACTTCGAACTCTGCAGCTCTTTCAGCAGGAAACAGCTCGCGGTCGGTGCGGCCGATCAGCTTGTCCACCTTCTTGCTCTGCCAGCACGGGAGCATGGGATTTGTCTCCACCCAGGGCTGATTGCCCGCCACATACCGGTGATCCCTCGATTTCAACCAGACTGCGGCGGGAAGATTGTCCATGAGAGCGCGAATGAACGCGCGGGACTGCTCAAGTGCCTCCATGTGTTCCTGCTGTGCAAGGAATCTCTGCTGGAGGATGATGGCCCGCACGGCCACCCAAATCAGCAGGCCGCTTGCAATGGAGACCACCGCCATGGCGACTTCCTGTCGAAGCGTAAGATTGTCGGCAAAATCCCCGAGGAGAGCTCCCCACAGGACGACATAGAGACACGCTGCCAGCGTCGCGGCCGTCCGCGCACGCGTGAACCACCACGCCGGCCTCTGTGCGGCATCTTGCTGCCTGCTCTTTCCTGTCGTTCCAGTCCTCTGCTGCATGACTTCACCCTCTTTCGTCATCTCTCAGCGTATCCCGGTGAGACAAACTGTCAACCGCACCCGTTGCTTCGACTGCTTGACAATGAATCTGGGGCCGCTACAACAGAGTGGAGAACAATGCATGGCTGGACAGACCCGGCTGTGCCCTGTTGGTACCTGCCACGGGAGGCAATGATGAAAATCAGCATTATCGGCGGAGGAGGAACCAGGGTTCCCATCCTTGTCAAGGCGCTGCTGGACCTGCACGATCAGCTTGAATTGACCGAAATCGCCTTGTTTGATACGGACAGGGACCGTCTGGGCCTGATACGCACTGTGCTTTCCTCCCTCGCCGGCGAGAAGAACAACGAGGTCGCCCTCTCGTATCCGGCGACGTTCCGTGAATGCGTGGCGGGCTCCTCGTTCGTGGTCGCCGCCATCCGGGTGGGGGGAGATCATATGCGGA
>JBNAWM010000080.1:0-289 GCA_049699855.1 Candidatus Cryosericum sp.
GCCATCCTCTGACTTACCCACCTTGCCGATCTCGGCCTCTACGGCGACGCCGACGTAGTGCGATGCCTCCACCACCTGGCGCGTGATGGCGACGTTCTCGTCGTAGGGCAGGGAGGAGCCATCAAACATAACCGAGCTGAAGCCGGCGCGCAGGCCTTCGACACAGCGCAGGAAGCTCTTTCCGTGATCAAGGTGCACGACGACCGGGACGGGCGCCAGTGCGGCATAGTGGCGTGCAATCATGCTGAGCTCTTCCAGTCCGGCGAAGTCGGAACTGCCCTGTGAAATC
>JBNAWM010000080.1:299-7601 GCA_049699855.1 Candidatus Cryosericum sp.
GAAATCTGAAGAATGACGGGAGCCTTCATCTCCACCGAGGTCTCCACGATCGCCTTGGCGTATTCCAGGTTGTGGATGTTGTAGGCGCCAACGGCGTATTGATTCTTGAGTGCGTCCTGCGTTACTTCCTTGAGTGTTACCAACATATTGCCACCTCCATGTGGTCAAATAGATTTGACGAAATTCCCGTAGCCGGGTCCGGCAGGGAACACTGCATCGCCATCATACACACAGGTGCCACGCACGAAGGTACGACGGACTGCTCCACGCACCGCCCGCCCCTCAAACGGCGTGTACTTGTTCTTGGCAAAGAGACCCTGGGCATGCACTGTCCATTCCGCATCCAGGTCGATGCACGCAAAGTCGGCATCGGAACCCACGGCCAAAACGCCCTTGCGCGGGAACAGGCCCAGGCGTTTCGCGGGATTCGTGCTCAGCACCTCGCCAAGCCGGTACAGATTCATGCCGCGTGCGTGGAATGCTTCCTGCACCATGAGCGGCACGCGGAGCTGAACCCCGGGCATCCCGGCATAGGCCTGCCAAATGTTGTCCGTGACCTTCTCGCGCGGATAGATGCCCGCGGCGTGGTCGGTTGTCACATAGTCCACTGTCCCGTCCAGCAGTCCAGCCCACAGGACTTCGTTGTCGTAGTGCTCCCGCAGGGGAGGGGTGCACTTGGCGATGCTGCCCAGGCGCGCAAAGTCGTCGCGGTTGAGCAGCAGATAGTGCGGGCAGGTCTCGCCCGTGGCATCGATGCCCTGTCCCTTGGCCTGGCGGATCAGGTCGACGCCGGCAGAGGTGGACATATGGACGATGTGCACGCGGGTCTGCTCGCGCCGGGCAAGCGCAAGCACGGTGGAGATGGCAAGAGGCTCGGCATCGTAGGTGCGCCCGTCCTTGTAGGCCAACGGGTCTGTGCGTCCTTCGCGAATGATCTTGTCCGTGTAATACGTGGCAAGGAAGTAGTCTTCCGCGTGAATGGCCACGAGCAAGTTGAAATCACGCGCTGCCTCGAACAGCATGACCATCTGGCGCGTGTCGAGACGGGGATAGGTTTGCATGCCGGAGATGGTGTACGCCTTGATGCCCACAACGCCCAGTTCCTTGAGCTCGGGCAGCAGCCGTCGGTAGGCGCCGCTCTCGATGAAGGTTGGGGTTGTTCCGCCCCAGAAAGCATAGTCCACATACGCCTTGGATTCGACAGCTCTCAGCTTGGTCCGGAAATTGTCACCCGTGGTGACGGGAGGAAGGGAGGTGCATGGCATATCGACGATGGTTGTGACGCCTCCTGCCGCTGCCTGCATGGTTCCCGTGGCAAAGTCTTCGCGTTCGGTGAAGCCAGGGTCGTCGAAGTGGACATGTCCGTCCACGCCGCCCGGCATGACGAACAGGCCATGGAGGTCGGTTGTCGCGATGCTTTCCGGCACCGGCTCCTGACCGGCAGGGATGAACTTCTCGATGATGCCGTCCGTCACCAGGATGTCCACGGCCAGAAGCGAGCCGTCGGGTTGAGCGATCTGAGCATTCTGAAAAAGCGTCTGCATGACAAGCCTCCTTAGATGAACAGACTGACGACCTTGAACTTCTCGACGTCGATAAGACCGAAATCGGTGACCTTGAGCTTTGGAATGACAGGAAGGGCCATGAAGGCCAGGGTCATAAACGGATCGGCCAGCGGGCATCCCGTGGCTGTGTGCATGATGCGGCCCAGTTCGTCGAGGCGCGTTGCGACCTCGGGAACCGAAAGGTCGGACATGAGGCCTCCGTAGGGAAGCGCGAGCGAGCCCACCACCTTGCCACCCTCAGCCACTGCCAGGCCTCCGCCGATGAAGGCGACCTGCTGGACAGCCAGCAGCATATCCCGGTCCGTCACGCCGCACACGATGATGTTGTGTGAATCGTGGCCGATGGATGAGGCCATCGCTCCCTGCCTCATGTGAAAGCCGCTGATGAAGGCGACACCGACGCGTCCCGTCGCGTGATGGCGTTCGAAGACAGCGACTTTGAGCACGTCCTGATCGGTGTCCGATAGAACGTCTCCACTACGGTCTGTCTTCGCAGTGACGCGGCGCTCGCCAGTCACGACCTGTCCGGGGATGAGGTCGATCACGCGCAGTTGTTTGCCCGGTGACGCGGGCACGCGCAGGTTCTCGTACGTGGGCGTTGCGATATTGATGCTGTTCTTGATGCCGTAGCTGCGGGATGGGTGGCCATTGGGGTCGCCCAGCCACGCGCCATCCTTGACGACGAGCTCGCCCTTCGCATAGGTAGAGGTTGGCTGGACGTGCCGGGGATCAGCGAAGAGGATGAAATCGGCCCAGTAGCCGGGAGCGATGCCACCCTTGCGCGAGAGGTTGAAATGCGTGGCGGCGTTCAGCGAGCCGAGGCGCACGGCGGTCGGAAGGTCGATGCCTGCCTCCAGCAGGAGATTGACGGCATAGTTGATGTGCCCTTCGGCCAGCAAGTCGGACGGGTGCCGGTCGTCGGTCGCCAGCATGATGCGGTGCATGTTCTCTCGGGTGATCAGGGGCACCAGCGCCTTGACGTCGCGCGTCACCGACCCCTCGCGCATCATGATCCACATGCCCCGGGCCAGTTTTTCGCGCGCCTCGTCGGCTGTGGTGCACTCGTGGTCGGTAGAAATGCCGGTGGCGATGTATGCTTCCAGGTCCCTTCCCCGCACAAACGGTGCATGCCCATCAATCAGCTGTTCATCGAAAGCTGCCAGCTTGGCCAGGACTGCCGGGTCCTTGAAGAGGATGCCGGGGTAGTTCATGAATTCAGCCAGCCCCAGGACGCGGGGATTCCGTCGGAGCTCCACCAGCCGCTCAGCATCCAGCGTCTCGCCATTTGTTTCCAGATGCGTCGCAGGAACACAGGAAGGGAGCATGAAGAAGAAATCCAGCGGCGAGCCTCGCGTGGCATCCAGCATGAAGCGAATTCCGCGCGCGCCCGCAACGTTTGCAATCTCGTGCGGGTCGGCGATGACAGCGCCCGTGCCACAGGCCAGGGCGACCTTGGCAAACTCGCCCGGGACAACCATGGTGCTTTCGATGTGCATGTGGCCGTCGATGAAGCTGGGTGCGGCGTACAAGCCCCGGCCATCGACCACGGTCACTCCATCGTAGCGGCCGATGCCCGCGATCTGGCTGCCTGCCACAGCGATGTCGACATCATCTTCAACACTGCCGTCAAAGACATTCACCAGGTGTACGTGCTGAATGACGGTGTCGGCAGGCAGGCGGCCGGCGGCGATGTCGATGAGGCGGGCAAGCCGCTCCTGTGTTGTTTGGTTTTTGTTGTTCATCTTCTGTTCCTCACGTGTTTTCGAGAATGCTGACCAAGTCGGCATTCGTCTGTTCGATCAGTTTCTGCTCGTCGCAGTGTTCGATATGGCCATCCTGGTAGACGATCTGCCCGCCGATGATGCTGACGGCAACATTGCAGGCCGATGCCTGGTAGACAAGCCGGCAGTACGCGCTGGTGTGAGCCGAAGGCTGACTGAACACGTCCTGCGTGAGGTTCACGAGGATAATGTCTGCTCGCTTTCCGGGCTCCAGCGTCCCCACTTCTTCGTCCAGTCCAAGAGCTTTCGCCGCGTCCACGGTGACCATGGACAGGACCTGCTCCGGCGTCATCGACTGCGGACCGTACTGCGGGTGGAAGGCCATCGCCAGTGTGGACAGTTCCCGGATGGCATCCATGCGGCCTCCATACACAGGACTGTCAAAGCCTGGCAGCACGGGCGTCCCCTTGCGGACGAATTCGGGAAGGCGCGACAGCGGCCTGCCAAGCTTGAGATCGGCAGAAACATTGACAACAATGCGCGTCCCAGCCTTGCGGATGACGTTTTGCTCAAGATCCGACGTCTGGGTAGGGTTGACCAGGAAGGTGTGTTCTCCCAGCACGCCCAGCGCTTCCAGTGAAGCGACCTCCTGCAGGCCGCCTTCGCGTCGCAGGCGCTCGACCTGGCTCTTGTCCGTGGTCAGGGCGATCTTCAGGGGATAGCCACCGGCATCGGCGAACGCCTTGGCCTGGACGAGGCACTCATCCGAGCAAAAGAGCGGGTTTGTGGCAATGACGGCGTAGTGCAGCAAGCCGCCTCGATTATCCGAGGCGATGTCTCGCGCCAGCGCCTGTGCATCGGCCAGCTGATCCCGCAGCGAAATGCGCAGGGACTCGGGCCAATCCGGCGTGCGGTCGGCAAGCAGTCTGCCTCCGACGAGACTGAATCCCAGCCCGCGCGCTGCCTCGAAGATCTGGTCGGTGTACAGCATGGAGCCGCCCTCGAACAGCGTGGTGACGCCCGTGCGGATCGCCTGGCACATGCCGAGTTCCGCGGAACGGCGCACCTGTTCGGCCGAGAGGCTGGCGACCAGCCTGAGGGCGATTCGTTCACGTTCGGTATCGTCCAGGATCTGGTCAGTCTGTCCCCTGAGGGTGCTGAAGCCAAGGCGCGCATGCCCAAAGATGAAACCCGGCAGGACGAACATGCCCGAGGCATCGATCGTCACATCTGGGTGTTCGCCGCGGCCGATTGCCGTATCGATGCGCTTGATACGACCGTCCGCGACGAGCACGTCAGCTTTCAGGGGCTGACGGTCGCCAGCCATGGTCAGCAGCGTGCCGTTCTTTATCAGTAGCTTCTTCATCGTAGTTGTGCCCTCTATTGTACTCTGCGTGCAGGTCCTTGTCAAAGACTGAGCTCCTGTGCTTCTCTCGACTGCACCGGGTTCCTGCTTCACTGCCGTGGATCCCCGGCAGAAACACTCGGGGATGACTAGAACCGGACACTCGGGGATGACAACGGCAGGATATCGGTGGTGCCCCGGGAGGCACGAACTCGTCGCTTTCCCAAGCGAAACCGGGGTATACTTTTGTCATCAAGGAGGTTCCATGAGTGAAACAGTGATGATTGAAGCGTTCGAGCAGGGCAGCGAGGGACGGGCTCATGCGATTGACCATGTGTTTGAATGGATGACGCCACATGGGCTGGAAGGCAAGCGCATCGTTGTCTTGATGGGTGATCGGCCCGTGGGATTGGACTTGCTGGAACGAGTCGTGTCATCTCTTGCGGGGGCCGCCAGGGTCGACCTGGCCGCCAAATCCTTGGCGGGTTATGACCCCACTCTGCGAACTGCGCTGAAGGCGCTGGTGGAAGGGCAGGGAGACCTGGTGGAGATGATTTCGGGCGAGTTTGAATCGCTTGCCGTGCCCACGCGAAACTACGCCCGTCAGCTGCACAGCATGCAAACGCAGGAGCGGCGGTTCATCAAGCAGGCATTTGTGGCCCGCTGCCTTGCCGAGGCAGACTTGTTTGTTGTCGTGCGCGGCCTGGAGCTCAACCGGTTCTCTGGAATCCATGGTATCTTTGCAACACTGCTGGACTGCGTTGCCACGAAGACGCGCACCGAAGTTTTGAGCTATGCTGCTGTGGGACAGATGGGCGAGGCTCTTCTGGACGTCTGGTCTGCCATCGAAGGAAGTTTCCTGTTTGGTGTGCTGGATGGCCAGGAGACGCGGGAGGAGACGTTTGGGCGGACGGTGGAGACGGGCATCCTTCTTGCCGGTGTTGATCCCGAGGAACTGGATGGCTACGGGCTGATCGTGAGTGGAGGGAAGGTATCATGGTCGCCCTTCAGCGCATCGGCACAGACTCGTTCAGGGAAGACCCGGCGTGGGCGGCAGATCGATGTCGCAGCCAACATCTCATTGGACGAACTGAGACAGCGGATTCCTGCCGGGTTCTGGGAAAGACCCATTGCCCCCGGGATGCTGGCGCGTCCCCCGATCCTGCGCTTCTCAAGCAGGCCGGCTGACTTCGATACGCTGGTCTGTCCGACGGGCGCCATCGAGGAAGGGGTGGAGGGGATCCCGGTCGTGCGGCGGAGTGGCTGCGTCGGGTGCGGGTGGTGCATGAAGGAGTATGCAGAAGTCGTGGTCGCGCGCAGGTAGAGGCCCAGGTATAGCAAGAGAAAAGGGGCGCCTTGGCGCCCCTTGTTCATGTGTCCGTCGGAAGAATGTCAGTTGAACGAGATGAGTTCGCCGGCGCTTGATTCGCTGCTCCTGCTCGGCACCTTGAGGCTGGTCGTCTCTACGATGCTGACATCCTTGTAGTTCTTGGAAATGTTCTTGTACGTCGTGAGATAGTTCTCATACCCCATCTTCTTGGCGACCAGCAGGGCCTCGCCGACAAAACCCGGCGCCTCGAGGCGCAGTGCCAGGTCGCGTGCTATCGACAATTCGATGGGCGAGAGAGCGACGACGGTCAGCTTGACCACCTGGCGCATGTCCTCCGGCACATTCTGCAAGTCCTTGGCTGACATGGCAAGCTTGGAGATGCGGTTGCGATAGCCGCCATGGAACAGCTGTGCAAGGGCTCCGGCATCGGTCACGACGCCGCCGCTCAGCAGCTCGTCAAGATCCACCTCTCCCGAGAAGATGGAGGGCGGAGATGCTGGTGCAGGTTCTGCGGAGGGCGCCGGCTGTCTGGATGGAGCTGTTTGTGCCGAGGGCGCCGGCTGGGCTGCTTGTGCCACCGCCCCGGGGAAGGACTCTTCCTCATCGAGCAGTCTGGTCAGCAGATCAGCGGCAGCGGGCACCGAGGGAGCCTCCTCGGTCTTCTCTTCAGGAGGGACGACAGTTTCTTCGGCGGGAGCCGAGGGCACAGCAGTCTCGAGGGTTGGGAGAGGCCCGGCCACCGCAGCTTCCTGGATAGATGCCGGTTCAGGCGGCTGTTCGGCCTGTGTTGGCTGGACGACTGGCTCGGAGGTCTCCGGAACAGGGACCTGGGGAAGATCCTGAAGGGTTGGTTCGGGCATCTCCACAGCGGGTTCCTCAGGCTCAGCCGCAGCCTGCTCTCCAAGAGGGATCAGTGAGGGCTCTGGTATCGCTTCGGGCGGTTCCGGTTCGACCGGCTCCGGAGTGGGCGTGGCCTCCTCGGGTTCCGGCAGAAGGGCTTCGACAGGAGGCTGTGACTCAACAGTGGACTCGGGAGTGGGACTCTCGGTCTCAGGCTCCGTTTGGGGACCCTCGGGTGCTATGGGCTCCAGCAGCAATGGAGCAGCAGATTCGGCAGTGACTTCCATCTGCCGGGCAGGTTCCTGGACGGCTGCTGCGCGGACCGGCGGCTCACCGAAGAGACCAAGCGGCTCAAGAGAAATCTCTGGAATGGAGGGCGATTCAGGTGTGCCCGGCGCAGCTTTCTGTGCTGGCACAGGCTCAGTGGTCTCAGATGTCCGAAGGACCTGCTGGGTTTCCGGTTCGTGGGCACGAGCAGCCTGATCAGGTGTTGTCATGGGG
>JBNAWM010000081.1:0-7593 GCA_049699855.1 Candidatus Cryosericum sp.
CTTTATCATCGTACTGCTGGCTGTGTTTGCGGCATGGAACTTCTACTTCCTGCCGCGCATGGGACAGACCACGATTGTGACGCCCCCTCCGCAGGTGTTCCAGCTGGCCAAGCACAACAACATCGAGCTTATGAACACGGAGATCAAGACACGGCAGTCCTTCCTGACGGCGACGGCTCAGCCCGTTCCGACGGAGACCGGCAAGACCAATCCATTCGAATAGCGCAAAGAGGAGATGAACCATGGAAAATGAAGGGTACGGAGTGCGTATCGAGAAACTGCAGGAGCGCATGGCTGCTGCGAACATAGAGGCTTTCTTCACGCTGGCGGCTCCCAGCATGCGGTACCTGACGGGTTTCACAGGCGAGGAGGGCTACCTCCTGGTCATGCAGAATGGTGTCCACCTGATACTGGATGGGCGTTTCACAACCCAGGCACGCGAAGAGTGCCCCTGGGTGGATGTCGTCGAATACAGCGGCCACTTCAGCAGGTCGGTCGCTGAGCTGCTGGTCGCCGGGCATGCGCATTGGCTGGGTTTCGAAAAGGAGCGTATCTCCTTTGTCCAGGCTGAGCAGATGCGTGCCGCACTGCCCTCCGTGGCCATGGTTCCCACCGAGGGGCTGGTGGAGGCGATGCGCCTGGTGAAGGATGCCCGCGAGCTGGATACCTTGAGAGCTGCCGGCCGGTGCGCCGATACCGCGTTCAACGGCATGATCCGTCAGCTGAAGGCGGGTATGACCGAGAACGATGTGGCTGCCTTGCTGGAGTATGAGATGCGCAAAGCCGGCGCCCAGGGGACCAGTTTTGCCACGATCGTCGGCTCGGGGGCCCGCGGTGCTCTGCCACATGGAATCGCTTCCAACAAGGTCATCGAGAAGAATGACGTCATCGTCATCGACTTCGGGGTCAACTTCGACGGGTACATGAGCGACTGCACCAGAACAGTGGCACTGGGCGACCAGCCGGACGATGTTCTTGAGACGTATGCCAGACTGCGCGAGGCGCAGCAGCTGGGCCTGAATCTGATCAAGGCAGGGGTCAGCACGCGGTCGATCGACACTGCCGTGCGCAACAAGTTGAAGGAGAGCGGGCTGGCGCAGTTCTTCACGCATGGGCTGGGACACGGCGTCGGGCTGGAGATCCACGAGTCGCCGCGGCTGTCGCAGGGAACGGATGCAGAGCTTCAGGCGGGCGAAGTGGTGACATGCGAGCCGGGAGTCTATCTGCCCGGCAGGTATGGGATGCGCATCGAGGACTCGGTCATTGTGACGGCGGACGGATTTGAGCCGCTGACGCAGCTGTCCAAGGAGTTGATGCTTCGCTGACGCATCGAGAGTGTGGCGGTCCGGCGTCCCCGAATGCTTGACGGGATGCCGGTTGACGTATACAATGACCGCGGTTGACAGTCCAGTTTCAGGAGGTTAGACGTTGATTTCCGCAAATGAATTGCGCACTGGCGTTACGTTCGAGATAGACGGGCAGGCATATGCCGTTATCCAGTTCACCCATATCAAGCCGGGCAAGGGCTCTCCCTTTGTGCGGCTCAAGATGAAGAACCTCATGACGGGCAACGTGACGGAGCAGACGTTCCGTCCCGACGAGAAGGTCAAGAGCGCCTACCTTGAGCATCGCAAGATGCAGTATTTGTACGATGCAGATGGCGTCTATACGTTCATGGACTCGGAGACGTACGAGCAGATCGGCCTGACCAAGGATGACCTGGGTGATGGGGTCAACTTTCTCATCGAGAACATCGTTGTCGATGTCGTCTACTTCTTGAACAAGCCGGTCACGGTCGAGCTTCCTACCTTCATCGAGGCGACCATCACGCATACCGAGCCTGGAATCAAGGGCGACACCGCGACGGGCGCCAACAAGACGGCCGAGATTGAGACGGGTTTCTCACTCATGGTGCCCCTGTTTGTGAACGAGGGGGACAAGATCCGTATCGACACCCGCAGTGGAGAGTATCTCGAGAGGGTCAAGTAGGTGCCTATGGGCAAAGTTCTGATTACCGATGCCGCACTCGAATCGCTGGTGGTGCACGCCTGCCTTTCGGTGGATGGCGTGGAGTCGATGTGGAAGGGGCTCAAGGAGCACTTGCCCTTCTGGGACAGAGAGGGGCACGAGCCTCATGGAGTCAGCATCACGCGCAATGGGCTGGATCTGACGCTTGACGTGTTCATCGATGCGCGGTTCGGGGCAGACCTGCGGAAACTGGCAGGGTCAGTGCGAAGCGCTGTCGCCAAGGAAGTGGAGGCTTCGACGCCCTATCTGGTTCAGGAGGTCAACGTCCACATCGCCGACGTGCGGGTCTGACGCATGGCAGCCGTTCAGACATCTCAGAATCGGCATCGTTCGCGCGAGATAGCCTTGCAGGTCCTGTACAGCCTCGCGCAGGGAAACATCTCGGTGGAGCAGACGTTTGAGCTGTACCTGCACGAGCCGGCGCCGGTGCAGACCTATGCCCTCAAGCTGATCCATGGCGTGCAGGCGCATGAAAGTGAGATCCTTGCCGAGATAGGCCGGCACACCGAACACTGGGGCATCGAGAGGGTGGCAGTGGTGGACCGAGTCATCCTGTCCATCGCGGTCTTCGAAATGCAGTATGGCAGGCCTCCTCTCAAGACAGCCATCGTCGCCAACGAGGCGGTCGAGCTGGCCAAGGAGTTCGGCGGTGCCGAATCCGGGAGTTTTGTCAACGGCGTACTCCGTGGCATCGGAGGCGCCGGGGACTGACAGGGCGGGCGCGCAATGAAGACGCTTGTTGCAGATGTGTCCGGCATTGTTCAGGGTGTCGGATTTCGGTATTTTGTGGGGCAGGCCGCCGAGGGACTGGGCGTGGATGCCCGGGCGGACAACATGGACGATGGAACGGTCCACGTCGTTGCGACGGGTGACGAGGCTCAGCTTCTGCGCCTCGTGGAACTGCTCCGGCGTGGAAGCCGCTATTCGCGGGTGGAGCGCGTCGAGTATACGATTGTCGAGCATGGGCCTGGGGCCCGGGAGAGTTGACATGGAGATACGGGAACATCTCAAGGAGGAAGCGCACTACATCGACGGAGTGCTGGCAGACTGCCTTGCTCCGCTTCAGGGATCGGTTCTGCATGCGGCGATGTCCTATGCCCTGCTCTCGCCCGGCAAGCGCCTGCGCCCTGCCCTCTGCCTTGCAGTGTACGAGTCGTGCACGCGCGACCGCGAGAAGATCAAGCCGGTGCTGGCAGCCATCGAGATGGTACACGCGTATTCCATCATTCAGGATGATCTGCCCTCGATGGACAACAGCGACCTGCGGCGCGGCAAGCCCACGACGCACAAGGTGCACGGCGCCGACATGGCCCTGCTTGCCTCGGACGCTCTGCTCACGCTGGCATTTGCCCAGCTTTCATCGCCCACTATGCTGGAGTCATTTGGGGCCGAGCGGTGCCTGGAGGCAATACAGACGATGGCGCGTTTGGCCGGGGCCGAAGGGCTGGTCGGAGGGCAGGCAATGGACATGATCACGTCCACGGACGAGCAGGTGGAGCTGGGGACGATCGAATACATCCACAAGAATAAGACGGCTGCGCTGATCAAGGCATCCGTTCTGCTGGGCGGGATCTTTGGCTGTGCAAGCGAGGCCGACATGGGGCGCCTGGAGGAGTTTGGGGACAATTTTGGCATGGCGTACCAGATCGTGGATGATATCGCCGATGCGAGCCAGACGGAGGAGCAGACGGGCAAGACTGCCGGCCAGGACATCAAGAACCGGAAGGCGACCTATGTGACGGTGCTGGGTCTGGTCGATGCGCGGGAGAAGGCTCTGCAGTACCTGGCGACGGCGCGGCAGGCGGCAGTGGCCCTGGATATCGGGGGAGAATTCCTGACAAGCCTGGTGGACCTTCTGGCGGAGAAGGCCCGCAGTTGATCCTCGAGAACGTCTCTTCGCCCGCGGACATCCGTGGGATGAGTGTCCCCGAGCTGCAGCAGCTTGCGGCCGAGTGCAGGCAGGTCATCCTTGACACATGCTCCACCAATGGCGGCCACCTGGGCTCCAACCTCGGCGCTGTCGAGCTGACCATTGCCCTTCATGTCGCGCTGGACACCCCAACCGACCAGCTGGTATGGGATGTCGGCCATCAATGTTACACACACAAGCTGATCACGGGCCGGTATCAGCAGTTCAGGACGCTCCGGCAGTGCGGTGGCATCAGTGGATTTGTCAATCCTGCGGAGTCTCCATACGACACCTTTCTGGCAGGACACGCCTCGACTTCGCTCTCGGTGGCTGCGGGCCTGATTGCCGCGCGCCATCTGGAAGGAGGACATCAGCGCATCGTGGCCGTCATAGGCGACGGCGCGCTGTCTGGCGGCATGGCCATGGAGGCGCTGAACAACCTGGGACGGGCACATGGTCAATGCCTGGTGATCCTCAACCATAACGATATGTCCATTTCTCGCTCGGTGGGGGGTATGGCGTGGGCGCTCAACCGCCTGCGCACGCGTCCGTGGTATGTGCGGGCGCGCGAACATGCCTTGATCGGAAGAGGCCTTCGGTGGCTCAGGACCCTGCTCAAGCGGCTGTACCTGCCGACGATCTTCTTCGAGGAGCTGGGCTTCCGATACTTCGGCGTCGTGGACGGGCATGACATCGGCAAGCTGATCGAAGCCATCGACATGGTCAAGGACATTCAACAGCCGGTCGTCCTGCAGGTCGTGACGGTCAAGGGCAAGGGCTATGAACTGGCTGAACGCCAGCCATCGCAATACCATGGCGTGGCCCCGTTCCTGATTGAGAACGGTCTCAGTCGGCAGGAAAAGTCGATGTCCACGTACTCCGAGGTGTTTGGCGAGACCATGGTGCGGCTTGCGGAGCAGGACGACCGCATTGTCGCCATTACAGCGGCCATGATGGACGGAACTGGGCTCACCGAGTTTGCCAGGCGATTTCCCGACCGCTGTTTCGATGTGGGCATCGCGGAGCAGCACGCGGTCGGCATGGCTGCGTCGCTGGCAAAGCAGGGCTTCAAGCCCTATGTCGCTGTCTACTCGACCTTTCTCCAGCGAGCCTATGATCAGCTGATCCATGACGTTGGCATCAGCGGCCTGCCGGTGCGCTTCGCGCTGGACAGGGCGGGGTTGGTGAGCGACGACGGTCCGACGCACCAGGGCATCTTTGACGTGGGCTACCTCAGGAGTGTCCCGGGCATGACCGTCTGCTCGCCGGGCGACCGCGCCGATTTCGTGCGCATGCTGGAGCTGTCCCTGGATGCCGCCGGTCCATTTGCCATACGCTATCCGAAGGATGCAGCGTGGGACCTGGGCAGTGAGCTGGGCGAACGTCCCCCGATGACTGCGGGGGTCGGGGTGCTGGTGGCAGGAGGCAGCGATGTCACCATTGTCACGCTGGGACCCGTCCTGCGCTCTGCCCTGCAGGCCCGTACCATGCTTGCTGCCGAGGGCATTCACGCAGGCGTTTTGGACCTGCGGTTTGCCCGGCCCCTGGACACCCGCCTGCTGGCGGGACTGGCAGCTACCTGCCGTGCCGTTTTGGTTGCCGAAGAGACGACGCGCTCCACCGGGGTCTTCAGCCAGGTGCAGGAGGTGCTGGTGCGCGCGGGCATGGACATCGGGCACATCGGGCGGTGCGGTCCCGAGGATGCGTTTCCTGTTCAGGACAAGCGGTCGCACCTGCTGAGCGTCTACAGCCTGGATGCTCAGGGGCTGGCCCGGTCTGCCCGTGCTCTGCTTGACGGCCGCACGCCGTAGCGCTTGAAGCGCGCGGCATCTTTCCTACACTGTAGAGTATGAAAAGAGTGATCGTCTATTGTCGAGGCGATTCGGCAAGCGCGCGCGAGCTAGAGCGTGAGATCGGCCCCTACCTCACCGGCAAGGGGCTTGAGGTGATGACTGTCACCTCCCGGGATGACCTGTCGCTGGTTCCCTCCGGCGCCCAGGATGGTTCGTTCGTCCTGAGCCTGGGTGGTGATGGGACCTTCCTTCGCGCGGCCCGGCTCAGCGTTCAGGTGGGTCTCCCTGTCCTTGGCATCAATCTTGGCTCGCTGGGGTTTCTGACGGATGTCGAGGAAAACGAGGTTTTCACATCGCTTGATGCCGTTCTGGCGGGGAACTACTCCGTGGAGCACCGCCTGGTGCTGGATGCCCGCGTTGTGCGCGAAGGCAAGGAAATCCTGAAGTCTTGTGGCATCAATGACATTCTGGTTGTCCGGGACCTGACCGGCAAGATCCTGACGTTCGAGGTCTTCATCGGCGGCGTGCGCGCCGGGCAGATGAGCGCCGATGGGCTGATGGTGGCGACCCCTACCGGTTCCACGGGGTACTCGCTGTCCGCGGGCGGACCCATCGTGGACCCCACGGTGGAAGCTCTGGTGCTGACGCCGCTGGCGCCGCATGATTTTACGTCCCGGCCGCTGGTCGTCTCGGCAGGCAACGAGATCACCATCAAGGTGAAGGAGTCGAGGGACAAGGCTGCGCTGGTGCGCGATGGCGAGCGCATGGGAGACATACGCAGTTTCGACACCGTCGCGGTGAGGAAATCCCAGCAGGGCGTGTCTATCATCCGCCTGAGGGAGAAGAACTTCTACAAGGTGCTGGGAGCAAAGTTTCACTGGGGCGCGTGAGGATGCTGCAGGAACTGGAGATCCACAATCTGGCGATTGCGCATGATGTGCACGTGTCCTTCTCGGACGGACTGAACGTGATCACCGGCGAAACGGGAGCCGGGAAGTCGATCCTTGTCCGGGCGATCAGCGCGGTCCTGGGCGGCAAGCTCACCAGCGATTTCATCAGCGCTGGAGCGGACAGCCTGAGACTGGATGCTTCCTTTGCGCTCCCCCGGTCCGGGCCCCTGCGGGACATGCTGGGCGATCTGGTGACCGACGACGACACCAGTGTGGTGACGACGCGCGAAGTGGACCGGTCTGGGCGTCACAAGTACCGTATCAATGGGCACATCGTGCCGCTCAGCACGCTCAGATTCCTGGGCGAGCATCTGGTAGATGTTCACGGACAGCATGAACCGCAGTCGCTGCTCGTGCGCGACAATCACATTCAACTGCTGGATGCGTTCCTCGGCAGTGATGTCATCGCCGACCGGCAAATCTTTGGAAGCCGGCTCGCGGAACTGCGTACCGTTCGGCGCGAGTTGGAGCTGATGCACACCAGCCAGGCGGAGAGGGAGCAGGAGAACGCGTACCTGCAGTTTGCCTCGGACGAACTGGAACACGCTGGACTGCGGTCAGGCGAGGATGTAGTACTCCTGGCCGAACAGCGTCTCCTTGAGAACGTGCGCGAGTTGCAGCAGCAGCTGGGAGAGGCGTCGATCGCTTTGGCGGGGGGCGAGTCGGAGGGCAGCGAGGGACTGGTCCGGCAGATCGGTCACCTCCTGCGCACCGTCGATGATCTGTGCTCGATCGACCCCAGGCTGAGCGATCTGGTGGCGTTGCTGGACGGCGCGCAGGCCAGCCTCAAGGAGGCCGCGTCTGCGCTGAGCGATTACCTTGGCCGGCTGGAGCTGGACGATGGGCGCCTTGCCGAGGTGACGGCGCGGCTGGATACTCTCGCGCGCCTGGAGGAGAAGTACCATCGCAGTCT
>JBNAWM010000082.1:0-7425 GCA_049699855.1 Candidatus Cryosericum sp.
GTCATCGGCACCAGCGTCACTGTCCTGGCGGCTCTCTGGACGCGGCAACTGCGCACCACCGGCAAGCCCTGGCTGGCAGCCATTCCCCCGATCGCACTCAATGGTCTCATCATTCCCATCTACATCTCGACCCTCACGCTTCCTCAGGCAGCAGATCTGCACCTGAAGCTCAGCCTGGGCGAGGCCATCCGCTTCGCCCTTGAGCACTTTTCGTGGAACATCTATCTTCCCGTGGCACTCTGGGTTCTCATTGGCGAGGCTGCTGTTGTCATTCTGCTGGGCCTCCCGGTGCTGGCCCTCGTGCGCCACGTCGCCAGTCCCGTCAAGGAGGTCTGATGAGTTACACCGTCGCGCTTTCCCAGATCAATCCGACCTGTGGTGATCTGGAGTCCAATGTCAACATGCACGTTACCCAGATTGAACAGGCTCTTGAGGCACGGGCAAGCCTGATTGTTTTCCCAGAGCTTTCTCTCACTGGATACATGCTGAAGGATCAGACTCTTGAACTTATGCGCCGGCCCGACAGTTCTGCGTTCGCTCCTCTGCGCGACCTGTCGCGCCACATTGCCATCTGCGCTGGTTTTGTCGAGGAAGGCGGCGATGGCATCCCGTACAACAGCGCGTTCTTCCTGGACGCAGGTGAGGTCGTCCACGTCCATCGCAAGATGTATCTCCCGACACACGGCATGTTCGAGGAACTCAAGTTCTTCGGTCGCGGCAGAACACTTTCGGTCTTCGACTCCCGCTTTGGACGCACGGGCATGGTCATCTGCCGTGACTTGTTTCATCCCCTTGAGATCTCCACGATGGCCGCTCTCGGCACACAGCTCCTGCTCGCTCCCAGCGCCATGCCAGCCCGCGGATTCGAAGGCGAGAAACTGGCCATCGAGCAGACCGTGGATCTGGCACTCGGCTCGGCCAGCACCTTCCTTGGGATGTTTGTCGTCTATGTGAACCGTGTGGGCTTCGACGACGGGCTCGGCTTCTACGGCGGTTCGGGACTCAGCGACCCGGTCGGCGGCATCACGGTTTCCGCTCCTCGTTTCGAACCGGCTCAGGTGCTGGGAACAATCGATTTCTCCCACGTCGGACAACGCCGCTATCAACTGCCCATTCAGCGAGAGGAAGACCTTTCCATTGTTCGACAGGCTCTCGATGAAAGGAGGAACCCGTGACCGCAGACACGCTCAAGCTCAACAATGCCCTTGTCTATGACTACCTCAAACGCTTTGTTCAGGAGGAGCTTCATTCCAGTGGATTCGATCAGGCATCCATTGCTGTGTCGGGCGGACTGGATTCGGCGCTGGTTCTCAAGCTGGCCGTTGACGCCCTTGGGACAAACCATGTGCACGCCATCTTCCTGCCGTACAGCGCCAGCTCCGATGAGAGCAGGCGGGATGCGCACGCCATCTTCGAGTTCTGTGAAATTCCCTGGCAGGAGCTGAACATCAGCGCAATGGCAGACGCCTATCTCGCGCTGCAGCCCGGCATGGACCGTCTTCGAACGGGCAACCTGCTGGCCCGGCTGCGAATGGCCGTCATCTTCGATCAGTCCAAGAAGGAAAATGCGCTGGTCATTGGCACCAGCAACAAGAGCGAACTGCTGGTGGGATACTCCACCTGGTATGGCGACATGGCCTGTGCCATCATGCCGCTCGGCGATCTGTACAAGACCCAGGTGCGATCGCTTGCCGGCTATCTGGCTCTTCCCCCTCAGATCATCAGCAAGCCACCCTCCGCCGACCTTTGGGCCGGGCAGACGGATGAAGGCGAAATTGGCATTCCATACGAAACACTTGACCAGGTCCTGTATCTGCTTGCCGACCTACGGCTTTCTCCCCTCGAAGCCTCGGCCCGCGGTTTCGATCTCGATCTTGTCGAGCGCGTCGAACGCAAGATCCGCGCCTCGCAGTTCAAGCGCGTCGCCCCTCCCATCGCCAAGGTCTCGCAACGGACGGTGGGCACGGATTTTCTCTACCCCAGAGACTGGCGCGCGTGACGGGGCTCCGCCCTCCCTGCGCAGACAGCATTCAGCCCCGGTATCACAGCCGGGGCTGAAACAAGGGCCACAACCTGCCAAGCTCTAATAGAAGGTCTTGGCCTGAAGGATTACCTCGGCAGGAATGGTGTGTGGCTGGGTCATGACCTCCCGTAATTCGCTGTGGGTGATGCGCTGGCCGACCTCGCCAACCAGGATACCGGACTTCCCCTCCCGGACGGCATTGACTGCGGCAAACCCGAGACGCGTAGCGAGCAGGCGGTCAAACACCGTTGGGGACCCTCCCCGCTGAAGATAGCCGAGGACCGTCACCCGCGTCGACAAGCTGGTCAGACTGCTCAGGGCCTCTGCCAGGCCGTACCCGGCCACAGGCCGGCCGGCGGCGGCAGGTTCATGCGTGGCCACTGGATACCCCTCCGCGACCACCACGATCGAGAAGTCCTTGCCTTCTTCCTTCCTCTGTTTGAGATGCGCCGCCAGCGTCTCAATGGCAACGGGCTGTTCGGGAATGGCAATGAAGTCGGCCCCGCCCGCCAGGCCGCCATACAGCGCCAGCCAACCGGACTGGCGTCCCATCACCTCGACAATCATGACCCTGTGGTGCGAAGAGGCTGTTGTATGCAGCTTGTCCAGAGCATCGCTGACGGTCGTGATGGCGCTGTCGAAACCAATGCTGAAGTCCGTCCCAAACAGGTCATTGTCGATAGTATTTGGTACAACGACGCACGGAAGGCTGTTGGCCTCAAACACCTCTGCGACGGCGACGGCACTGCGATCGCCAATGATGATGCTGGTCGTGACTCCATTGCGTGTCAAGGCGTCACGGATCTTGGCCAGATTCTGCACTGCAAATTCTGCTCCGACACGCGAGCAGCCCAGGATGCTTCCCCCAAGGGGAAGGATTCCCGAGACTGTCTTCTTGTTCATGATATCGACATCCCCGCGCACAAGGCCTTCAAACCCGTCACGCACCATGAGAACATCATATCCCAGCTCAAATGAGCGCCGCGCCACCGAACGGATGGCTGCATTCATGCCGGGGGCATCCGCCCCTGCCGTCATCACCGCAATTCGTCTCATCTCATGTTCCCCCTGTTGTCTCTCATCGTGATACACCGGTGAACTGGAATTCCCGGGCACGAATGCCGGGAAGTACCATGGCACCGATACCATATGGTGAAGCCAAAACCGAACGGTTCCGGCTGACTTCCACAGTATGTGCAAACATGTCGACCAACCCCTGCGTGAACCGTAGATTTCGCACGCCTCGGGTCCTGCGGCCATTTTCGATCAGATAGGTCCCGTCGCGCGTTGTGCCGGTCACCACCACCCGCCGAGGTTCGACCGGATTTCCGTACCAGAAGCGTGACACATAGATGCCCCGTTCCATATGTGACACCATTTCCTCTTCACTGCTGTCTCCGGCTTCCATGAAGATGTTCAGCGGAAAGGGCCCCATGTCGTTTGGCTGCTGCAAGGCGTGTCCTGTTGTCTGACGGCCCATTTTGACGGCATACGCGGTGTCATAAACGACCCCGCCTCCCCTGCCCTGCTTCAGAAAGTCGACGCGCTGTTTCGGCATTCCCTCAAAGTCGAATGGCACTGGCATTCCAGCGGGGTCCAGCCCATCATCGTAGAGACTGACCAGAGGAGAGACGATCTGCTCGCCCTCATGCCCCTCGAGAAAGCACGTATGTTCCTCGACACTGCGTGCCGAAAGAGCCAAGTATGCCAGCATGCTCATCAGTTCCTCCATGGCATACGGGCTGAGCACGACCTCGAAGGCTCCCGGTTCGACCTCAATCGGATGCCGCGTCTCAAGGGCCGTTCGGACTGCCTCTTCGCCCACCGCTTCCGGATCCATATTCCCCACATCGGCCGATGAAAGGAACCCGTATCCCGAGCTGTCGTCGCCCATGATGACCGCCTTGAGCGAAGCAGTCGTAAAGCGGTGATAAGCCGCCACGCCCGTTGAGCTCATGACCGCGAGCTCCGACTCTTGTGCGGCGCAGGTTCCTGCAGCCCTCAGCTGCGCGCGCTGGGCACGATCGATAATCCTCATGACCGCGTGCACACGTTCCTCCGGCTGTGACCTCGCAGTTGCTTCCACCCATGCGCCGGCAGGAGCGACCGGCAAAGGCTGAGGAAGCGGCAGACCCGGGAAGTCCGGGTTGTCCGGCATGAGCCGCGCAGCTTGTGAAGCTTCCTGAACGACAAGCGCCATGCCCTGCGCCGTGCAATCCGTTGTTGAAGCACTGCCGACTTTCTTGCCAAGCACCGCGCGCACCTGGACCTGGCCCGTGTGCTCGGCCACATGTTGATGGATGATGTTCTCCGCATACCACGTCAGTGCGCTGTTGGTCGTCATGGCGACCATCTCGGTCTGATCGGCATCTGACCCCCTGAGCGCCTCCTGCATCAGATCAAACAACTCCTCTCTACTCATGAAGCACCCCCACCTGAACCTGGCGGAACCGCGCAGGCGAGGTACCGTGCGAGACATGCGCCACCTGCATCGGTTCTCCCTTGCCACAGTTGTCAACTCCCCAGACATGGTACAGGTCGGGCCCGCCAATGCCGTCGCATGACCTCCAGAATTCATAGGTAACACCCGTATAGGTGGGATTTCTCACCATGTCCTGCAGTTTCCCTCCCTTGATGATCCAGCCGATTTCGCTGCCGAACTGAAAGTTCAGGCGCCGATCGTCGATCGACCAGCTGCGAATGCCATCGACGTACAAACCGTCCTCAACCCCGCCGATGAGCTGGTCAAAGGTCAAGTCCCCCGGCTCAAGATTGATGCTCGTCATCCGGACAATGGGCGCCCGGGCGAATCCGTCGGCCCTCATTGCTCCCATGGGTTCCTCAGCAACCACGGGCGCCGATGCGCGCGAATTGAGGTAGTGTTCGAAGATGCCGTTCCGCACAAGGTACACCTTGCGGCCCTGCACCCCCTCATCATCATAGGCAAGCGCACCCAGCGCATGGGGAATGGTTGCATCAGCCGTCAAGTTGACGAGATCGGAGCCGTAACGGAACGTGCCTTTCTTGTCCGGCGTCAAGAAAGATGTCCCGGCGAACGAAGCCTCCATACCCATCACGCGGTCGAGTTCGGATGGATGCCCGCAGGACTCATGGACCTGCAGTGCCAGCTGCTGCGACCCGACGACAAGGTCCCGTACCCCGGAGGGGCACTGCTGGGCGGAAAGCAGGGCAACCGCCTCGCGCGCAGTGGGCTCAGCGTGCTCCAGAAGCCTCATCTGCTCGATGAACTCCCACCCCGACTGGGCGTTGTCCCCCGAGAACGACATCGGGTAGCTGCGGATCTGGACACCCCCACGTTCGCTGGCGGCCATTGCACTAATTCCTCCGCCACTCTCGATACGGTCCTGGATGATGTACGAACCCTCGGACGACGCGAATGTGGAGCGCATTTTGACAAACTGCATCTGCCCGCGCGCCAGCACAACCGATGGCAGCATCATCGCTCGGGTCGCCTCAGCCAGCATGTCGATCTTGCGAATATCCGGAATGGTGAAAGGGTCAACGTCGGCCTGATGGGGAACCATGTCCTGGACCACGTCCACGGGAGCCAGGATGATGTCCGCCTTCTTCGCCAGGGCACTTGCACGAGCTATGGCAACCGCTTCCAGGACGATGCGGTCAGCCTCGGCATCGGTAAGTACCGACGAAGAAGAGAAACCCCAGGCTCCATCAACAATCACGCGAACTCCAAAGCCACGCTGATGCGCATGCACGACGGAGCGAGGCATGCCCATGACCACAGCGATGTCCTCGCGTTCCATATCCACGATGCGGCAATCGCAGTAGGTCGCTCCCAGGCGCTTTGCCACTCCGATTGAGCGTTCCGAAAACTTGTCCACTGGCCACCTCCATGGTCGATATCCTCAGTATACGGGAGCATCCGTCAAAAGCAACGCCGCCTGGGGATGCTCTTCTTTGCCAAACGCCGCGTTCAGGATAGAATTGTCAGGGTGATGCCATGAAGAAAAACAATCGGCCTTCTCGTCTACAGCAGATACTCCTCCGCCACAGGCGCTGGATCATCATCGTTCTGGTCGTGGTGCTCTTGGCGGGAGCTGGTACCGCTTTTGCACTTCACGCCCGTGCAACGTCGCTGAGAATAGCCTCGGACTTCAAGACTGCCGACTATCCCGTTGCAGTCGTCGGAACCGCCGAGGTTGGATATGTCGCTACGGCAGCCGGTCAGATCTTCTCCGTCAACAACTGGTCGACGCAGGGCGCCAGTGTCGAGCTGGCAGATCCCACCACAATGCTCGTCCTGAGTACGTCAGGCAAGTATCTGCTTGCAGGAGGCCAGCATCTTACGCTGCTGGACAGCGAACTTCACCAGAGGTGGTCGCGAAAAACCACCACGCCCAGTGTCGTGGAACAGGCGCTGTTCACCACCAGCGGACAGATCGACGTCGTCTACTCGTTTCTCAAGGACCAGTCACGGCAGTTCGTCACCTATGACCTCGCGGGCACCTATCAGAGCAGTTACACGGTGCCCGACTTCGGACGGGGAGCGCAAGTGGCTCTGGCGCGCAATGGCATGCTGGTTGTTGCACTTTCCAACGGCACCATCTATACCATCTCGCCAAGCGGCACCGTCATCGCCAAGTTCCGCGTGCCGAATCCAGACCAGAAGCTGGCCGGCCTGGTCACCGCCGTCGATGAAACAGGCACACGCGTCCTCGCAGGCTACAGCTTCGGCGTTTCGGGAGCCTCTGAACCCCTTCCCCGGTACATCTTCGACCAGACGGGAAAGACCGTCGCTCAGGTGAGTGCTGACCCGGACAATCCAGGCGTTCGCGCAGTTGGTGGCTGTTTCGTCCTGCTTGGCCGGACGGCTGATGTCATCGATAAGGATGGAAAGCGCGTGCTCTCTGCGTCCAAGCTCAACTTCAACGTGCTGGACGTGTCCATCTCCGACGAAACCTGTGCCCTCCTGTTCCAGGAGCAGACCTCCTCGCAGAACGCTGTGTACTATCTTGGCGTCTATGACATGAAGACGGGCACACTTCAGCGGCAGTGGAGCACAGCAGAGTCCAGCGAGATCAGGGTATTTCAGATGCCTGGCATGCGCTCTGTGCTGGGCTTTGGCACGGGCATTGTCGTCCTCGCGCCGTGAAAGGAGAGCATCATGGATCACGAAGCTGCACGTAGACGCACAGCCGAGTTGAGAGCGCAGATTGAGCGGGGCAATTACGAGTACTACGTCCTGGATAGTCCCAGCATGCCGGATGCTGTCTTCGACAGCCTCATGCGTGAGCTGAAGCACCTGGAGGAGCAGTTTCCCGACCTGGTGACACCCGAATCACCGACGCAGCGCGTCGGCGGGACCCCGACACAGGGGTTCCGGACGGTCCGGCATCGCATTCCCATGCTCAGTCTCAGCAACA
>JBNAWM010000083.1:0-7147 GCA_049699855.1 Candidatus Cryosericum sp.
GGATGACATTCAAGCCGACAGTGACAGCATTGATGAGCATGGGCGTCACAGTATCACCGTAGGCATTCATGATCTGAGCATACAGGGCGCTCACAAAGATGGCCGGCATACCGAGAAAGATGATACGGGTGTACGTGATCGCATTCGAGGAGATGGCAAGGTCAGGTGTCAGCATGGGAAGCAAGATGGGCGACAACAGGACGCCGAGCGCTGCAACAGTGAACCCAAGGATAATTGCGAGCGCCATCGTCTGGCCTGCCGCCTTCTCTGCATCGGCCTCATTGTGCGCTCCCATGAACTGCGAGACGAGTGCGAGGCCAGAGGATCCAAAGCCGAACGCGAATGCGATCAGGAACCACATCACCGGTCCTGCAATCTGAAGAGCGGCAACCGCTACTGCGTTCTCGCTGGCGGGCAGATGCCCGACCCAGAAGGTGTCGGTCATGTTGTACACCATGTTCAGCAGTGAACTGACCATCACTGGCCAGGCGAGCCGGAACATCGTCTTGACGATGGGACCGTGCAGAATCTCCTCATGCGTTGGCATTCGAGAGGAACCGCTCATCATCTGCTCCTACGCCTGGGGCTCAGCAGCAGCAACAACCGCTTCTGGAGAGGCTCCTGCGACAGACTCGCTGAGAGAGACATTTCCAATAACCTTGTGGTGCCAGTCAACCGTTGCCAGGAACACCAGGGCAAGCAGGGCAGCAAGAACGTTGCTTACCAGCATACCAATCCAGATGCCACGTGAACCCATGTGAAGTCCAAACCCGAACAACCACGACAAAGGTACACGAAGACCCCACAGCCGAACCAACTGCATGATCATGGGAGGTGTATTGTGCCCCGCTCCCTGGAACGCCGCTTGAACGCCGCTCACTATGCCAAAGAATGGGATGGATGGAAGGAAGAGGGACATGAACAGGATACCCTCACTGATGATTGCCGGCTGCGTCGGAATGAACGCCCTGAACAGCCACGGCGTGAAAGCCCACAGCAGGGCTCCCTCGCCAACAAGAATGCCAAACATCAGAGCTGTGCCTATCCACACGACCCTGTTGGCCCGCTTCCTGAGGTCACCGCCCAGGGCATGCCCGACCATGGTGGCAATCGCCAGTGACAACCCGTCGATAGCAATGAAACTGATGTTGATGAATCGGTCTCCTATTCCATATGCCGAAAGAGCTACCGTGGCATTCGGGACACGGCCGATGATCCCCGTGAGGACCAGAAATCCGAACGATGTCCCAGAGGCTCCAATCGATGCAGGCAGACCAATCTTCAGTATCCGGATATACCAGTTCCACTCTGGCAGGAGATCACGCCACGCAACGTGCAGGCCATGACTGCCCCTAAATAGAATGACCAAAGAGATTCCGGCCGCAGCGACCTGACAGGCAACCGTAGCAGTGGCGGCACCGGCAACTGTCATGCGTGCAAAAGGGCCCCAGCCAAAAATCATGAACGGGTCCAAGATGATGTTCGCAATGACAGTGACCAGGTTTATCAGCATGGGAGTGACGGTGTCACCATACGCGGCCATAACCTGCGCATAAGCAACTGCGACGAACTCAAAGGGCATACCGATAAAAATGATGCGCGTGTAGATGGTTCCGGCACGAGCCACTGACTGGTCTGACGTCAGCAGTTTCAGCAAGGCCGGCGAGAACACAACACCAGTGACCATAATCAAGAGCCCGAAGACGATAGACAGAGATAAGGTCTTTGCTGCAGCAGCGTTTGCCTCTTCTTTGCGATGAGCGCCCATGTACTGAGATACCAGTGCCAGTCCTCCAGAATTAAACCCAAAGGCAAAAGCCATCAGGAAGAAGATGACAGGCCCGGCGATCTGCAGCCCCGCTACAGAAGAGGCGTTCTCCGCTGCCGGCAGATGCCCGACCCAGAAGGTATCGGCCATATTGTAGAGATAGTGCAGCAAGCTGGAAATCATGAGAGGCCACGCCAGCCGGAACATCGTCCTGACGATGGGACCCTGCAGTATCTCTTTTCGTGAGGCAGTTCTCGCCACAATTTCCTCCGCAAGGCAGGACAGAACTGCATTCCTGCTCCATGACCTTAATAGTATACCCTTATTCGTACTACGAACAAGAAATCAAACTCCTGCGAGATGAAGAAGGGGCCCCACAAGGAGCCCCTTCTGCCTTCAACGATCTCCAATGATCCTATCGACTATGGGGGCCGCCCTTGCTGCCTCTGTGATCACGAGGGTCCCCATGGCCACCGCTCGGGCGGTGGACAGAACCTGAGCTGCCCGTCGGTCGCGCCGCTCCAAAACTGCCGCCGCGCCTGCCGGTCTGCGCATGCTCATCTCTTGCCGAGGACCGGTCCGACGAACCAGACCGAAATCCCGAAGGACGATTGTTTGGACGCGGAGCCCCCGTGCTTTCCGTTCCATCCGGACGAACGAAGCGCGGAAGGTCTGCTTTTGTCTTTCCATCCCAGATGCTGTACGAACCTGTGGCAGCTTTTTCGCGGCTCACGGTCTTGATGTCGGGAGCATAGCGGCTGACAAATTTGCGATGCGGCTCTTCCTTGCCCCGCGAGGTCCTCCGATCAGAACCATTGGACCGCGCTGGCGAACCAAACTTTCGGCTGTCGGACGCTGGACGCCCTGCACTGTGCGAACGCGCTGGCGTTCCGTCAAGCCGTGGCTCCTCAGTTCTGGACCCATCCGAATAAGGGCGATTCGTATGCGAACGATCTGAATGTAACCGATCAGAGTGCCGATGATCAGAAGTGGAACGGTCTGTGCGTGGACGATCTGACCCTTCAGTCCGAGAATGTGAATGAGTGGCATGCACCCTGTCATCTCTGGATCCTGAGCTCCGCGAGGGACTATGCCCGTCAACAGCGTTGCGACGCTCTTCGCTCCCTCGACGGTCAGAATGCTCGCGGTGATCCGGTCGCGCCTGGTCAGCCGCAGCCATCGGCGCAGAAGGCCGAACGCGCTCCTCCCGACTACCTTCCTCGGTCCGGCGGCGCCAGTGAGCATCATCTTCTCCCTCGGGTGCAATGTCAAACATGCCAAACCCGTGGGAGTTCTTGCCCCCCAAACCTGATTCGTAGAGAAACGACAGCAGTTTCGCATCTCCCGTCAGCTGAAAGCGCCCGGTATAGCCCTGGATGGGCGTATCCTTGAAGGAAATGACCGCCAGATGTGGAGTATGATCGAGACACGTTATTGCAAATCCGTCGCTGGGTGCCTTCTCCTGGGTCCAGGCGTAGTACTTGCGCACCGCGTTGTCCAAAACAATCCTCGAGAACGCGGGATCCTCCGGCGCAAAGTAGTGGGCAGAGTTGCTGTCTTTGTTCTCGCTCTGATAGACCGTAATGGGACTGATCGTTCGAATGCGCCATGTGACCGTTCCCTGCGACGGGACCGACGCGGGGTGAACAACGCTCACTCGCACGGACTTCACAAGGTTCCGCTCGAGGTGAAGATCATGCGCCTGCTCCAGGCGCGGAATGAGTGCCTCAACAAACTCGGCGCTGGGAGACGAGAGATAGAACCAGACAGGTGAAGACATCACCAGCTGATAGTGCACATGCCCATCTCCGCCGGTCTTGTCCTGCGGGCCCACGTCGATGCGCTCCACCGACTTCGCATAGAGCTGAGAAAAGGTAAACAGTTTGAAATGTGCTTCCTCGGTGCCCGTTGCAATACCCGACCATTTGATATCCTCGGGAATGCACGCATTGACCAGCCCCTGGACATAAGGGTTGTACCCCTGCGGCAAAATAAACTTGTCAAGGGCACTCTGTACTTCGATCCTGATACGCATAACAACCTCCACTCAATTCAGAGAACAGACAACCGGATAGGTGAGCCACCTTGGCAATGACGCATCCCGCAACTGGGAAACTCGCTCGAATGTCCTGCTGTAGATATATGTATTATATCGGTTGTCGCACATAATTCAATCATGACTTCAAGAGGACTCAGGAGAGGGGCTGCGCGGCCTTGTACAATGGCACCTCGTCCTGTATACTCAACCATGAACTTGAAGACATGGGTCCAGAAGACATTTGCGGGTCACAGGCCGCGCCTGCAGGCACTGGAAGTCCTGCGCTACATCGGCCCCGGCTTCCTGGTCACCGTTGGCTTCATCGACCCCGGCAACTGGGCCTCCAACGTTGCCGCAGGGTCGATGTACGGATATCGCCTGCTTTGGATGGTCACCCTGTCAACACTGATGCTCATCCTTCTACAGCACAATGCGGCGCATCTTGGCATTGTTACCGGCCAGTGCATTTCGGAAGCAGCCACCAAATACATGCGCCCCTGGTTCTCACATATCGTCCTTGGCTCAGCAGTTGCGGCTTCCATTGCAACGGCTCTCGCAGAAATCATGGGGGCTGCGATCGGTCTGAACCTGCTGTTCAAGCTGCCTCTGCGCATAGGAGCCATCCTGGTCTCGGCAGCGGTCATCTGGCTTCTCCTCAGCAACGGCTATCGCCGCATCGAAAAACTCATCATCGCATTTGTCTCGCTCATTGGCCTTTCTTTCTTGTACGAGCTCTCGCTGGTGCATATCACATGGGCAGAAGCAGCCACAAGCTGGGTGACGCCTGCCATACCGCCCGGCTCAATTCCGGTCGTCATGAGTGTGCTCGGCGCCGTTGTCATGCCCCACAACCTGTTCCTGCACAGCGAAATCATCCAAAGCCGCCAGCTGAACCAGCAGGGCAGTGGCATCATCGAGAAACAGCTCCGTTTTGAGTTTCTGGATACGCTGAACTCCATGCTCATCGGGTGGGCAATCAACAGTTCCATGATTATCCTGGCGGCGGCGACTTTTTTCGTCAGCAAAACTGTCGTGACGGAGCTGGGGCAGGCGCAAGCCATGCTGAAACCCATGCTGGGACCCGCTGCCGCGATCGTTTTTGGTGGAGCACTCCTTATGGCGGGTCTTTCGTCATCCGTTACTGCTGGCATGGCCGGCGGAAGCATCGCTGCCGGGATGTTTGGGGAGCCCTACGACACATCAGACAACCACACGCGCCTGGGGATTCTGATCACGCTGGTGGGAGCCCTGGGAATCACGCTGGTGATCACGGACCCGTTCAAAGGTTTGATCTACAGTCAAGTGGCTCTGTCGGTCCAGCTGCCGTGGACCATTGTTCTCCAGATCCTGCTCACATCGAATCCGCGCATTATGGGCAAATATGTCAACTCAGTCGTCGACCGCATCCTCCTGTGGACAGTCACAGCCATTGTCAGTGCGCTGAACGTCCTGCTGCTGCTTGATACACTGCGGCATCTCATTCATTAACAGCCGTGAAGGTGCGAGGGCCCTTCCCACCCTTGACACAGACGGCCAGCAGGTGTCTAATACTGACGGCAGTGGGGAAGTCCCTCCTATCTGGCCATCCTGGTCCAAAGCTTCGGGAAGAAAGGAGTTGCTGTATGGCTAGCATTTCGCCCTGGGCACCGAAACGCACGACGGTTCTCAAAACTTGGCTGGTTGTCATGGCATCGCTCCTTATCCTCGTTCTTCTGCCTGCCGCACATGCCAGCGCTTCAACCTACAATCCTCTCAAGGCAGTCCAGTATGCCGACCTGTGGTGGAACAAGCGCAATCCCAAGTTTCAAAGCTACGGTTTCAGTGACTGCGCCAACTACGTATCTCAGTGCCTCATCGCGGGAGGACTCAATCTCAAGGTGAGCCCCTCGGCGGACAAGAGCGGAAGCATTGCAACGTGCAGCGGCCTTGACGCCTATCTGACCAATACGCTGAAAGCCACGGTCTGGAAGACATCGTCCATTGCGCGTCCCCCTGCGGCACTGCAACCGGGCGATGTCGCCATTTTTGGAGACTGGCTGGGCCTGCGGCACGCCGTCTTCGTCTCGGCCCTTCAGTCCAATGGTCAGCCGCTCTTCAATGCCCATACGTACAATCGTTTCAGAACCACGATCTCGTGGTTGTTCAGTGGATGGACCTATGTCAAGTACTACCACATCGTCAAGTCGCCACTGGTTGTCACGGTGGCTTCCAAGCCTCCGTCCTCTGCAAAGACAGCAGTCGTAGCGCAACCCGCAGTAACAACAAGAAGTTCGCTCCCAGCAACCCTGCCAGAGCCTGCGTCTCAGCCTGTGAAGCCGGCATCACTCGTGACCACGCTTGTCCCTTCGTTGGTGACACCGACATCTGCAACGCTGAATGGAACCATCAACGCCGACGGCCAGCCTACCCTGTGGTTCTTCGAGTACGGCGAGTCTGAGAACTATGACTCTGCTACAGACAAACAGGGCCCCCTTCTCGGTAATATGACCAACGACGTCAGCGCCCCCATTTTCGGTCTGAAACCAGGGACGTCCTATCACGCCCGACTGGTGCGAATGGCCTTGGATGGTACGCTGTTGACAGGCCAGGACATCATCTTTCTTACTCCGGAAGAAACCCGGGCAGCGCCGATCGTCGAAAACTGAGACTTGGCCCGATTCCGCTCCCACCTGGTCTCGCTTCAAGGATGTGATCCTGACACCCAGTTCCATGACCATTCCGTGCCAGTCAGTACCTGGCCTGCTATCGCATACGAAAAGCGGTAGTGCCGGGAACTTTTCCGCTGATTCAGCAGTCTTTATGTTAGAGGGCACTTATTTACGGCTACGCGACAAAAGAAACTACAAGGAGCACAAAAAATGAAAAAGGCATTCAAAGCGGTGATTGTGGTACTCATTGTCCTGCTGGGATTCAACAGCATGCCGCTCTCGGCGAATGCCCTGTCACGCCCTGCCCCCAAGACCAATCCAACACCCACCAATGCGCCGCGTATCGCCCTCATTCGTCTCGAGGACGTCAGCCCATGGTATGCTCTGGACCCGAAACGCCTTGAAGTACTGCGGTACATCGCTGACTACCTGGCATTGCACCACGTTCCCTTTCAAGTAGCAATGATCCCAGTCTATCTGAATCCTCCTGCAGGAATACGTATTGGCATTGATATGCCAAATGATCCACGCGTACAGCAATTCATCGCGACCATCCACTACATGATCAGCAAGGGCGGCGTGATCGGACTGCATGGGTACACACATCAGATGGGTGATGGAATAAGCGGGATCAGTGCCGAATTCTCGAACGACCCTCACACGATTGAAAGCACCGCACCATATATGGCATCG
>JBNAWM010000084.1:0-6935 GCA_049699855.1 Candidatus Cryosericum sp.
CGTCGCTGATACCGACGATTGCCAACCTTGGCACGGGCTTCCGGACAAGCTTTACTGGACTGGTACACAACGAATCCGGCTTCCAGACAGCCAACGGCCATGTTGCAGAGGCACTCATCGAACGCTTGCGCGACAAGCTGTTCAACAATCTCGACGATATCATCCAGTACGAGACCGACCGTGTCGAAGACGCAGATGTTCTGTTCATGAGTTTCGGCATCACCGCCCGCGCCGTCAGCGAAGCGGTTGAAACCCTGCGTTCACAAGGCCGCAAAGCCGGCTCGCTCAGGTTCATCACGCTGTTCCCCTTCGACGATGAACGGGTGCGCAAGGCGGCCGGCAATGCCAGAACGGTCATCGTCCCCGAGCTCAACTCCGGACAGCTCGTCCTGCTCGTCAAGAGGGTCTTTGGGGATTCGCGCCAGGTCATTCCCATGAACAAGATCAACGGAGACCTGATCAGTCCGCAGGAGATTCTCAACTTCGTCCGGGAGGAGAACCTATGAGACTCGATTTTCTGCGCAGTGAACGGCTTCCAAACATCTGGTGTCCCGGCTGTGGGAATGGCATCGTTCTTCGGGCTCTGCTCGAAGCGATCGATCAGCTGAAACTGGATCCGGACAAGGTTGTCCTTGTTTCGGGCATCGGCTGTTCGTCGCGTGCGCCCGCCTACACGGCCTTTGACAATGTTCACACCCTGCATGGCCGGGCAATACCGGTGGCAACCGGCATCAAGCTGGCCAATCCCGACCTCACCGTCATCGTCCTGACTGGAGACGGCGACAGCTCGGCCATCGGTGGCAACCACCTCATTCATGCTGCACGGCGCGATGTCGATATCACCGTCATCGTCTTCAACAACTTCAATTACGGCATGACCGGCGGGCAGTCATCGCCTCTCACGCCTCCGGCCACTATCACAACAACAAGTCCCAATGGTAACCTGGACCGTCCGTTCGACCTGGTCAAGCTGGCAGCGGGCGCCGGTGCCACGTACGTTGCTCGGACGGGCGTCTACTTCACGAAGCACATGGTTGACCACATCAGAAAAGCCATTGCACACAAGGGCTTCTCGCTGGTCGACGCTGTTGCGCAGTGCCCCACCTACTTCGGCAGGTTCAACAAGAAGGGCAGTGCTGGACAGATGCTGGTCGCCCAGAAAGACTGGATGGTACTCAAATCGGTGGCGGACAAGAAGACCGCCGAAGAACTGGTCGGAAAAACGATCATCGGGGAATTTGTCAATATCGAACCCGACGCCGCCCTCAGCGGTGAAGCGTCCAAGGAGCAGGCCTGAGATGAAGAGCGACAACCGTTTTGAGCTCCGCATGACTGGAAGCGGAGGGCAGGGACTCATCCTTGCTTCGATCATTCTTGCCGAAGCCGCCATCATGGAGGGAAAAGTCGTTACACAGAGCCAGGTGTATGGTGCAGAAGCGCGCGGCGGAACCACCAAGGCAGAACTGATCGTGTCGGACCGGCACATCGCCTATCCCAAAGTCACCGACCCCGACCTGCTCGCCGCCATGACCAGCGAAGGCCTTAAGCAGTATGGCGGTGGAATCAGCAGGCGGACCGAAGTCATCATCGATTCATCCGTCATGGCCATCCCGGACCTGCTCGATGAAGAAAACTGCAGGGGTCTCGTCGCTCTTCCCATACGAAATACCGTCGTTGCCAGACTGCAATCGGAACTGGGACTCAATGTCACACTGCTGGGCATCATCCAGGGGTTGACATCCATCGTTGGCATTGAGTCTCTTCGAAAGGCCGTTGCGATGCATGTGAAGAAGCAGTTCCTCGATCTGAACATGAAGGCGCTGGACCTTGGCGTCGAGATGGTTGAAACACAATCCCAGAAAGGCATACGCATCTGAGGCTCGCCCTCGGCGCCGCGTCCGCATCTGGCATGAACGTCGCCGCATCCCTGCACAGCACGCATGGCGAACGTCTCCCGCAGGAGCCAAGATGTTTATGCCATGAATTCCTGACCCAGTGGAATCCATGAGATTCGACAGATTTTCCAGCCCGCTCGGGCAGCCTTATATAGCTGAGGTGGAGGAAATTCCCCTCTATCACTACCTGCCGGGCTCCTCGACCCTGGTCCTTGAAATGCCGGGATGCCCACTGCGCTGTCCCTACTGCGACCGGCCCGAGCTGGCGCGCTCGCAGGACTGGTCGCCGTACGATCCCCAGAGGCTGGCTGCTGCGGTGCGGCAGCTGAGCGAAGACAGCCGCTTTGGCGGAATCGTCTGGAGCGGCGGCGAGCCTGCGCTGCACTGGGACAACGTCGTGGAGAATTCGCGTGTCGTCCATGAGACGGGCATGCATGTCGCCCTGGCTACAAACGGCGGCTTGACAGTCGATCTCCTGCGCGACGCTCCCGGAGCGGTCGATGCTATTCTTGTGCGCTTTAAGGGCTTTTCCGAGGAGACCTATCGCTCGGTCGGAGCACCAGAAGGGCTTCTGCCAAGCAGCCGATCGCTGGTGGAGGAAGCCATCACGGCGGGCATCCACGTGGAACTCATGTTGGATGTTGTCCGTGACACCCCGGCACAGCAGGCGGAGTTTCTTGAAATGGTTGCGTGGATCAGTCACGACCTTCGCAGAAGCACCCCCCTGCACCTGCGCGCCATCGCGCCTGAGCATGGCTTCGAGATCCAGCGCGGACCATCCATGCCTTTCCTGGAGAACCTGGTCGATCTCGCACGCAGACAGCATGTCGGCTTTGTCTACCTCAGCAACTGCCACGGGCACTTCTTCAACAACACCATGTGTCCCAACTGCTTCTCGGTGGTCATCGACCGAACGCTCCAGCCGCCTGATCTGTCGTTTGTCACGGATGGGAAATGCGCGCAGTGCGGAACGGACCTCGAGCTGACCCTGAACACCCGACGGTCATGAAGAAGAAGACCATCATGGCGCTCGCCGTCGTGGCCATCCTTGGCGCCGGGACTGCAGCCGCATTGACGCTGCACTCGACCCCCCGGCCGGTCACCTCCACCTACTTTCTCATGGACACGGTTCTTACCATCACCACGACGGGCAGTAACGCCACTGCCATCAACGAGCACCTCCATGCCCTGGCATCAGGGGTGGACGCAATGACCAGCTATTACACTCCGAGCTCCGAGACAGCACGGGTGAACGCCGCCGCCGGCAGTGCGGCTGTGCCCATTTCCGCCGAATACGCGAGACTCCTTGGAATCGCAGCCGACGCCGAGGCCATCGACCATGGCAAAACGTTTGACATCGCGATTTCACCGGTGTCGTCGTTGTGGGGATTCACCACCAAGGATTTTCGCATCCCCGATGCCAAGGAGATTGCCGATGCCCTGGTCTACAGCCAGTCAGACCAGCTGGTGATCGGCGGCACGGCAGCCCGGCTCAAGGATCCGCGCGCCCGCATCGATCTTGGCGGAATCGCCAAGGGATATTCGCTGGACGTCATGGCGGATTACCTCGCAAGCGTGAGTCCCCAGCCCAGACAGGTCATAGTGGACTTCGGTGGCAACCTTCTGCTGTACAGCGGCGGCAAGAAGACTGACTGGAAAATCGGCATTCAGGATCCACGAGGCCAGGGAATCATCGGCTACGTCGTATCGGGCGACGCCTTCGTAGCTACGTCAGGAGACTATGAACGGTACTTCATACGCGATGGCAAGCGGTACTGTCACATCATCGACCCGTCGACGGGCTATCCGGCCAGTCTCAACCGGAGCGTGACGCTGATTACTACGATTGAGCCCACGCACGGAGCCCTGGGGGACGCCCTTGGAAAGAGTTTCTTCTGCTCAGATGCAAAGCGACAGAGCTCGCTGTTCGAGACAGTGCGGAGTCAGGGCATTGTCGGCGCTGTCATCGTTGACGCCGCCGGAGGAGTGTCCACGCTGGGGCCCATCGCTCTCGTGCAGGAGAGCGCACCGTGAAGCGGAGCGACTGGATCACCGGGATTGTTCTGCTGGTTGCGGCGGCACTGGTCCTGGGAGCATGGGTCGCCGTCCACCGTGTGCGCGGATCTGTTGCGGTGATACGCGTGAACGATGTTGTCGTCGCAACGGTTGACCTGGGAAAGCGAGAGCCGCAGACCCTGCACATCCAGGGGGCTCTGGGACCGATGGTGATCGTCTCGGATGGCACGGGCTCTATCCGTGTCACCGAATCGACCTGTCCAGACCAGATCTGCGTTCATACCGCGCCTGCCCGCAGTCCAGGCGACCAGATCATCTGCGTGCCGAATCGCATGGTGATCACCATTGAAGGAAAAGGGACCAAAATCGATGCGGTCGCCCACTAGCAGGAGACCAACTACGCAGGCGGTGCTCCGGTTCTCTTTGCTCACAGCTGTCGCCATTGCCATCAACTACTTTGACCCTCCCCTCCCATTCCTGCCGGGTGCGAAGCTGGGGTTGTCTCAGATCAGCACGATGCTGTGCCTGGAAATGTATGGCGGCCTTGCCGCCGTCGCCCTTGTCGTCCTTCGTGTGCTTGCCACGGGAGTCATCAAGGGAAACCTGATGACCATCACCTCGGTCCTTTCGCTGGGGGGAAGTCTGGCGGCCGTGGTCGTCATGGTGCTTGTTCAGAGAGTGTTTGGGCGGCGTATCGGTCTGCCGACGGTCAGCACGTTCGGAGGGTTGTGCAACAATATATCGCAATACCTCCTCTTGTTGATTACCCATACTGTTGGTACACTATGGTATTATCTGCCGGTGTTGGTGGTAGCGGGTGCGGCGGCCGGATATCTGATCGGCCTCGTTTCACTCGCTATTCTCTCTCGACTAGATCGAGCCCTTCATGGCGGTATTCCTCTGGAGTTGTGGTGAGAAGAAAAGAGCGAACGATATCCATCGTGTTCATTATTGTGGGAGCCATCCTCGGTTCAGTGCTGGGCGAGGTGCTTGGCGCATACTATCCCTTCATGAGGGCCGGCATTCACTTCGGCATTCCGGACTTTACCCTCCAGCTGGGATTTATGGAACTGCGCTTCGGCATGACGCTGAACATGAACCTCGGAACGGTCGGCTTGTCGCTCCTTTTCCTCTTCTTCTCGACACTGATATGAACATCTATCTCGCCTCGGGGTCTCCGCGCAGGGCCCGCATGCTGAAAGACTGGGGTATCCCATTTTCGACGCTCCTTACCGATACGGATGAGGTCATGCTGGACGCGACACCAGAAGGCAGTGCGCTTCAGAACGCATTGGCAAAAGCCAGAGCCGGTGCGAGGCTGGTCAGCGACGGCCTGGTCATCGGTGCCGACACCGTCGTTGCCTGTGACGGCAAAACGCTGGGAAAGCCACGCGACCGGGCACATGCCCGCGAGATGCTTCTTTTGCTCGAAGGGCATGAACACCGAGTCATCACGGCCATGGCGGGAGTGGTGGCACCCAGTGGAAAGACGGCTTCACGAGTCTCGACGACGCTTGTTGCCATGCGGCAGCTGAGCGACGCCGAACGCGAAGCGTATCTCGCAAATCCCGAGTACGCCGACAAGGCTGGGGCGTATGCGATCCAGGGACTTGCGGCGAGTTTCATCGAACGAACTGACGGGCCGATGGATACGATCATCGGTTTCACCATGAGCGATTTCTATGCACTCTGCGATGAGTTGCATGTTGACCTGAGGAGGTAAGTCGTGGCATTTCTCTCTAAGGACCTGGCAATAGATCTTGGTACAGCCAACACCGTCGTCTACGTCAAGAACAAGGGGGTCGTCATCCGAGAACCCACCATCGTGGCCACCGACGTCAAGAGCGGCACCGTGCTCGCCGTCGGCGACGAGGCCAAAAAGATGGCAGGGCGCACCCCGCAGTCGATCACCGTGACCCGCCCCCTGCGGGACGGCGTCATCGCTGACTTCACCGTCACCGAAAAACTGCTTGAGTACTTCATCCGCAAGGCATCCGGGAGCGGCCTCTTTGCCAGACCCCGCGTGCTCATCGGCATCCCCTCAGGGATTACCCAGGTTGAGATGAAAGCGGTCGTTGACGCGGCTCTCAATGCGGGCGCCCGCGAAGCGAAGCTCATCCAGGAGCCCATGGCTGCCGCCATCGGAGCCGAACTTCCCGTGGCCGAAGCTAGGGGGGTCATGATCGTCGATGTCGGCGGGGGAACGGCCGAGGTGGCCGTTATTTCCATGAAGGGCATTGTCACCTCGAGATCGCTTCGCATCGCCGGCGACGAGATGACCGATGCCATTGCCACACATATCCGCAGGCGCTACAACCTGCTCATCGGCGACGTCACTGCCGAAGAAGTCAAGCTCTCCATTGGTTCGGCGTACGCTCTCGAAAACGAGCGCACGTACGAGGTGCGGGGACGTGACTTGATCAACGGCCTGCCAAAAGCGGTCGAGGTTACCAGCGAAGAGATCCGGGACGCTTTGAAGGAACCGCTGGAACAGATTCTCGCGACGATCAAGTCCGCCTTGGAGCTGACGCCGCCTGAACTCTCGGCAGACATCATCGACAGCGGCATTATGCTGTCAGGAGGCGGCGCTCTTATCATGGGCCTCGACAAGTTCATCTCGACGCGTACCGGCATTCTTGTCAGCATCGCGGAGGATCCGTTGCTGTGTGTCGCAAAGGGCGCCGGCAAAGTGCTCGAACACTACGACTCACTGCATGAGGTACTGGTATAACGAATGCCCCGTCCGGGACGGAAGCCGACTCGCAGGTCGACCAGCCTGTTCTTCATAGCGCTCTTTCTTGTCCTGATGACGGTTGTCGGGTTGGCTTCCTATGGCATCACCGCAGGGAGCATTGCCGTGAGCAGTGTCCAGCATGTCCTGGGTGCGCTCAATGACGCCGTCTCAACCGCTGCCAACGCGGTGGTCGGCTATGGACATGCACTGGTGTTCGCCCGGAGCGTCTATGCCGAGAATGAAGCACTGCGCGCGCAGAACCAGTATCTGGACAGCCAGCTGCGCCTGGC
>JBNAWM010000085.1:0-6632 GCA_049699855.1 Candidatus Cryosericum sp.
TCCCAGGCGCTTATTGGTGTTCACGGTGTTCTACCTCCTTGGCCAGTCGCCGGTACGCCTCGGCACCGGTGGAAAGGGTGTCATACTCCAGAATGGTCTTGCCATAGCTGGGAGCTTCGCTCATGCGGATACTGCGTGGGATGACCGAGCTGAAGACGGTCTCGCCAAAGTGCTTGTCGAGCTCCTCCTTGACCTGTGCTGAGAGGATCGTCCGTTTGTCGTACATGGTGATCAGGATGCCAAGGAGGGTCAGATCGGGGTTCATGCGCTGCTTGACAAGACTGATCGTCCTCAGCAGGTGCGTGAGTCCTTCGAGGGCGTAGTATTCGCTTTGGATGGGGACGATGACTTCGTGTGCAGCGGTGAGGGTGTTGAGGGTGAGAAGCCCCAGCGACGGCGGACTGTCGATGATGGCATAGTCCCAGGCGCCGTCCAGGGGGAGCAGGGTATCGCGGAGGACGAATTCCCGGTGTTCCATGCCGGCAAGCTCCACTTCCGCTGCTGCGAGGTTGATGGAGGAGGGGATCAGGGACAGGTTGCGCTCATGCGTCGGGAGGACGGCATCCAGGACGGCGTCGCTCGAGAGCAGGCACGTGTAGATGTTGGAGGCGAGCTCTGCCGCATTGAACCCCAGTCCCGTCGTGGCGTTGGCCTGGGGATCGAAGTCGATGAGCAGGACGCGGCGATTGAGTTCCGCCAGCGAGGCAGCCAGCGACAGCGCGGTCGTGGTCTTGCCGACCCCGCCTTTCTGATTGGCAATGGCAATCGTTCTCACAATCCGTTCCTCCCGTGCATCATGCCGCCGATGGTCGGCGTCATCTGCAGTATGACCAGTTTGGAGTTGCGTTCAATATCAGGGAGGGCGTAGTCGGCGACCATGACAGTGCAGTGAAGGCGCCGAAGTATCGCAACAAACGGCGGATCGTCGAGTTCGGCAAGGTCGTGTTCTCCCTTCCACAGGACCAGCCTGCCGCCCTCTGCCAGCAGGGGAGCCGCGTAGTGGAAGACGGTCGGGGTGCGCGCGACGCCGCGGGCCGTGATCATGTCAAATCTGCCGGAAGACAGGTGCGTGCCGGGATCCTCGACCCGTCCATGAACCACCTGGGCGCGAGGGAGGGGAATCTCTTCCGCCAGGCGTTGCAGAAAGCGAGCCTTCTTGCCGATGGATTCGCTGAGCGTGACCTGGGTCTCGGGCCAGGCCAGGGCGAGGGGAACAGCCGGGAAGCCCCCTCCGCTCCCGATGTCGAGCAGGGTGGAGGGGGGCTCCAGGCCCGCGAGGAGCGGGGCCAGCGAATCACGCACATGGGTGGTCAGCAGGTGGCGAGGGTCGGCATCGGCGGTGAGGTTCATGACCTTGTTCGTCGCGGTGAGGAGGAGAAGGAAGGATGTCAAGCCGTTGGAGAACTCCGGACGTTCGAGGCGTGCTCGATCGCCGGGCGAAAGTACCGGGACGAATGCCCGGAGAGAGTCCTGCACCATCGGCAGAAGTTGTGCTGCAGTGCCTGATTCAGCTGTGCCCATGCACATCTCCTCTGGATGTTTCACGTGAAACATTCCTCCCTAGAACCACTTTCCAAGGAGGCCGTTGATGACCCCTATCGAGGCAAGGAAGACGATCGTACACGCACCCAGAACGCCGAGAGAGATGCTCGCAATAGCCAATGGCTTCTTCATGTGTACAATCTCGGCGATCAGGCATCCGGTGTAGGCGCCGGTTCCCGGCAGGGGGATGGCGACGAACAGGGCGAGACCGACAAACAACCCGTACTTTGCAAGGGTGGACTTACTGCGTACCGTCAAGCGCGACCGATAGCGCTGGAACCATGCCCATCTCGATACGATGGCCAGGGCCGGTTTTTCGAGAAGGTAGAACAGTGGGGCAATGCACAGGTTTGCGAGTGTTGCCACCAGCAGTGCCTGCCACGGCTGCATGTGGAGGATGCCAAGCGCATAGGGCAGGGCACCGCGCACCTCGACACCTGGAATCATGGTGATGCCAAATACGGTGAGGATACTTCTTAATAGTTGCGTCATTTCTCAAGTATAGAGGGGGGCAGGGGCGTTGCAACGCAAACATTGCAAATTCATCGGGAGAACAGTACAATGAACGCGTGGCACAGAGCGTGAAACAAGGAGTCGGGGATGCTTGAGGGGAAGTTTGGCAACAGTCAGGTCGATGAAGTCCTTCAGACAGTTGTGCGAAGCTCAGGAACGGGGCGGCTCCGTCTCGAGGGCACCTCGATCTTTGGCGGACACATCCAGGCAGTTTTCTACCTGGAGGATGGGCGCGTGGTCCACATGGAAACCGGGACCGGAACGCCCCTCACCTCAATGATCGACCTGTTCTGCCTCAAGGAGGGAATGTTCTCGTTTGCAGGCGGCGAGGTGTCTCCAGCACATGACCAGTCCGTCTCCGTCGCCGACATCATGCTGCAGGTGACGGCAGCGCTCGACGAGTGGAATGCCATGCGCCAGCGTTTCGGTTCACTGGATGCGGTCTACGGTTTGCGCGCCGGAGGCGCCACCTCGGACTTCACTCTGACGCGGGAGCAGTGGCGGGTCCTGACACAGCTGGATGGCAGAGCATCCCTGCGTGAAATTGCCCGGAGGATCGGGGCAAGCAGTGTTGCCGTTTCCAAGGCAGTCTACGGGTTAGCGGAACAGGGACTCGCCACAGAGGTCGAATCTGCCCCGCCCGCCACCGAAGCCCCGGAGGAACCATCCACGCGCCGAGGCTTCCTTGGCCTCTGGAACCGGAGGTAGAAGAGACCTATGCCAGGATTGCGGGAGGGCCTGTTCTTTGACGATGTGATGCTGCTTCCACGGCGCAGTGAAGTCAGCCCCTCCGACGTCCTCCTTTCATCCCGGCTGTCCAGCAATGTGGGCTTGTCCTTGCCGTTCATTGCCTCGGCGCGTCAGCCCACGGCAGACTATCGGCTGGCTTCGACGGTGGCCCGCCTGGGTGGCCTTGGCATCATCCCTATGCTTGGGTGCGTAGAGGACCAGGTGCACGAGCTGCGCAAGGTCAAGGAGCTGATGTGCAGGGACGAGCACGCGGCCTGTGACCTGAAGGGGCGGCCTCTGGTGGGAGCCCTGGTCGATCTCGAGCGGAACGACATCATCGAGTGGATCGGTTCACTGGCCGAAGTGTGGACAGACGTCATCGTCGTCGATGTGCCGCACGCGGACCGCGTCGGGTTTCTCCAGAAGATTCAGGCGGTGAAGGCCGAGTATGATTGGCTGCCCCTGATGGTCGGCAGTGTCCAGACACGCGCCGGGGCCAAGGATGTCATCGACGCCGGTGCGGACATCGTTGTCGTGGGCAGTGGATTCAGCTCGCTGGCGGAAGCGACCCAGATCTCGGGAGTCGGCGTGCCCGAGCTCTCGGCTCTCATGGAGGTCGAGGACGTCGCCTCACTGTATGGCAAGCCGATCATCTGTAATCTTGGGGTGCGCTCGGCCGCGAGCGTGGTCAAGGCGCTTGCCGCCGGAGCGGCGGCCGTTGTCCTGGGCGCGCTGACACCCGATACGGCCTCGGCTACGCTGGAGGAGACGGCGATGCACGTCCGCGAAAGCCTGAGCTACGTTGGGGCGCGAACGATCACAGAACTGCGCGAGAAGGCAGAATTCATCCGCATTCACCCTCCTTCTGTCTAGGAATGAATAATGCCCTGCGTGGGCTCACGCGGGGCATTTCGTGAATGAGGGGGTGGAGGTCAGCGTTCCTTGACGACCTGCACGTACCTGGCCGACTTGTCGATGATGCCCTGCAGGTCGGCGCCATGATCGCGCATGAACACCATGTAGTCCACGCACTCTTGCGTCATGACTTCGCCGGGGACCGTGATCGGGATGCCGGGGGGGTAGGGAGTGACCAGTTCTGCGATGATGCGCCCGACCGAGTCCTCCATGCGGACGCGTTCCCTCTTGGCATAGTACGCCTCAAACGGGAAGAGGACCATCTCGGGAATGGCGGGGATGGGCGGCGGCGGGGTGATGCTCGAAGCCTTGCCGCGGCGCTTGCGGGCAATATCCTCCAAGGCGCGCACGAACACATCAATCGTCTCTGGCGGCGTACCAATGGTCACAAAGGCCAAAATGTTCTCGAGGTCCGACAGCTCAATCTCGACGTTGTAGTCCCGGTTGAGGATCTCTTCCACCTGGAATCCTGAGAGGCCCAGCCGCGACACATGCACGGTCAGCTTGGTCAGGTCGACGTCGTAGATCGCGTCGGTGTGAGCCCGCTCCCTGCCGGGTGCGAAGAGGCCATCGATCTTGTTGATGCGCCTGCGCGCATCCTCGGCGAGATCGATCGCGCGCGCCAGCAGATCACGGCCGTTGGTGGCCATCTGCATGCGGGCGACATCGAGAGCTGTCATGAGGATGTAGGAAGGCGATGACGTCTCCAGCATGGTGAGCGTTGCGCGCACCAGCTCCTTGTCCACGCGCCGCGAACCGAGGTGCAGCATAGAGGTCTGGGTCAGGCCGGACAGCGTCTTGTGCGTGCTCTGAACAACCATGTCGGCGCCAGCGTCGACAGCGCTTCTGGGCAGGTCCGGATGAAAGTGGAAATGTGAGCCGTGCGCTTCATCCACCAGGATGCGGCGCCCCGTGGCGTGCGACTTTTCCACGTAATAGTCGATGTCGGCGCTGATGCCGAAGTAGTTGGGGTTGGTCAGGAAGACGGTCTTCGCCTCGGGATGGTCGCGGAGCACGCGGGCGAATGTCTTCTTGGACGGAAACGTCTGGAACTGCAGAAGGCGGTCCTCCTCGGCCTCGAGGTAGATGGGGCGGAGTTCGTTCAGGATGAGTGCTCCATACATTGACCGATGCGAATTGCGCTGGACGATGACACGGTCATAGGGGTCGCACGTGGACAGCAGCATCGCCTGATTGCCCACCGTGGACCCGTTCACGAGGAAGAAGGACTCCAGCGCACCATAGGCCTCGGCAGCCAGCTCCTGCGCTTCCCGCACCACGCCGATGGGTCGGTGGAGATAGTCCAGCCCCTCGACCTCGGTCAGGTCGGACAGGAACACGTTCTCTCCCCAGAACTCCTTGAGACGGGGATGAATGCCCTGTCCCGCCATGTGCCCCGGCATATGCAGACCTGCGCGGTGTTTGGCTATGTAGGACTGGACAGCATCAAAAAAAGGCGTACGGTTCTGATCGCTCATGGAAAAGAGTGTACCGTCTGGACCCGCTGTGTCAACGAATGACGGTGAACCTGCTGCCCCGCAGGGCCCGCCTCAGAAGGACTGGCCTGGTTCCAGCACAACACAGCGGACGCTCGTCATCGTTTCCACCTTCTGCTTGAACTCCTGTGGGTCGGCTGCGATGAAGGGGAAGGTGCCATAGTGCATGGGGATCACTGTGCGTGGATGGAGCATCTTGACCGCTTCGACGGCGTCATCGATCCCCATGGTGAAGTTGCCGCCGATCGGCAGGAGCGCAATGTCGAGAGGATGCAGGCGGCTGATCAGTTCCATATCGAGGAACACGCCCGTGTCCCCCGCATGGTACGTCGTCCGCTCAGCAGTCTTGATGATGAAGCCGCAGGGATTCCCCGTGTAGATGGTATGACCGTCTTCCTTCACCGACGAACCGTGCAGTGCCTGGGTAAGGAAGAGTTCGCCGAAGGGGAACGCGTGATTTCCGCCAATGTGCATCGGATACACGTTGGAAACGCCTTTGCCCGCGATGTAGGTCACAAGCTCAGATGGGGCGATCACCAGTGCCCCCGTGCGCTGGGCAATGGCAACCGTGTCCCCCAGGTGATCCGTGTGGCCATGCGTCACGAGGATGAACGCCGGGTTGACCTGGTCAGGAGTGACCGAAGCCCGCGGGTTGCCGGAGAGGAACGGGTCGATGAGGATGTCGCCGGCAGGAGTGCTGATGAGGAAGGCAGAGTGTCCAAGATACGTCAGTTGTTCATGGGTCATGGTTTTGTACCTCCATCTGAGTCTACTGCACCACACGGGCAGGTCAAGCGCCCACCCACTGGCATCTTGAAATTGCGCAGAATGTGGTATGCTATGTCAAGTATTTCGTTTTGCGATAACTCGCGCCATGGCAGCAACCTCGAGATGAGGAATTGCAGGCGCGCTGGAGGAAGAAACGTGATCAGCAGAGTAACAATCAGTGTTCCGGCAAGCACCGCCAATCTTGGGCCAGGATTCGATGCGTTCGGTCTCGCCGTCGACCTGCGCAGTACCTATACGGTTGAAGTGCTTCCGACAGGAGCAGAGTCGAGTGTCCACTTCGAGGGGATGGGCGCCGACGTTCTCAATGAAAAGGGATTCAAGTTCGTGCACGATGTTGTTGCGGAGTATGAGCGCCAGGAGGCTGTCCATCTGCCGCCGATGCGCATCGACGTCAAGACGGGCATCCCCCTGACGCGCGGCCTTGGCTCCAGTGCCAGCGCCATCGTTGGGTTCCTCAGCTGTTTCGACGTGCTGGTGCACGGCAAGCTCGATACCGGCAAGATCCTCAAGTACGCCATCGGCATCGAGGGTCACCCCGACAACGTCGCGGCCTCGCTTGTGGGCGGCTTCATCATCGCTGCAAGCGACAAGAGTGAGGTGGCCTACATGAGGGTCGTGCCGCAGAACCTCAAGGTCGTCGTGACTGTT
>JBNAWM010000086.1:0-6528 GCA_049699855.1 Candidatus Cryosericum sp.
AGGACGTAGAGCACGCCCACCAGCTTGCTGCCCACCTGCGTGGCCAGGCGCAGGCGCTGGGCCTCGCCGCCGGCGAGGGTGGCAGAGGCGCGCGAGAGCGTCAGATACCCCAGCCCCACGTCCAGGATGAACTTCAGGCGCTCATTGATCTCCCGCAGGACCTGTTTTGCAATGGTCCGCTGGGTCTCCGTCATGTGGTCCGGCAGTTCTGCAAAGAAACGAGCGGCCTCGTCCACCGACATGTCCGCCACCTCGCTGATGTTGAGACCCGCCAGCTTCACCGCCAGGGCCTCGGGCTTCAGCCTCTTGCCGTGGCAGGTGGGACACTCCTTCTGCACCATGAAGCGCTCGTATTCCTCCTTCATGGCATCGGAGCTGGTCTCCTCGTACCGGCGCGCAAGCAGGTTGATGAGTCCCTCCCAGTGGAAGCGGTAGACGTGGTCCAGCCCTCCGCCGTCCTCCCAGTGCACCGGAATGCGCTCCTTGTCGCCGTGCAGAACGATGTCCATGGCACCGGGCGGGAGGTCGCGCACCTTCTGGTCCGGGTCGTACCCCCGGAAACGCAGCGCCTGCACCACGAAGTCCTTGCTGAAGGTCGACGCGGCGAGGAAGCCCGGGATCTGGATGGCGCCTTCGGACAGCGACTTGTCCTGATCGACGATCATGCTGATGTCCGGCTCCAGCTGAAAGCCAAGGCCGGTACACGTCGGGCAGGCGCCGTAGGGCGAGTTGAACGAGAACAGGCGCGGCTCGATCTCCTGAATGCTGTACCCGCAGATGGGACACGCGAAGGTGCTCGAGAAGAAGTCCAGCTTGCCCGTCGCCAGGTCCAGGACCTTGAGCACGCTGTTCCCCTCCTTCAGCGCCAGCTCCACCGAGTCGAACAGGCGCGTGCGCTCCTCCGGCGAGATCAGCAGCTTGTCCACGATCAGTTCGATTGTGTGCTTCCGCTTCTTGTCAATAGCCGGGACAGGATCGTCCACGCTGTACTCTGTGCCATCCACCCGGTAGCTCTCGAAGCCCTTGCGCTGGACGTCCTCGATGAGCTTGCGGTACTCGCCCTTGCGCCCCTCGATGGCGGGCGCCAGCAGTGCGACTGTGTGTCCGGCGTACTCCGCCAGCACGTGCTCGACGATTTCCTGCGGCGACTGTTTGGAGATGGGGATGTTGTGTGTGGGACAGTATGGCACGCCCGCGCGCGCAAACAGCAGGCGCAGGTAGTCATAGATCTCGGTGAGGGTGCCGACGGTGGAGCGGGGGTTCTTGCTGGCTGACTTCTGATCGATGGCGATGGCAGGCGACAGCCCCTCGATGAGGTCGACGTCCGGCTTCTGCATCAGGCCGATGAACTGGCGGGCATAGGCCGAGAGCGACTCCACATACCGCCTCTGCCCCTCGGCGTACAGCGTGTCGAATGCCAGCGAGGACTTGCCCGAGCCGGAGACGCCGGTGATGACGATGATTTTGTTGCGCGGGAGGCGCACGCTCACGTCCTTCAGGTTGTGGACGCGCGCTCCCTTGATAAATATGCTTTCCTCAGCCATACACCCGCCTCTCGTCTCCAACTGTGAATCCCATTGTACCAGGTACAATTGATATTCACACTTGGTTCATTCATGTGTTGTACAGTATAGCTGCTCACGCTTTCTGTGATACGGCATCCCGGTGAAGGTCGTCGCCATTTGGAAGACATGTTGACTACAAAACCGCTGTACTTGGAACTGTACGCCATCCTGGCCTGCATCGTGCTCATCGTTCTCGTGCACATGCTGCGCGACCGGGAAGCACGCAGTGTGCTGCACCGCATCTTCATTGCCATCATCTCGTGCGTCGGCTTCAATATCGTGGCCGAAGCTACCACCTGGCTCGCCAACGGGGTACCTGGCCGGGCGATGCACCGCGTTGTGGAGATCGCCAATGGAGCCGACATCGTCCTGATCATTCTGCCCTCCCTGCTGTGGCTGTGCTACGTCGTCTACTATGTCACCCGCGACATCCAGCACCTGCGGCGGCTCGCTGTGCCCATGGCTGCCGCCGTGGGCTACGTTGTCTTCCTCGCAGCTTCTGCGCCCACCAACGGCCTGCTCTTCACAGTAGACGCCCTCAACTTCTACCACCGCGGGCCCTGGTTTCTCCAGCCTCCCATCATTGCCTACGCGGCGCTGGCCGAAGCGACGGTCTTCCTGATCCTGAACGCCCGCCGCGTCCCAAGAAGCCAGCTGGTCCCGCTGCTCGCCTTTCCCATCCTGCCGCTCATCGGCGGCCTGAGCCAGAACCTCGTCTACGGTCTCTCCTCCGCCCAGGCCGGCACGGTGTTGGGTCTTCTTCTGGTCTACATCAGCCTCCAAAGCCAGCTCAGAGGCACCGACTACCTGACGGGACTGGCCAATCGCTGGCAGCTGGATGCTGCTGTCCAGCGCGCCCTTGCCAACCCTGACCCCCGCCGGCCGGCCGCCCTGCTCATGATCGACGTGGACAACCTCAAGTCCATCAACGACACCTGGGGGCATGTCATGGGAGACAAAGCCATCGAGCAGTGCGCTGCCATCCTGCGCCGCTGCTTTCACTACGATGACACAATCGCCCGCTATGCGGGAGACGAGTTCATGGTCCTCCTCCGGCTGGACCGGCCCGAGAACATCCAGGCAGTGATGGCGCGCCTCGAAGACATTGCAAAGCGCATGGCAACTCCCGATGGAGCCCCGTTTGCCATGACCATCAGCGCGGGCTATGCGCTCTTCCCGTCAGCAGGTATCACAACAGCAGCCGACTTCTACGAGGCTGCAGACCGGAGCATGTACGAGGCGAAGCGCCGCGCTCACGCCACCGACGTCCATTCCTGACCCATCGCTGAATTGTGAATCCCTTTGTACCTGGTACAAAGGGATTCACAATTGCAGCGGAACGAAGTGCGGACGAGGAGCTACTGCTTGCGGAAGACGACGCGGTCGGCTTCGTAGTCGGCCAGGACCTTGTCGCCGGGCATCACCTCGCCAGAGAGCAGGGCGTCGGCGAGACGGTCCTCCAGCACTTTCTGGACCGTGCGCTTCAGCGGCCGCGCACCATACACGGGATCGAAGCCGATGGTCACCAGGTGCCTGCGCAGCTCCTCGGAGACGGTGAGCTCGATGTCGCGCTCGCGCACCTTGGCTACCGTCCTGGCGATGACCAGCTGAAGGATGCTGTCGAGTTCCGCCTGTCCCAGCGGATTGAACACGACGACTTCGTCGACGCGGTTGAGGAACTCGGGGCGGAACACCGTCTTCATGTGCTCCAGCACGACCGTCGTGACGCGGGAGTATTCCTCCTCATAGGCGACAGTCCCGGGCGTCGCCTCGATGCGGCTGATGATGTCGCTCCCGATGTTGCTGGTCATGATAATGACAGTGTTGCGGAAGTTGACGGTGCGCCCCTTGCCGTCCGTCAGGCGCCCGTCGTCGAGCACCTGCAGGAGGATGTCGAACACGTCGGGGTTCGCCTTCTCGATCTCGTCGAGCAGGACGACTGAGTAGGGATGCCGGCGGACCGCCTCGGTCAGCTGGCCGCCCTCTTCATAACCGACGTAGCCAGGGGGCGCCCCGACCAGCCGGCTGACGCTGAACTTCTCCATGTATTCGCTCATGTCGATGCGCACCATGCGGTTCTCATCATCAAACAGCACTTCGGCCAGCGCCTTGGACAGCTCTGTCTTGCCCACGCCCGTGGGGCCGAGGAAGATGAAGCTGCCGATGGGACGGTTGGGGTCGGACATGCCGGCGCGCGACCGCTTGATGGCCGAGGCCACAGCGTGGATCGCCTGCTCCTGGCCGACGACGCGCCGCGCAAGGCGTTCCTCCAGATTGACCAGCTTGCTCACTTCGGTCTCCATCATGCGGGACACCGGAATGCCAGTCCAGCGGCTGACGACCTGTGCGATCTCCTCCTCGGTCACGGACTGCTTCAGCTGGACATCACCCTTGTCCTGCGCCTCAAACTGGCTGCGCTGCGCCTCGACCTTCTTCTCCAGTTCGGGGATAACCCCGTACTTGAGCTGGGCTGCCGCCTCCAGGTCTCCCTCGCGGGTGGCCTTGGTCAGCGCGGCCTTCTTCTCCTCCAGCTCCTTGCTCAGCCGGGCGGCTTCCTCGATGGTTTCCTTCTGCTTGCGCCAGGACAGCTTGAGCTGATCGACCTTCTCGCTGACCTGAGCGATCTCGCTGCGCACGTCCTCAAGCCGCTTCTTCGACTTCTCGTCCACTTCCTGGGCCAGGGCCTTCTCTTCCATCTTGAGGATTGTCAGGCGGCGGTCCAGCTCGTCGATCTCGACGGGCATGCTTTCCAACTGCATCTTGACCAGCGACGCCGCTTCGTCCATGAGGTCGATGGCCTTGTCGGGCAGGAAGCGGTCGGTGATGTAGCGTGCCGACAGCTTGGCAGCCATCACAAGGGCGCCATCGGAGATACGCACGCCATGGTGGGTCTCGTAGCGTTCCTTCAGGCCGCGCAGGATGGCGATGGTGTCCTCCACGGACGGCTCAGACACCATGACGGGCTGGAAGCGCCGCTGGAGCGCCGCATCCTTCTCGATGATCTTGCGGTACTCGTCCACTGTCGTGGCGCCGATGGTCCGCAGTTCACCGCGCGCCAGCGCAGGCTTGAGCATGTTGGAGGCGTCCATGGCTCCCTCGGCTGCGCCCGCTCCCACGACGGTGTGCAATTCGTCGATGAACATGATGATCTTGCCATCGCTCGCTGTAACAGCCTTGAGCACCGACTTCAACCGGTCCTCGAATTCGCCGCGGAACTTGGCGCCGGCGATCATGGCGCCCAGGTCGAGCGCGAAGATGGTCTTGTCCTTTAGCTCTTCGGGCACGTCGCGCGCCACGATGCGCTGGGCGAGCCCCTCCACGACGGCAGTCTTGCCCACGCCGGCATCGCCGATGAGTACGGGGTTGTTCTTGGTGCGGCGCATAAGGATCTGCACCACACGCCGGATCTCCTCGTCACGCCCGATGACTGGGTCCAGCTTGCCCTGGCGCGCCTGCTCCGTCAGATCCCGGCCATACTTCTTGAGCGCCTCGTACTTGCCCTCAGGCTCCTGGTCGGTAACGCGCTCGGTGCCGCGCACCTTCACCAGCGCATTGAGGATGGCCTGCTTGGTCACGCCCGCCTGCCTGAGCAGGGGCCCGCACGAGCGGCTGTTCTCCGCCAGCGCGATGAGCAGATGCTCGATGCTGATGTACTCGTCCTTGAGCGCCCTCATCTCGTCTTCTGCCTTGTGGATCACCGTGTTCAGGTCGTCGGAGATGATGAGCTGGCCCACGGGGGCACTGCCCGACACCTTGGGCAGGCGGTTGATCTCCTGCTCGACCTGGGCGGCGAGCGCCTCCACCGGGACGTTGAGATACGGGAAGAGCGAGGCTGCCAACCCTTCCTTCTGGTCAAGAATCGCAGAGAGCAGGTGCAGTGAGTCCGTTGTCTGGTTGCCGTGGCTTTCGCTGGAACGCGCAGCCTGCTGCAGCGCCTCCGCCGACTTCGTTGTAAACTTGTCAAGTGTCATGTTTCGCGCCCGAGGGCGCCCACCTCCTGTTTGTTCTGTCTTCGTCTGTGGTCAGTATACAATGCCCTTGCAAAAAAGCCAAGCATTCCTATAATCAAAAAGCGTTGCCGTGTCGACAGCACGGAACTTGTCCAGAACTGATGGATGGGAGGCTCGACCTTGTTGGTTATCGTCACGGTCATACGAAATTGAGTCCTGAACTGTTGCTGGAACAGACAACCTCTGGGGGCATGAGAGAAGGTATCGTTGGCGCGCTGCTGCAAGTGCTGGAGCGCACCGACAACTTTACGCTCACCCATTCGTACCGCGTTGCCCAGCTTGCGGTCCCGATGGGGGTCGCCCTGCACTTCTCCGAAGCCGATCTCGAGACCCTGCGCATCGCCGCCCTCCTGCACGACCTCGGCAAGGCCTTCATCCCCGCTCAGATCTTGTTGAAGCAGGACTTCCTGACTGAAGAGGAGTTCGCCGTCATGCGCAAGCATGCCGAGTACGGCGCCGCGATCGTCGGGCGCATCCCTGGCTTCTCCGACGTCCGGGACATCATCATGGCACACCACGAGCGCCACGACGGCGCTGGCTATCCCCGCGGCATCGCCGGAACGGATATCCCGATGAGCGCCCGCATCCTGGCCGTGGCCGACTCGTTCGATGCCATGGTGACGGCACGCGTGTATCGGCACGGAGCCCAGCCCGACATGGCCGCAGCCGAGGTCATGCACTGCGCAGGCTCCCAGTTTGACCCGGGGGTCGTCGAGGTTTTTCTGGCAACAACACACTTCAGAGGAGTCCACCATGGTAAGAAAAGCACAGCGCAGCGACAGTGAGCATCTGAGCGGACACAAGGGTGTCAGCGGCCTTGCCGAGGGCATCGCCGAAGGGGCAGCACACATGGGCACCCACCCCCAGGAATTCGCCATCGCTCCGGAGGTGCAGGAGGCCCTGCGCAAGGGAAAACCGGTCGTTGCGCTGGAATCGGCGATCATCACGCACGG
>JBNAWM010000087.1:0-6369 GCA_049699855.1 Candidatus Cryosericum sp.
CGGCGGGATCGGCGACGGGACTGCAGGTGAGTCTTCACAACAGAAGCGCGCGGGCGGATACGTATACCGTGCGAGCGACCGCTCGAGGAGGCAGCGGCTGGACGAGTTCGGTCAGCAGTGCATCGGTTGCCATGCCCGCGGGAGCGACAGGCACCGTGACCGTGACTGTCGGGGCTCCTGCAGGAGCTTCTCCGGGCACAGTCTGCCCCGTTGATATTGAGGTGCACAGTGCCCTCGATGCCACAAAGGTCACAACGGTTCGTGCGGATGTTGTCGTGCGCGAGGTACCGCCGGTCATTGTGGGCGGGACGCTGGTAGACGTCGTGAAAGGAGCGACCATTCGGATACCGCTGACGGCACAGGGCGTCGAGAGCCTGTACGGTGCCGGCTGTCACGTGACCTATGACACTACTGCTCTGCAGCTTGTCAGTGTTGCACGCGGAGACTTGCTGGGATCCGACACGCTGTTCATCGAGAATCATGCTGTCGTGGGCGAGGTCACCGTTGCTGTCACGCTGAAGGGTGAGGCCCAGCCGGTCACAGGCAGTGGCAGTATTGCAGTTCTGACGTTCCAGGCACTCCAGTCCGGAACGACACAGGTGAGCATTGACCAGCTTCAGCTGCTTGGTGGCGGCGGGGGCACGCGGGAGGTGGTGGGCAAGGCACGTGCCATCGCTGTTCGAATTGCAGGTGATAGGCTGAGTACCGTTCTTGTGCTGAAGATCGGCTCTCCAACCATGCAAGCCGGCAGTGCCAGCATCGCGCTGGATGCTCCTCCGGTCATCGTTGAGGGACGGACACTGGTCCCGATTCGGGCAGTCGTCGAATCTCTTGGTGGGACCGTTGCCTGGGAACCCGGCAGCCAGACCGTGACGATCTCCCTTGGTGGAACGCAACTGAAGCTCGTTATCGGAAAGTCAACAGCGCTGGTGAATGGCAAGTCGACTCCCATCGACAGCGTGAACCCAAAGGTCGTGCCTCAGATCCTGAACAGTCGCACGATGCTCCCTCTGCGCTTCGTCGCCGAGAGTCTGGGCGCAGACGTGCAGTGGGAGGGCTCCAGCCAGACGATCACCATCACGTATCCCAAACCCTGAGGCTCGCCTGCGTTGTCTCACCCAGGTAATGGTCTAGACTATTAGAGCAGGCTTGCATGTTTTGAGTGACATGCGGGGCGCGTACAGTAACCTGATCTGCTCCAGCGGCGTATACGAGTTGATCTGTGTGAGAGCAGTGGCTTTGGCTTCGGACGGGAGGTTGGCCTATCATGACTGGACAGACAGCAATGGTATCGGCATTCGGCGTATTGCTGGTGGTGGCGGTCGCCATCTTCATCGGCGTGCGCAGGAGCAAGCGCGGCGGGTGGGCTCTTGGGCTGAGCGTGGCTCTCCTGCTTGTCGCCGTTGCAGGGTTGGCGTTCTCGGCGCTGGCGGGCATGTATACGGACTTCCTGTTTTTCACGGAGGTTGGCTATCGGCAGGTCTTCTGGACGCGGGTACTGTCGAGGACCACTGGCTATGCCATAGGATTTATTGTGGCCTACGCCGCGGTATGGGCCGTTACCGGGCTTCCCCGGGGTCTGTTTGCAGGAATGAATCCCGATGATGCTCGGCACGTGTCGCAGGTGCTCAAGTGGACGCGCATTGGTGTCGGTCTCGTGGTTGCCAACTTCATCGGTCTCGCCACCGGGGGTCTCAGTCTGCAGTTGCTGGCCGCCGTGCGACAGGTGCCCTCGACGACGTACATTGATCCAATCTTCGGTCACGGGATCAGCTTCTACTTCTTCACCTACCCTGTCATCCGGGGTCTGCTGGGCATCCTTGCGGGCATTGCCGTGGGAGGCATGGCGGTCATTGGTGCAAGCTTTCTTATGGCCACGTCCGTCCCGGGCGATGCCGCCCTGCGCCATGGACTGCGCAGTCGTCTGAGCTTCTTTGCAGGCATCCTTCTGATCATTGCTGCGGTGGCAGTCTGGGTCTCGATGTTTGGCCTCCTGTTTCAGAGCAATGGCGTGGTATTCGGCGTCAGCAATGTGGATCAGGTGATACGTATTCCACTCATCAAGGTGACAGCTGTTGGCGTTTTGCTGTGCGGTATTGTCTTTCTGCTGGCTGCTTTCAGGCCACGGCTCGCAAATCCGAAGTTCCTCGGTTGGGTGGGTGCTCTCACGCTCATTGCATACGTCCTGCTGGTCTCTGGCATTCCAGCGCTGTATCAGCGCTTTATTATCAAGCCCAATGAACTTGCACGGGAGACACCGTACCTGGCCAACAACATCGCAGCGACCAACACGGCTTTTGGCCTTTCGGCCGTGAATGTGATCCCTGACCCGGGAACACAGACGACCCTGACTGCCGGCGCTATCCTTGCCAACAAGGATCTGCTTCAGAATGTACGGCTGTGGGACTGGCGCGCACTGGCCGACACCAACGAGCAGCTGCAGTCGATCCGCAGCTACTACAAGTTCAATGACATCGATATTGACCGATACGTCCTGAACGGCAAGTCGCAGGAGGTCATGATCGCTGCACGCGAGCTGGACCAGTCGCTGCTACCAGACACGTCGCGCAGTTTTGTCAACGACCACCTCGTTTACACCCACGGGTTTGGTGTCGTGGTCAATGGTGTCAGCGACTTTTCACCGGAAGGCGCACCGGTGTATGCCGTGAAGGATATCCCCCCTGTCAGCAGCGAAGGTTTCGTCAACATTTCGGAGCCACGCATCTACTACGGTGAAGTGAATAGCGGGTTTGCCATCGTGAAGGGGAATTCGCCCGAGTTCGACTATCCGCAGGGCGATGCCAACAAGCAATATCAGTATACGGGGAACGGCGGCATCCGACTTTCCCTGCTCAATCGGCTGGCCTTTTCCTTCGTCGACCAGAACGTCAACATCCTGATTTCGAGTCAGATCAGCAGTGAATCGCGCATCATGGTCTATCGCAATCTTGAGGAGCGTGTGAAGCACATCGCGCCCTTCCTGGAAGTGGACAGTGATCCCTACATCGTTGCAGATCCCGACGGCAAGCTATTCTGGTTTGGACAGGGGTACACAACCTCCCAGAACTTCCCCTACAGCGAGTATTACGATGCTGGCGGCGAGCTGGGTGGCAAGGTCATCAACTACGTTCGCAACAGCTTCATGTATACCGTGAACGCCTTCGATGGGACGACAACCTTTTACCTTATCGACAAGAGTGATCCCATCGCAGCCACCATCGGCCGCGTCTATCCTGGCCTCTTCAAGTCGCTCGATGACGCCCCATCATTTGTGAAGGATCATTACCGGTATCCCTCGGGGTTGGGTGCGTTGCAAAGCCGGGTCTTCTCCAAGTATCATATGACCGACCCTCGCGTGTTCTACGGGCAGGAGGACCAATGGGCGGTGGCAAAGGAACGCTACCTCGGGACCGATTCGCCCATCGAGCCGTACTACATTTTCTTCCGACTGCCAGGGTCCACACAGCAGGTGTTCTCCCTGGTCACGCCATTCACGCCAGTCGGCAAGGACAACCTTGTGGCGCTCATGGCGATCAGTTCAGATGTCAGCAGTCCGGACCGCGTCTCGGTGATCAAGTTCAGCAAGGACCGGGTGGTCTATGGACCTTTCCAGGTCGAGGCGCGGATCGATCAGGATACCGTTATCTCGCAGACGTTGACGCTCTGGAACCAGCAAGGTTCGCAGGTCTTGCGGGGCAACATGCTCATTCTGCCAGTCGACGGCTCACTGCTGTATATTGAACCCATCTATCTGCAGTCCAGCAGTTCCAAGATGCCACAGATCAAGAAAGTGGTGGCCGCTACCAAGGACAAGCTGGTGTGGGGCGACAATCTGGACCAGGCTCTCAGCAGTTTGCTGGGAACAAACGTTGACATCGGTGGTGTTGGTCCCTCGACCGGAACCGGGCCAGTCGTCGTCCCGCCTGACACGGGGACGACAGGCGGAACCTCAACAACGGGGACGGGGACGGTCACTGCCCAGCAGAAAGCGCTGATCGCCGAAGCCGTCGCTGCGATGACCCGGTACAAGCAGGACAGTGCCACGGGGGACTTCGCCAATGCCGGGAAGGAACTGAAGGCACTTGAGGATATCCTGGCGCAGCTGGACGCCTTAAGCACGACACCATAGCCCGGTCTACCAAGCATCCTGCCTGCAAGCGACGGACTGCGCCAGCCGACAGATGTGGGCGGTGTGATTGGTTGACCGGTTGACTGATCTGCGCAGGTTACGACATTGGCAGGAAGTTCATCACTGAGGAGGCTCATATGAAGTGGGTAACGCGTGCGCACGTCCATGTGGACAGGGTTGCCTGCCCATGGCTGATCAGCAGGTTTATCGACAACGGGGCGGAGTTCCTGTTTGTTGCGAGAGATCTTGTGGCCCAGGTGGCTGGAGACGAATTGGCCACACCCTTTGATGTCGAGGGAGCCCTCTTGGGACATCACGACGGGCATTGCAGTTTCGTCTCCATCATGGAAAACTATCACCTGACAGACCTGGCATTGCAGCAGATGGCTGATATCATCAACGCAGCCGATACCAACCAGCTGGATGCGAATCCGTATGCAAGGGGACTCGAGGCGCTAGCGCAGGGCTTTTCGGTCATGTATCCGGACGATGCAGAGAACCTGGAGGCCCAGTTTGCTGTCTATGACGCGTTGTACGCATTTTTCCGGCTCAAGGTAGCTCGAGAGAGCAGGTAAGCTCACACATCACTCACACTGGAAAAAGGAATCGGTTGAACAATACTATGGTGGTTACAATACTGCACGAGGAGGAATGACAATGACAACAGCTATCAAGAAGGTCCATGCACGAGAGATTCTTGATTCGCGCGGAAATCCAACGGTGGAAGTGGAAGTAACGCTGAAGCACGGCATCATGGCGAGAGCCGGTGTCCCCTCGGGAGCATCGACAGGCATTCACGAGGCATTGGAACTGCGCGACGGTGACAAGGCCCGGTACGGTGGCAAGGGCGTCCTGAAGGCAGTAGAACACGTCAACACTGAAATTGCGGCTGCGCTGGAGGATATGGACGCCACGGACCAGAGCGCCATCGATCAGAAGATGATCGAACTGGATGGTACGCCCAACAAGAGCCGCCTGGGAGCCAATGCTATTCTGGGCGTCAGCATGGCGGTGGCACGCGTCGCTGCCATGGCCACGGAGCTCCCACTCTACCGCTATATCGGCGGGGTCACTGCAACGCTGCTGCCAGTGCCCATGTTCAATATCATGAACGGTGGCGTGCACGCCAACTGGCAGGGAACTGATCTGCAGGAGTTCATGATCGCTCCTGTTGGTGCTCCTACGTTCCGCGAGGCGGTGCGCTGGGCCGCGGAGACCTATCATACGCTCCAGGGTGTTCTCAAGAGTTCTGGTTACACAGTTGGCGTTGGCGATGAGGGTGGATTTGCCCCCGCACTCAAGCACAATGTCGATGCAATCGAGCTGATCATCCAGGCAATCGAGAAGGCGGGGTACAAGCCAGGAGAGCAGATTGCACTCGCCATTGATCCAGCCTCCAGCGGCTTCTATGAAGACGGTCTCTACAACCTGCGCACCGAGGGCCGCAAGGCGACTTCTGCCGAAATGGTTGCCATGTATGCCGACTGGGCCGAGAAGTACCCTCTTGTCGTTCTTGAGGATGGTCTGGCCGAAGACGACTGGGATGGCTGGAAGCTGTTAAACAAGACCATCGGGCAGAAAGTTGAGCTCGTCGGCGATGACTTGTTTGTCACCAATGTCAAGCGCATCCAGCGCGGTATCGATGAGAACGCGGCAAATGGCGTCCTGATCAAGCTGAACCAGATCGGAACCGTCACGGAGACCATTGCGGCCATCAAACTGGCTCGCAAGGCCGGGTGGGGTGCTATGGTCTCGCACCGCAGTGGCGAGACGGTGGACAGCTTCATCGCCGACCTTACCGTCGGCATGGGAACGGGTCACCTGAAGACGGGCGCCCCGTGCCGTGGCGAACGCGTCGAGAAGTACAATCAACTCATGCGGATTGAGGAGGAGCTGGGCAGCCAGGCTTCCTATGCCGGGCACCATGGCTTTGTGCGGCCTTAGGTAACAGGAACGAGGTAATGAGCGGCGCGGTCGTGTTCCGGAGCATCACGTGAATCAGGAGAACATGCCGCGCCGTAGCATTGGCGGCGCAATTCGCAGTTTCTTTGCACTGAATTCCAGCATGATTGCCCTCCTGGCCATGGTTGTCCTGGTCGGCATGGGCGAGAAGATGGCCGAGCGGTTCCTGCCGCTCTATCTCATGGCGCTCGGCGGTACGACCTGGGCGGTGGGTTCCCTGAATGGCATGGACAACCTGCTGTCCGCCCTCTATAGCTTTCCGGGAGGGTATCTCAGCG
>JBNAWM010000088.1:0-6141 GCA_049699855.1 Candidatus Cryosericum sp.
GCCAACGGAGAGCCATAATGCCGGCAACGCTCATCTCGCCGGCTACAAACCATCGAGACAGAGCACACATTGTCAACCATTCCTGCACTCCTTCTCTTCTCCTCGTCAAGTGCGTTACTTCTGTCACAGGTTCAATGCTATGTTGTCTCATGAACACCCCTCCCTCGTGGATCTACACGCTGCCCTGATGATGTTCCAGCCATTGCTCGTCATGGTCCACGTCGGTATCGGACGGTTCATTGCGCCACAGGTCAGCGGACCAGAGAACGTTTGCAACGGTGAGATGAAGCAGCGTCAGCCCGAGAACGGCGAAGGTGTTGTGCAGACAGAGAAACAAGATCAGCGTAGATGCCTCTGCGGCCAGAATATAGACCGTGGTAGAAGTTCGAAGGTGCAGGGACCATGGTTGGGCTATTGCGGCAGCCACCATGAAGACCATCCCTGCCGCTGCACTCCACCACAACCATTCCAGGTGCTGGGCTGTCTGGGCGATCACTGCCGGTGGTTGGTATAGCCCGATGCTGGGGGCTCCTCCACCTGCTTGCGCGCCCAACGCCCCTGCTGCAACCATGGAGAGAAGTGCCAGGAGGCTGAGAACGGTGGTAGCTTGGAGCCGTGGCATCGAGTGAACGACGGGCTCTCTCTTTCCCCATGTGATCATCAAGGAACTCCAGAAACCCAACGCCATCAACAGCAGCAAAGCTGCTTCCTGCCCGATGTTTCCGGGTTCAAACGATTTCAGACCGACAGTGCTCGCACCAATCGCCAGCACAGCCGACGAAACCGCCCCGCGAGCTATAGCACAGACAAAGAGCCAGCCTCGTATGCGTCGTTGCGACGTTTTCGTCTGGAGAACTTCCGGTTTCTGTAAACCCTCAACGCTATCATCATCCATGACATACCTCCTCTACTGATTCTTCAGTGTAGGGCACCGACCACGAACGTCACTATGCGGTCGGTGCCCTCTTGTATCCCTATAGTGGGTTACCATCGCCTATTCTGTCACCGGAGGAACGGATTCGGTCGGGACCACAATTCCTGGAGTGCTGGCAAGATCGCACGCGGCTTTGACACATACGGCCATCTCGTAGAACACCTTCGTTTCATCGCCGACGGTGAGCGTGTGACTCATGCGGCTGTCAAAAACAGCTTGAATCCCTGTTCCGACTGCAGCCACGATCGCTGCAACTGCAAGCTGTACGAAGGTCGTCGCCATCAGGACACCCACCCAGGAATCGCTGAGAGTGCGTCTTTGATATTCGTCAACTGGTAGTTTGTCTGAACCTGTGCCCAGTACGCCGCGGTCGTAGGATCAACCGCTGCTTTGGGATCGCCATCCCATGTCAGATAGGGGTGTCCGATGATCGTTCGTGTCAAGCCTCCATTGGTCTCAAGTACTGTAAAGTGGCAGTCGTTGTATTCGAATACCTCATATGTGAGATTGTCTGTTGGAAAACTCCAAGTCCAGTGGTTTGTAACAGTGGCCGCCTGGGCACGTTTCAAGGGACGCCCAGTGATACTGAAGACACATACCATCGCAATAATGAGCGATACAATAGCCAATCGTTTCCACGACATGTTCTCTCTTCTCCTTTTGTTTACCATATCCTGTACCTGTTGGTGATTTAGTCGTATTATGAGCCTCTTTAGTAAATGTTTCCCAAATCCACTTAGTCAAGTCCACTTTTCTCTTCATGCATTCATGACCCGTGCCTCCTTTCAACACGGTGCTCATTGTACGCACCGAAGGTTACAAAATGGTTACAATTTCTTCCTCTCCATATCCACAACGCGACAGGGAGAAAATTGCTGAAACCTTCTCTCTTCACCTATAGAACAAAGATGCCGTCAAAAGTCAGAAACACATCCCATGAGAACATCGAAATGACGTGCGGCTGCGTCACTGAGAAATAACTCACAGGTGACTCCCCGAAGCTAATCCCCAGCTATGGATGGGGTGTTGTAGCTGAAGCCCTCAAGCACTTCGCCCGTTTCAGCATCAAGGACGACATTCGCATCTCCAAACACATATGGATCTCTGGTCGATGGAATCTCGTTGCCACTGGCATCAATCATGCAAGGACCGGAGTGCAGTATGTGCGCACCATGAAAGGTCACAATCCAGACGGGGACATCCTTCATAACCCTGCTTGTTCCCGGCATTATCAGGGGAGGCCCGTCCGGGCCAGCGGGATAGTCCGAAAAACTTGTGTACATGGCTGTGATATGCTCCGCATCCCCTGCTATCGGAGCGTTATGCTTCGCGACAGCAATGGCAATGTCTTCGGTGACGCTTGGTACCCCCTCAAGGGGCTTGAGTTGTATGCCGAAATCTGAAATCCTCGAATAAAAAGACTCCATGTCGTTGTTTGCACCCGTTGCTATCGTCGGTGTTGCCTCCGCTGCCTCTTCCGACAAACCCGGCGTGGATATCACAGCAGATGGTGTGCTCCCAAACGCTAAGGAACCTCCAAGCCCAAACATCCCCGCAACCAATAGGACAACTATGTATGTACGCATCATACCTTGCCTCCTTTTGATGTGCCTTCATCCATATAACGCAGATCATCCGAAATGTCGGAAACCCTCCAGACACGAGCGTGGTCATCCCGTGTTTGTCATATGCCAGGTTCCACGGTAGACTGCCCGTGGAGGCGAAAGTGGAAACGGGTTTGGAGGAAAGAAGCGATCTGGAACTCCTGGGGCTTGCGAGAACAGATGCGCAGGCGTTCACCGTGCTGTATTTCCGGTACTACCGTCACCTCCGCGCATATGCCATGAGTTTCCTGAAGGATCCCTCCCTTGCGGACGATGTGGTTGAGGAGACCTTTCTCCGGATCACAAGCCGCCTAGGATGGTTGGCTGTTGCTCGTAGACCTCTTGCACCTTGGCTGTTCCGCGTGGTGCACAACCTGGCCATGGACGAGCTGCGCCGGCGCTCGCATTCACAGATGCTGGTGGAGGAGACGGCCACAGCCAGTGCTGATCCCGACGAGACGACACAGGATATCCAGTCCCATGCCCAGGAGATCCGGAATGCCATGAATGCACTTCCTCCATTCGAATACACGTGTGTGACGCTGCGGTTCATGGAACACAAGAGAACGGTGGAGATTGCACGCCAGCTTGGTTGTACCCCCAGGCAGGTGACACTTGCCTTGAGCTACGCCTACAAGGTACTGCGGCGTAAGCTTTCCGATATTTTGCCCTGACCCCGTTGTATGAGTGAGAGGTGATTCTGTGGAACATGATGATCGAGAGATAGAACAGCTGCTTGAGACAACGGACTGGGAGTCCACATCGGACCCTGTCCGCGAACAGGCGACGCTTGCTCGCCTTGTTGGCCGCCTGGACCAGCGTCGTCACCGGATGCGCATGGTTGCTCGAATCTCGTGCGCCTTCGCCATTGTCATGCTGGTCATCGTGACGGGCACGACCTGGTACCACTGGACACAGCCGATGGCGGTAGCCGTCCAGGAAACGCAATCTCTGCCGCTGAGCGCCGCTCGCCTGATCGAACAGGTTTCTACTCAGACTCCTGACACGTGGCATGCTCTGCTTGCCAAGGCGACAGCGCGGGACCCGCGAGGTCTGTTCGTCAGTGCCCGGACCGTTACCGGGACTGATCTGCTGCGAGCCGAGCTCCGTGGCGGCACAGGCTATGTCCTGCTCCTGCCGGGACAGGGAGTCGTCGGCATCGTTGCTGCAGCGTGTGATTCTGCCAAGATTACAGAGGGATTCACCGCCGTCACGTCCAGCGATGCTCCTGGCGTCACCGCACAGGATCTTGCAGAGGCCAGAACAGTTGCTTCGCAGGATACCACGGTCGCTCGCATCGGGTCGCCAGAAAGTGATGGGCTGCAGGTTGCGAGCGTCTACCAGGCGACGACACCATACAAGAACAATAAGCACGCCATGCAGTATGATCCCTTTATCTTTTCTACTCCCAGAGGTTACGTGAGAGTGCGACGCGTCGTTGCTGTACCATTGAAGCCGCAGCAGGAGGGCCAGACGCTGCTCACGGCACTGGTCGATTTCGATGCACACCGCGTTGTCGGGATCGTAGACACGATGCATGTGGCCGGCGTTCTGCTCACAGAGGATGCAGGACCCCAGGTGGTATTTTTAGAGCCGTAGAAGGACAAATCCAACGCTCAACCCGAAGCCTTATGAAATGTAACGTTTGACCCCAAGGAGGTGCCAGGCAGCGCATTCAAAAGCACCTCACTTGACAGGACGTAACAGTAAGTATACTGTAACGACAGTTACATGTATCACACGAGAGGTGTTGAGTGGAAAACGCACGTGAAGTGAATGCCGCGGTGGAAACAAACCAGGAGAAGCCCCAGCGCACGTTCTTTGGTCTGAGTCAGAACGTCTTTGTCTTCGGGTTTGTCTCCATGCTGACGGATTTCAGCAGCGAGGTGACAGTCAAGACACTGCCGTTGTTCCTGGCCAATGCGCTTGGGGTTAAGCCGGCGATCATCGGGTTCATCGAAGGATTGGCCGAGACCACGGCGACTATTCTGAAATGGGTTTTCGGATGGCTGTCGGACCGTCTGAAGAAGCGGAAGTGGCTGGCGTTTTCGGGGTATGCCATCTCCAACATCACAAAGCCGTTTCTCTACTTCGTCAATTCGTGGCCATGGGCAGCGTTTCTCCGATTTGCCGATCGGACAGGCAAAGGCGTGCGGACCTCGCCCAAGGATGCCCTGCTGGCTGATTCGTCGGAGAAGAAGAAGCTAGGGCGGTCGTTCGGGTATGGCAATGCAATGGATACGCTTGGCTCCGTCTTTGGCATGCTGGCTGCAGCAGGCACCATAGCGGCAGGCGGTTCGGCTCTGGCCATGACGCTCACACGCAGTATGTACCAGCGCCTCATCATCCTTGTCAGCATCCCCGCACTTCTTACCCTGCCACTCATCGCTTTTTTCGTTCGTGAGAATGCGCCACGTACTGCCAACCACCGAACACTGAATTTGTCCCTGCGTGGATTTGACACGAGGTTCAAGCTGTTTCTCGGTATCATGGTCATTTTCACGCTGGGCAACAGCAGCGACGCGTTTCTCATGCTGAAGGCGCAGAGGTCTGGTCTGGATCTTGTGCAGATCTTCCTCATGCTGGCCATGTGGAAGGCCGTTACCTCTGCTCTCTCCATCCCGGCAGGCATGCTGTCTGACCGGATCGGCCGCGGTCGGGTGATCCGCATCGGGTGGCTTGTGTATGCGCTGGTGTATCTTGGCTTCGCGTTCGCCGCGCAGGGATGGCAGGTCTGGCTGCTGTATGCCCTGTATGGCGTCTTCTATGCCATGACCGATGCCGTCGGACCAGCGCTGGTTGCCGATGTTGTTCCTGAGTCCGAGAAGCGCGGGACCGCTTATGGCATCTACAACGCAGCCATAGGCATCAGCGCTCTTCCGGCCAGCCTGATCGCAGGCATCCTGTGGCAGTACGTCAATCCCAGTGCGCCATTTCTCTTTGGAGCCATCCTGGCATTTGTTGCCATGATCGCCCTGACCATCCTCATCAACTCAGGCAGGGGAACTGAACGGGCGCTATGATGACGTGGCTGACGATCACCTACAAGGTTCCGACCGAGCCATCGCGCACGCGGGTGTACCTGTGGAGGAAGCTGAAGGAGCTTGGGGCTGTGTACGTCCAGCAGGGGGCGGCCATCCTGCCGCTGCAGGATGCGCTGGTGACGCAGGTGCGCGCTCTGAAGAGCGAGGTGGCGTCCGGCGGAGGCGAAATGCTGGTCGGAAGGATGGAGTTCATCGACGAAGAGGACGACGCTCGCGTTGTCGCCGCCTTTCAGCAGCAACGGAACTCTGACTACGACGAGATTGTTGAGCAGTGCGAGCGTCTCATTTACGAACTGGACCGCGAAACCGAAAAGGAAAAGTACACCTACGCGGAGATCGAGGAGAATGAGACAGAGCTGACCCGGATCCACAAGTGGATGGAACGGATCGTCGCGCGCGACTGGTTTTCGGCTCCCGGCAGGCGCCAGGCTGAGCAGGCGATCGAGGAGGCCGAAAAGCGCTCGAGCCTGTACACGGAAGAGGTCGAGCGCCGTCAGGGCCACGCCACGGATGTCAATCTGCCGGGTGAAGCACATTTCTGAGAGGACACAGGTTCAAG
>JBNAWM010000089.1:0-6068 GCA_049699855.1 Candidatus Cryosericum sp.
GGCTGCGGCAGCCGGCGCGCCCGGGATCGCAGCATCGGGAGTCAGGACCATCCATGCAGTCATGGAACAGCTGTACGGATTCCCCTGGCCGGTGGCGCCAAGGGCCGTGTGCGACACCGCTAGATTGGACAGGACCATGATGTACTTGAACTTACTGCGCAGAGTCTCGTCAAAACGGCGCACCGTCCAGTAATCCTTGGCCGTGAAGTTCATCGTGACGCCGACCGTTTTTGGCAGGGTCATGCCAGTCGGCTTGGTTGCAGCGCCACCACCGCCCTGTCCGATCGAGGCATCCGTGACCTGGATGCTGGTATAGGCGATGCCACTGGCCTTGCCGACGGCCTGCAGGTCAAGCAGGAAAAGCGTGTGCTGGTGCTGATCGAACCCCGCGGGTGTCACCTGGACCAGCTGGTCGATCCATGAGGTGTACGACTCGTTTTGCTTGATGAAGGCGTCCTGCAGGCGCTGGACCTCTTTGAGCGTTGACAGCTTGGCCTCGGCCTGGGTGACCTGGTCGCGCAGGTCGCGCAGTTGAACGATCTGGGGACTCAGAGCGTAGCGGTAGAACACAAAACAGATGATGCCCAGCAGAAGGATGACAACGACAAGCTTGACGGAGACACTCCTACCCATTCTTGCCACCTCCCACCCACGTCACGTTCAGGTTCATGGTCGCCTGCGGCTGTGGTCCCTGTGTCACCGTGCCGGTGTTGTAGGGCACCTGGTAGCCGGTAATGTGCACGTTCTTGAACTTCGGGTCGGCACTCAGCGCGTTGAAGAACCGCACCAGATCGATGAACTGCGCAGCGCTGGCCGAAATGTCGATCGAGCCCGTGAGCACCGTGAGGTTCGCCTGCGTCAGCAGGCAGGTCTTGGGAAGGTCCTTCGCAACGTCGTCCAGCATCTGATTGGTGTCGATCTGCAGCTTGACCGCGGCACCGATGTTGGCTTCGATGGCGAGCGAGCGCTGAGCCAGGGACCTGTTCAGGTCAAGCAGCTTCTGCTCGTCCGCAAGAGCGGCGATCTGGGCATTCAGGTCTGCCAGATGGTTGCTGGTCTGTATGACCGTCCACTTTGCATATCCAAACGTCGCGGCAAGAACCACCAGGACAGCCACCACAACAAAGATGAGCGTCTTGTCCTCGCGGGAAAGCTGAACTTCCCGCCGTCTACGGGCATGTGGAACAAGGTTGATGGTAATCATCAGAGTCCCTCCGAACCAGGCCGATATGTCAGAAGGTTCTCGCCGCCTTCGATGGGCGCAGCCTGCTTCCGCCCCGTACGCTTCTTGGCAGCAGCCTCCTCAAACTCCCTGAGCGACAAGCCCGTCGCCACGCTAAACATGGGGGCCATCTCGTTGAGATACGACTCGGCAAACATACTTGGGTCATACTTGGCGACGTCCAGCAGCAGCCTGTTCAGCTCGACTGTGAAGCCCGTGGACAGCTCGATGTAATCCGCAATGCCCTTCAGATTGGCCGTTCCGCCTGAAAGGATCAGGTGCAGGGGGCGATCGCTCTCGAACCGCGTGGTGTAGTAGTTCAGCGAGCGCCGGATCTCCAGCACCAGCTCATCGACGATCGGCAGTGCTGCGGCAGTGGCGCGCTCGGCCTCGGAACCAGCCTCCAGGTTGGCTTCCGGGTTGACGTTGACCGCCTCCTGCTTCAGCTCCTCGGCGCGCTCGGTGTTCAGGCCCATGGCTGCCCCGATGGCGCGCGAGATGCGGGCACCCCCAAACGGGATCATGCGCGTCAGACGGATCATGGACTGGTCCGAGACGTTGATGGAGGTGATCGTCGATCCAATGTTCACCATGACGATGGTCTTCGCGTCGAGGTCGGGCCGCTTGTAGGACACATAGTCCACCAGGCGCAGCTCCGCAAAGGGCTCCACCTCGATGAAGACCGGCTCCAGCTGCGTCTTGCGGATGACCCCCACCAGCCCATTGACGATCTCCAGCGGCGCAGCGGCTACCAGGCAGTTCGCCTTGACCCCGCCATCGTCCGTGTGCGACCGTGACAGCACCTGATAGTCGAAGACTGCCTCTTCGATCGGGTACGAGATGTGCTTCTCGATCTCCCACTTGATGATGTCGCTCAGCGACTGGCGCGGAATCTCGTCCACCGTCACCTGCCGGACCGTCACCAGCTGGCCGGAGACAGACGCCGACACGCGCTTGCCAACCAGCGAATGCAGGGACAGCAGGGAGCCCAGCGCTTCGCTGATCAGGTCCCCCTTGACGATCTTCCCCTCTTCGATTGCGCCCTCGGGTGTCGGGACAACGCCGAAGTTGACCAGGCTCAGCGCATTCTTCTCATGCTTGAACTGAGCCACCTTGATCGTACTCGATCCAATATCCACTCCAATGATCGGTGTTGCTTGTTTTCCTAGCCCAAACACAGGGTGCCTCCTTTATCCATCATAGACCGTCTACCTACGAAACATCGTCGTCAAGTACCATGAGATCAGATCGTTTCCGGCAACAGCTGCCACGTAGGCGCCCACGGCCATTGCTGGGCCAAAGGGCATGGCGTCCTTTCCCTTCTTCTTGAAGAACAGCATAAGCACAATGCCAACCAGCGCACCAACGATGAATGCGAGAAGCAGAAACACGATGGCCAGACGCCACCCCAGAAAGGCGCCCAACATCAACCCCAAGGTCGCATCGCCCCAGCCCATTCCCCCTCGCGAGAGCAGGATGATCAAAGCAAAGAGGCCAGCGCCGATAGCGGCGCCTCCCAGCGACCCCAGCACACCCTGCCAGCCGGACAGCGCACCGAAAAGCACCCCGATCGCCGCTCCCGGCAAGACCACGGAGTCCGGGACTAGACCCGTCTCGAAGTCGATGATCCCCACGGCAAGCGCAAGCACCGTCATGACGGCAAACTTCAGCGCGCCCACGCTCCATCCCAGGCGCCAGGCCAGCCCTACAAACAACAGGCCAGCCACAATCTCGGTCCACAGGTAGCGGACCCCGATGCGCGCATGGCAGTACCGACAGCGACCGCGAAGGAAGACGTAACTCCAGATGGGCACCAAATCGAGCACGCCAAGCTGGTGACCGCACGCCGGGCACACCGAGTGCCCCTTGACCCACTGCTCGTCACGGGGAATGCGATACGTGAGGACGCCCACGAAACTGCCCATGAATGTACCCACGATAAACGCCACGACAAGATAGACAATCTGCGGCACAGTCCCGAATACAGCTGTCACGAGCAATCCATCCTCTCAACACTCCTTCGTGCGCCCACTGCCAGTGAGCACCTCATGTCTGGGTGTGGCGCAAATCAGTATAGCACGCCACGCTGCTGCTTGTACATAGTTTCAACAATACCATGCAAAATGCAAGAGCCGCGGCCGCAATCGCCGCCTTCCCGCGCAGGTGGATTCCCGACAGGAACACTCGGGAATGACAAAGCACAAACACTCGGAAATCACGGAGCAAGAGCATTCGGGAAGGACGTACCGGGCCCCCGGTGTGCATGCCCGCGTGGCTAAAGGTCCTCGATGGCGCCCAGCAATGAGATGGCATACAGCGGTAGGTTCACTAGCCATGATTCCTTCCGGAAGTTGGACAGCGATGTCCGCACGGCGTAGGAAGGTTTGTACTTGTCGCTGTATGCGCGCAGGCTCTTTGATTTCAGGTTCTCGGCAGCTTTGACCTCGATGGGAATCACGGTTGATCCCTTCTGGATGAGGAAGTCAACCTCGCCCGTTGAATTCTCGGTTGCGTAGTAGAATGGGGACAAACCAACATCGGAGACCAGCTGTTGGAGCACGTACTGCTCAGTCAACGAGCCCTTGAACTCCTCAAAGATACGACTGCCCTCGATCAGGATTCGTATGTCGAGATCGCTCATGGCTCCAAGCAATCCAATGTCCAGGACGTACAGCTTGAACGAGCGAGTGTCCATATAGGCATTGAGAGGCACATCCGGCTTCGTGGCCCGGTATACCTTGGTGAGCAGGCCACAATCCTCCAACCACTGAATCGCCAGTTCAAAGTCCTTGGCCCGTGCGCCTTCGCGAACCTGCCCATAGATGAACTTGCGGTTCTCTCTGGCAAGCTGTGTTGGTACGGCGTTCCAGACCATGCGCATCCTGGGAACGATCTCCAAGGGTGCGTGCTTCGAGAAGTCCTGCTCATAGAAAGCCAGCAGGTTCTTCTGCAAGCGCCTGACCTCACCGAAGTCACGCGTCTCCAAATATGTGGTCACGGCCTCGGGCATACCACCGACGTAGTAATACTGCTTCAACAAGTCCGCATATGTGTCTCGAAACGAGGTGATGAGAGCAGTATCTCGTTGTCTGATGAGGTCATTGAGATCGCTGTGTCCCGTAGCATCAAGGAACTCCCGAAAGCTGAGAGGGTACAGGTCCAGGAACTCCGCCTTGCCCACGGGGAATGAAGTCCCTTCGTGGAGTGCAACGCCCAGCAAGGAGTCGGCCGCTACAATCGCGTATTCAGGGGCACTTTCGTGGAAGTACTTGAGGGAAGTGAGAGCTTTTGGAACCTCTTGCACCTCGTCAAAGATGATCAGCGTGTCTCTGGGTGTGATCTTTACGCCCGTCTCAATCTGCAAGGCGCTGACGAGTCGAGCCACATCGTAGCCGCCATCAAAGACACTTTGCATCCTCGGATTGTTCTCGAAATTCACGTAGGCAACGTTTTGAAAACTCGTTTTGCCAAACTCCTTCATGAGCCACGTCTTTCCCACCTGCCGCGCTCCCCGGATGATCATGGGTTTCCGGTCCTTCCGTTGCTTCCAGGCTTGCAGCTCCTGCATTGCATATCGATCCATGTCGCCACCTCTACGTCTTCAGCTTGCTGGACCCAGTGTACACTTCCTCCACGCAAAGGCAACACTTGTAAGGACGTAAAAGTGGAGCAGTCAACACTTTTCAGGACATAAAAGTGCAGTTGACTACACTTTTCAGGACGTACCCATGGAAAGGACGTGGATTCCCGACAGAGACACTCGGGAATGACGGAGGAGGAAGATGTCGATTCCCGACAAAAACGTTCGGGAATGACGGAGGAGGGGGCACTCGGGAATGACGAACACCCTTTGTCACCCCCGAATGTTTGAGTCGGGGGTCAGTTTCCTCCAGCCGTCAAGCCAGAAACAACAACCACTATGCGTGCTACAAGTGCATGGCAATTGCCAGTTATCTGCTTGCCTGCAGCAGCACCACACTGCACTGCTGACCTGACGCCCATCGCCCCGCTACTCCAGCTTTATGGTCAGTTTCTTCCCACATGCTGCAGCGTATTGAACGAGCGAGCGAATGCTCCCAAGGTATCCTTCCCGCTCCATGCGGGCAATCTGTGGTTGAGTACGCCCCATCCTGGCTGCGAGGTCCGCTTGGGTAAGGCCACACTCCTTCCTTGCTTTCGCCAAACGAAGTGCAATTTCCGCCTCCTCCCGTACTGCCTGCATCTTGAGAGCGAGAACTGGATCAGCCGCAATGGCCTCTTTCGTTTCCCTGCGTAAACGCTCGCTAGCCTCGATGACCTCTCTGGAAACGAGAGGCTCCTCTATTGCTTTCTTCCTCCTGGTACTCATCTCTTCCTACCTCCACATCCCCTTCTTGAGCTGCACCAACCTCCTGCGTGCCAGGCTGATCTCCTTACGTGGGGTCTCTCTCGCCTTCTTGATGAAGACAACCAGACCGTAGACCAAATTGCCCCCGTTCCAGTAGTAGTAAAGGATACGGGCCTGTTGGGCATCATCATGTGCACGAATCTCAAAGATTCGTTTCTCCTCATCGACAATACGTCCCTGGGGAAACGCGAGAGTCCCCTTCTCTTCGAGAAACCCAATAAGCTCCCACAGTTCACCCCGCAAATCCACGGGCAAAACTGCCATTTCTTCTAATGCCGGTGGAATCAGCACAAACTGCTTCTTCATTCAGTTCTCACCATGCCCTCCTGAGACACTGCCCTCGGTCTACTACTCAAAATCAACTCAGCAGTCGATCAACAAGAAACATAACACTATTGTTATAACATTTGCAGAAAAGTCAAGTCGTCGCGCAAAAAGGGCGAATGGATTCCCGACAGG
>JBNAWM010000090.1:0-5897 GCA_049699855.1 Candidatus Cryosericum sp.
GTGCAGGTTTACGTTGCCCAGATGAGGTCGTTGGGCTTTGGCGGCGAGGAGATGGCGGCCATGGCCGCCGAGGCCGCGGGGAGGAACCCATGAGCATGGTGGTACAAGTAAGTGATCTGACCAAGCGTTACCTTGCGACGACAGCGCTGTCGGATGTGAGTCTGGACCTGCCTGAAGGGCATATTGCCGGACTGCTTGGTCCCAACGGCAGTGGCAAGACGACCCTGATGAAGATCCTGGCGGCCCTCGTCGCGCCGACATCGGGCAGTGTCCTCATCGACGGTCTGGCGCCGGGCGTGCAGACTCGGGCCATCGTTTCGTTTCTGCCGGACGTGAACCACCTCGACCGGTGGATGACCGTGGGTGAGGCGGGGGATTTCTACGCGGACTTCTACCGCGATTTTGATCGCAAGCGGTTCCAGGAACTTCTCGGCATCATGGGGCTTTCGACGCGGCAGAAGATTGGTTCTCTGTCACGGGGCATGGTGGAGAAGGCGCGGCTCGCGCTCGTGTTCGGCAGGCGGTCGCGGCTGTACATCCTTGACGAGCCATTCGGCGGACTGGATCCACTCGCGCGCGGCCAGGTGCTGGAAGCGCTGGTGAGCAATTTCCGCACCGACTGCTCCATGATCCTCTCCACCCAGATGGTTTCGGATGTCGAGCGGTTCTTTGACGATGTTGTTTTCCTTGACAAGGGCTGTGTCGTGCTGGCCGGTTCGGCCGAGGACCTGCGAACCGATCGCCGCACATCGATCGAAGGCATCTACCGGGAGGTGTATGGCTATGTGGAAGCTCGTTAGGTACCAGCTCAGGGGCCGCAGACTTCTCTATACCATCGGTCTGATCATCATGGCGGCGCTGACGCTGTTCGAAGCGACGGAGTTTCTCGGCATGCAGCAGGATCCGGCATCCTCCGCCCCGGTCTCGCTCGGAGTTCCCATCACCATGGCGCTCTTCTGGGTTGCCTTCTATGGCGTCATAACCGTCATCAACATCGTGACCTACACGCAGGACCTGTATGGTGACACTGGCTATCTCATCTTCGGCCTTCCCCTGCGTGGTGCCGACGTGCTGGGTTCGCGCGTCATCGTCTTGGTGATCGACACCCTCATGACCCTGTTCGGAGGGATGACCAGCGTGATCGTGCTTGCCTGCCTTGCCCCGGGCCTGGGCCAGCAGGTTCGTCCCCTGGTTGGCCGGTTTCTCCTGACTGCTGACTACTGGGTCATGTGCCTCGGGGTGCTTGTCGTGATCGTCAGCTTCATGTCGATCATGTTCTTTGGGGTGACCTTCGGCAAGAGTCTTGCGAACTCAAAAAAGCATCTGGGCAGTGTATTCTCGGCGCTGGTCGTGATCACGGTGCTGTGGCTGAGCCTCAAGGCCGGCAGCTGGCTGGAGAGAACGTTCGGCGGCTGGCACCTCTGGCTCGATCCCTGGCGCAATCTTCCTGCCTTGCTGTTTGGCGGGACGGGACCCGCGGAGTTTCCGCTGGTCTCACCTCTCATGTTCGCGGGCCTTGGCGTGCTTGCCTTCGTCCTGACGTCCTGGCTGATGGACCGCAAACTGAACCTGTAGTAAGGCTGGCGCGGGCCTGGTGCGTCGGTGGCACGGTGGCAATTGCGGACAGGAGTGGTTTGTTCACAACAGCAAATGATGCTATGATATGTACATGAAACGAGCGACGATCGCTGAAAGCACCATGTCCATATTGCCACGCATCAGGTCGATCACGAGCGCCCTTTCGCCAGCGGAGCGCCTGCCCCCGATGAGCCTTGATCCGATGACCCTGCACCTGCCTGCCGAGATTCTGGAGGTTACCGGTGCCATTGCGCATCGCCTCTCCCCCTACCGTGGCAAGTCCGGCCTGGTGATTCGGCTCCAGAACACGAGCGGCAAGCTGTTCATGCTGAAGGTTGCCCGCGGCTCCTACCGCATGCAGGAGCTGGCCCTCGAGTATACCGTGCTCGGTTTACTGCGCGAAACAGGCGTGCCGGTTCCAACTCCGCTGGTGCAGGTCCAGAACCGTCCGCTTGGTTTCCTGCTCATGGAGAATGTCCCTGGGCGTTCGGCCACGGACGTTCTGCGCGAGGCAAGCTCGCGGGACCAGCGGGACCGTATCGTCATGGCCATGGCTTCGGTGCTGTCCACACTGCACCACTTGCCGACAGGTTCGCTCAGCTGGGAGGAGTGCATCGATGGACAGCTGCTCCGAGCGGAGCGTCATCTTGAGGAGAAGGTCATGAGCCGGGCTGAATTCCGCGCCAAGGGAATCACGGGCGACCCGGCCAAAGAGCTTGAGCGCCTGAAGGCGACCCGCCCCGCACCCGGCCCCGTGGCGATCATCCATGGGGACTTCCGTCCCAGAAACATCCTTCTGGAGGGTGAGCGCGTCTCTGCCGTTCTGGATTGGTCGCTCACCGACCTTGGAGATCCCTGGCATGATCTTGCCACGCTGTTTGGCTACCTCGATCCAGACGGTCAGCAAGTGTTCCTGAGTGCCTATGGCCTGAGCACCGTCGACCGGGAACGCCTGGACTGGTTCCGTTCGCTGGCCATCTATCTGGTCGTCTAGGGTCGGCGCCGCAGCAGTGAACAGGGCCTTGCTGCAGTTCCGCTGCCCTCGCCCCTCCGGCGTGGGCTAGTCCTGTGCCTTTTGAGTGAACGACGACCAAGAATGGAAAAGGGAGTGACGATGAACGAAGAGAAAGTGCAGTTGTATGGCTATCGCTGGGTCGTGCTGGCTGTCTTCATGTTCATCAACATCACCATCCAGATGCTTTGGATCAGCTACTCTCCCGTCACTGGCCCCGCTGCTGCCTTCTACGGCGTCACGGATCTCAAGATCGGACTGCTGTCGATGATCTTCATGGCAGCCTTTCTCCCCCTTTCGATCCCGGCCTCATGGGCTATCGATGCCTGGGGGTTTCACCGAGCCGTCAGCGTGGGTGCCGTTTTCATGGGTATCTGCGGCATACTGAGGGGGCTCGCGGGGGCCAGCTACCCGCTTGTGCTCGCGTCCACGGTTGGCATTGCCGTCGCCCAGCCCTTCCTGCTCAATGCCTGGACTACGGTTCCCGCAAAGTGGTTCGATGTCGAGTTCCGCGCTACGGCGGTCGGGCTGGTGACCCTGGCCTCACTCCTGGGCATAGCCGCGGGGATGGTCCTCACGCCTCTGCTGACCCAGCGGTACTCCATTGCTCACGTGCAGTTGCTGTATGGTGTGCTGGCCGCGTGCTCGGCCGTGCTCTTCATCGCTTTGGCGCGTGAGAAGCCCCCGACGCCGCCGTGCCGTGCCGGAGGCGAGACGCGGGCGCTGATGCTGGACGGTCTCAGGAATGCTCTCGCTAACAGGATGTTCTGGATGTTCCTCGCGGTGTGCTTTGTTGCGCTGGGGCTGTTTAACGGGCTCTCGACCTGGGTCGAGCCCATCGTCAGGCCGCGGGGCTTCAGCCCGGAGCAGGCCGGGACGCTGGGGGCCCTCCTGCTGGTCGGAGGCATCATCGGAGCTGTCGTTATCCCCGCCTTCTCCGACCGGCAGCACAAGCGTCGCAAGTTCCTCATGATCGGCATCCTGGGCGCTATCCCGGGACTCTTCGGCGTCACCTTTGCGCGGTCGGCCTGGCTGCTCATGGCATCCGCGTTCGAACTGGGCTTCTTCCTCACCAGCCTGAGCCCGGTCGGCATGCAATATGCCGCAGAGATCACCTATCCAACGCCCGAGGGCACCTCCAACGGGCTGATCCAGCTGTTCGGCCAGGCCGCCGTTGTCTACGTGTACGTCATGCAGGCCATGCGGACCAGAGATGGCTCCTTCACCGTTTCCCTGCTCTTTGGCGTCTTCCTGCTCATCATCTGTGCCTTCATTGCGGCACGTCTGAAGGACCCGGATCCCGCACGCAGTCAGGCCCCAGAGTCTTGGCCCGGCCAGTCGGGCAGGTGACGGTGGTCTACTGCCGAGGCTGATCTACCGCCCTCTCGTACACGAACACGTCTGGTTCGCCATGCCGCCACACGTCAAATTCGAGAGCGGTCACCGTCTGCAGAAGTGCCGTGGGCGCCCCATCACCGGCGGGGATCATGGTCTGGATGGTCTTGACGCCGGGGTACAGCGCCAGCGCGTGACGGATCAGGAGATCGAGGTCCTCCAGTGAGCCGTCGGCAGCGTCGATGCTGATCTCGCGGGGCCCATGGTCGGGATGGCACACGACCAGCAAACTGCGCAGGGACCCACTCTCCGAGCGGAGTCCGATTGCCGTATCGAAGGGCGGCCAGGCGGTGACGCCCGGGCGCGAGGCGGGCCAGAACTTCCAGCCCTGAGGCACGAAGCCGTGGCTGCGCGCGAGGAAATCAGAGTGCAGCAGCCAGGCGCGCGCCTCGTCGAACGACACGGGAGAAACCAAGGGCGACAGCTCTGCGGCAGCCCGGGCCGGGGTGTTCAGGGCGGCCTCCGCCAGGATGAACGAGGCTTGTCGCTCAAATCCATAGCGCTCGACGATGTGGATGCTGGCATAGTTCTCGACATAGGTGGACAATCCGATGCGCTGTGCCCCCTCGCGCGCGGCTTTCTCGATGAAGTACTCCGTCAGTGCCTTGCCGGCGCCGTGCCCCTGCTGCGCGGGATCCGTGCGGATGCCCTCCAGCCAGACGTAGCCGGGCGTGAGGGTGTGCGTGCGCGCAAAGGCGATGACCTGCCCGTTCAGCTCGGCCACAGCCACCTCTGAATCCCGCATGAGAAGCCACTCATCAATGACGCGGGGAACAAAGTCGTCACCCTCCCAGATGAGGGAACTGATTGCCAGTATTCTGTCCCGGTCAGCCAGCCGAGCCGTGCGAATGATGACTCCCATATGTTCCTCCCAGCATGCCCGCGTGACGGCACATGGTGCCGTCCACTTCAAGTATAGGCGGGAGCCCGAAAGCGTTCAAGGGCAGGGGCGGACCACGGCGTGCCAGCCGTTCTCCCCTCTAGAAGAACCGTGCCCAGAACAGGATCGTCAGCGGAAACAGCAGGGTGGAGACGATGACGTTGCGCGACAGTTCCTGGACGTCCAAACCGATCTCGGCGCCGTACACGACGCTGGCCACCATCGTGGGCATGGCGCTCTGGATGATGAATGCACTGCGGATGTCTCCCGAGATGGGCAGGACGAGGGTCAGGGCAAGCGCCATGGCTGGCACGAGGAGCAGCTTGATGCCGGCGGGCAGCAACGAGCGCCAGGTGAAGTCCATCTCCACGTTCAGGCCAACGAACAACATGGCAAGAGGTGATGTCGAATTGCCGACCAGCCTGCAGGCATCCGTGAAGAACTGAGGCAGGGCGATGGGCTTGAGAACAAGGGCGAGCAGCATCGCGACCAGCGGAGGGTTGACGAAGCTGCGCAGGTTTTTGTGGATCCAGGTGCTGAACACAATAAAGGAATGGGTTTGCTCATAGATGACCGCCAGTGGCAGCTGGGCCTGGCCCAGGATCGCCTGAACCACGGGATACCCCATGAATCCTGTGTTTCCAAGGAATCCGGAGAACACCGTTTCGCGGTGGCGGGCAGGAACAAGGCGGAACGCCAGAAATCCAATCGCCTGAATGGCAACGACGCCTGGGATGATCCACAGCGCCTTCAGTGGAATGGGGTTGCTGTAAAGGCTGATGAACGTGAGCGCGGGCAGAGAGACGTTGAACACGAACTTGCGGATCGTGGCGGCATCGCCGGTCGAAAGTACGTGCAGCCGTCGCAGCAGGATACCGACTGCCACAATCAGGATCAGGGTGAAGATGGGGCTCATTTCTGCCAGACCGATAGATGTTGTCATAAGGCCTTTATCTTAGTGCCAAAGCAGTGGGCTGTCCAGCCCCGCTACGAGTCCATCAGCCCCTGATCGTGCAGGATGCCGCGGAAGGC
>JBNAWM010000091.1:0-5871 GCA_049699855.1 Candidatus Cryosericum sp.
GCCTTGGGCTGGCTGCCGAGCAGATGGGCGCGCATGACGTGGCGGCACGCTACTTTGTGTCTGCCATCCGGGCACATCCGGGCGACCCCGATACGCTGAGGCATGCGCTGGAGGCCATCTTGGTCTCGGGCGACTATGACTTGATCCAGGACGCAGCCTCCCTGTCCCAGCTGGCTCCATCGGAGGTCGAGGGCGTGATGGACAAGATCCTCGCCGAGCGTCCCGAGCTGGTGCAGGATGCGGCTCTCAAGCGGCTGATCTCCGCCTGGTCCGCCTATGCCGGTGCCCGCTATGAAGAGGTGGTGGCGATGTGCTCGGGCACCGTGCGCGCAGGCGGCGACCCCCGGTTCTACGTGCCGATGGCGCTGGCCTTTGTCCGGCTGGGCCTGCCCGAGCTGGCGATCCGCGAGCTGGACCGCGCGGCGCACCTTGCTGGCATCACCGACGCGGCGAAAGTGGTCCTGCAGTACCATGCAGCCGTGATTCAGCTGGGCCAGGGCAATGCCCAGCAGGCCGCGGACCTTCTGCACGAGGTCGAGGGACTGTCCCCGGGCTTCCGTGATGTAGAGGACCTGCTCAGCAGGTGTGGCACCCAGGGTGCAAAAATTGTCAAACTGTAGCATGTGGAGGAGACGTGAACGATAGACGGTCGGTGGGAAGCATCTTGATTGCGCGGGGATTTGTGAACCAGGAGCAGCTGGGCGCGGCCATTGCGGTGCAGCAGCATACCAACGAGCCTCTGCTCAAGATCCTGATCGACCAGGGCCTGATCAACGACGACATCAAGGCGCAGGTGCTGGCGGAGCAGTGGCACATGCCCTTTGTCAACGTCATGGCCGAGGACATCAGCCCCGACGTGCTGGCGGTGGTGGACCAGGAGCGCGCCAAGCGCTACGGCTTCGTCGCCTTCAAGCGCGAGGAGGGGATTGTCAGCATCGCGCTCAGCGACCCCACCAACATCGAGCTCATGGACTACCTGCTGGCCACCTACGGGCGCCAGACCAAGTTCTTCGTCGCCCCCAAGAATGCCATCTACGGCGCCATCGAGAAGTACTACGTCGTGGGCAACTCCATCAAGGAGGCCAGTTCCGAGGCCAAGACCGAAGTGATCGCCGAAAGCAGCGAAGAGGTCAGCATCGAGCAGCTGCGCGAGATGGGGCAGGACGCGCCCGTCATCCGCCTGGTCAACACCATTATCACCCAGGCCATCGTGGAGCGCGCCTCGGATATCCACGTCGAGCCGCAGAAGGACCACCTGCGCATCCGCTACCGTATCGACGGCATCCTGATGGAGAAGCAGAAACTGCCGCGCAACATCCAGGCGGGCGTGCTCTCGCGCATTAAGATCATGTCCAACATGGACATCGCCGAGCGGCGCAAGCCGCAGGACGGCCGCATCTCCCTGCGCATTGACAACAAGGCCATCGACTTCCGCGTTAGCTCCCTGCCCACCATCTATGGCGAGAAGATCGTCCTGCGTATCCTGGACAAGAGCAGTGCCATGGTGCCGCTGGAGAACCTCGGGTTCCTCAGCGACACGCTGAACCTGTTCAACAGCGTCATCAGCCAGCCCTACGGCATGATCATCATCTCGGGGCCCACGGGAGCCGGCAAGACGACGACCCTGTACTCCGTGCTCAACCGCCTCAACACGTCCGGCAAGAACATCGTCACGGTTGAGGACCCGGTCGAATATCAGATGGATGGGCTCAACCAGGTGCAAGTCAACGTCAAGGCGGACATGACCTTTGCCAACGGCCTGCGCAGTATCCTGCGCCAGGATCCCAACATCGTGCTCATTGGTGAGATCCGTGATGGCGAGACGGCGCAGATTGCCATCGAGGCGGCCCTCACCGGGCACCTCGTGCTCTCGACCCTGCACACCAATGATGCTCCCTCGGTTGCCACGCGACTGATCGATATGGGCATCGAGCCGTTCCTCATCGCCTCGTCGCTCATCGGCGCCACTGCCCAGCGACTGGCGCGCAAGATCTGTCCCGACTGCAAACGGCCCTACGTTCCGCCGGCATCGGCGCTTGAGGGGCTGGGCCTGAGCACGCGGGGCAAGCTGGAAGACGTCACGTTCTACAAGGGTGTCGGCTGTCCCAAGTGCGGTGGCACGGGCTATCGCGGGCGCACCGGCATCCATGAGATGATGAAGGTGGACGACGATCTCCGTCGCCTCATCTTGCACAAGGCCAGCGCGCGCGAGATCTCCCAGGCGGCGCGCAGCCATGGAATGCGCACCCTGCTCGAGGACGCCCTGGTAAAGGCCAAGGAGGGCATCATCACGCTCGACGAGGTTTTGCGCGTGGTATCGACCGTCGAATCGGACTGAAGGAGCTGCTATGATTGCCGAAACTCAAGAACGTCGCATCGATCTGGGAACCATCCTGAAAGTCGCCACGGAAAAGAACGCCACGGACATCCATCTCCAGGTCGGTCTTCCCCCTATCCTGCGCATTCAGAAGAAGCTGGTGGCACTCGGCAGCGAGAAGCTCTCGCCCGAACGCGTCGAGGAACTCATGTTCCCCATCATGAACGATCACCAGAAGGTGCTGTTCAGGCAGAGCATGGAGTACGATTTCAGTTACGGGGTCAAGGGGCTGGCGCGCTTCCGCATCAACGTGTTCCGCCAGCGCGAGACGATGGCGGCCGCCCTGCGCAAGATCCCCTATGACATCCCCGCGATGGATACGCTGGGGCTCCCCCCGGCGGTCTTCAACCTGCCCAAGCTCAACCGGGGCTTCGTGCTGGTGACCGGCCCCACCGGGCATGGCAAGTCCACCACGCTGGCATCGGTGCTTGACCGCATCAACCAGGAGCGGCAGATGCACATCATCACGCTGGAGGATCCCATCGAGTACCTCTTCCAGCACCGGCAGAGCATCGTCGTCCAGCGCGAGCTGGGCACCGACACCCAGAGCTTTGCCAACGCCCTACGCAGTGCACTGCGCGAGGATCCGGACGTCATCCTGGTGGGCGAGATGCGCGACTTCGAGACCATCGGGGCCGCCCTGACCGCCGCCGAGACCGGGCACCTGGTGTTCGCCACCCTGCACACCAACAGCGCTGCCCAGACGATCGACCGCATCGTGGACGTGTTCCCGCCCTATCAGCAGCAGCAGGTCAAAGTCCAGCTCGCCAATGTCCTCTCGGCAGTCATGACCCAGCAGCTGCTGGTGCGCAAGGACGGCGATGGCCTGGTGCTGGCGTGCGAGGTCATGCTGGCGACCCCCGCCATCAAGAACCTCATCCGCGAGGGCAAGACCTACCAGATCCAGTCCGTCCTCCAGACCAGCACGGCAGCGGGCATGATGACCATGGACCAGTCGCTCAAGACACTGTACGAGCGTGGCGCGATCAGCTATGACGATGCCATCGACCACGCGTTTGATCCCAAAGAGCTCCAGCGCCTGCTGGGGCGGGCGTAGCGGGGAGGAGAGGAGGCACGTATGGCAAGCTTTACGTATGTGGCAGCCGACCGGCAGGGAGGCACCCAGCGCGGCACCATCAGCGCGGCCAACTCGCATGAGGCAGCCGAGATCATCCGGGGCAAAGGCCTGGTGCCGGTGAACATTGCTGCTGCAAGCGGCGGCGGCGCGCGCACCCTGGCGGTTCGTACCGTGACGCCCACGGGCGAGGCCAAGCAGACCAAGTTGGCATCTGGGGGCGGCATCGCTGCCAAGGACCTGTCCATCTTCACCTCGCAGCTGGGGACCATGCTCAACGCAGGACTCTCCATCACCAAGGTGCTGGACATCCAGAGCAAACAGCTCAGCAGCAGGAAACTGCTGGCCATCACCGACGACATGAAGAAGAAGGTGGAGTCGGGCCTGCCCCTCTCCACGGCCATGGAGAACTATCCCGGGGTCTTCAGCACCCTGTACACCGCCATGGTCCGCTCCGGCGAGGCGTCGGGCAACCTGGGCAACAGCCTGCTCAAGATGGCGACCTTCCTTGAGCGCGAGGCCGAGCTGAAGCGCAAGATCCGAAGCGCGACCAACTACCCGCTGATCGTCATTATCGCCAGCGTGCTCATCGTGCTGGGGCTGTTCATCTTCGTCCTGCCGCAGTTTGTGGGCTTCCTGACGGCGCTCAACGTGCCCCTTCCCCTGCCCACGCGCATGACGCTTGCCATGAGCAACTTCCTGGTGCACAAGTGGTACATCCTCCTGCTGGTCGTCGGCGCGGTCTTCTTCGGTGCCCGCGCCTGGCTGCGCACGCCGCAGGGGATCCACTGGAAGGATACCACCGCGATCAAGATGCCCGTCATCGGACCCCTGGTGCTCAAGACCTCCATGGCGCGCTTCACCGATACGCTGGCGACCCTCTTTGGCGCCGGCGTGCCCCTGATCCAGTGCCTTGAGATGGTGGGCGGCACCATGGGCAATACCATCGTATCGGCCACGATAGACCGCGTCATCGACTCCATCAAGGGGGGCACGGGCTTGAGCGCCGCCATGGCCGAGACGCAGTTCTTCACGCCTATGGTGATCCAGATGACGGCGGTGGGCGAGGAGTCGGGCTCACTGGAGACGATGCTCGAGAAAGTGGCTGCGTTCTATCAGACCGAGGTGGACGCAGCAACCGACAACCTGACCAATGCCCTCAACCCCATCCTCATGATCGTCGTGGGCGGCATGATCGGGTGGGTGCTCATCTCACTCTATCTGCCCATCTTCATGATGGCGGGTGGCATCTCTTGACAAAAAAATGGAATGTGTTCTACTTTGTTTACAAGGTGTTGTTCCCTTGGAGGAAGTGCTGAGAAGTCGGTCCCGATGGATTGGACGCCAGGGGCCGATGGAGCTGGGTGGCGTAACCGGCCTGGTCAAATGATGGACGTGACGTCCAGTGGCACAGAGAGGGGGAGGTGGTGCAGACGACAGTGACCAATTCGCGAAAAGCCCTCATTGGCACCATTCGAAACGTTTGGCAAACATCTTGGACATAGCAGTACCCTGCCCAACAAGCAGGCAACCTACACGAACTTCCAAGGAGGAAGAGTTGAAGAGAAGAGGATTTACACTGATCGAGCTGATGGTTGTCATCGCCATTATCATCATCCTTGCGGCCATTGCGATCCCGAACTACCTGAATATGACCAAGCGTGCGAAGAACTCTCGTCTGGCGTCCGACATGGCGACGCTTGCTACCGCTCTGGAGACCTTCAAGACGGACTGGGGCAAATACCCTGTTGTGTCATCTGGTAAAACTGCTGAGGCAGTAAATCTCCCGGACAGCAACGTCTACAAGGAATTGAGCGGAGTCGGTTGCACCGATTCAAACTTGAACGGTTTGGGCAAGACAAATGCCATAGGCGAAACAAACCCGGGCAGCGGGAACTGCATTGAATACATCAAGGCCGGCACGCTGCAGAGCATCACCAACCCATTTGGATTGCCATCGGCTAACTCCGTGATGTACAAGTCAGATGCAGCCGGTGCAGGTCAGACGTGGACCCTTTATGCTCAGACTGACACGAGCAAGTGGCTCGTCAGGACCAGTAACACTTCTACGGCAGTAGAGACTGCAAGCCAGCCATAGTCTAGTCCAGGGGTCAAACGTTACATTTCGCAAAGCATTGCATTTGGTTTTCTCGCCGGAGCCCTTCGGGGCTCCGGCAGGACAGGAGGAGGGTCTGAAATCGTGAAAAGCGCATGGCGATCGCACCAATGCGCCGCGTGCTTTTCAGGGTTCCAGATTGTGAAGGCGCCCGCCACTTGCAAGTGCTGGAGTGTGCCGTATAGTTAGTGCAGATAAGTAGTTGGAGCAGACCATGAGACAGACAGCAGAGCACCGGTCATACGCCAGATCAGGAGCAGACTCGTCGCCTCACGCCCCGGTCACATCCTTCTCTGTCCGGCG
>JBNAWM010000092.1:0-5666 GCA_049699855.1 Candidatus Cryosericum sp.
GTCGTGTCGCTGTCAAAGGTGATGCCCTCGTGATATTGCTGGACCTCGATGACCGTGCCATAGAAGGTGACTTCCTCGACGCCGGCATACCCCTCGACCGCCGACCTCACAAAAACGACGTCATCCATCTCCAGGTAGTTGTGCTGGTCGACGAGGACATAGAACTCCAGCGACGATGCAGGTTTGGTGCCCAGGACAAATCCAATTGGTACTGCTTCAGCCATGCCGACTCCTTTTGCAGTGTCAATCAATCCAGAGCAGTATAGCGCAAAAGGAAGCATTGCGTCAACGGGAAAGATACAGCCACGCCTGTCATGCCCGTGCAGGCGGGCATCCAATCCTCCATCAAGGAATAGGTCCCCATCCCCGACAGAAACACTCGGGTATGACGTTCCTCTGCCGAAGGCACCCCTTGCACTAGAAAGAAGTGGTCGGGGGACGGAGGGCGACGGACAGCAGGGCATGGCTCAGGCTAAACCGCAATCTCCAATTGTCGGAAGCTGTCCTCCAGGTGCATGAGGCGGACGTAGCGGCGCAAGGGTACCTTGTGCAGCTGCATCAGGTCCATGTCTTCGAGCAGACTCCGCATGCGGTCCTCGCTGAGCTCACGTGTTCTCCGGTAGCGGAGATAGACCAAGTCACACAGCGCTTTCTCTGGCTCGGCCATATCAATCGTATCGTGTCTGCGATACCCGACAAACCACGAGGACTGCAGGTGATGGTACTCAAACCGCGTGTTCATGGCGTCTACGGTACCGGTCGAACCTGTCGTAACAAGTGTCGTTGTAAAGGGCGATTGACTGAGGATGCCCTGCCGGGCAAGGGCCGATTCCATGCTGATATATGTCGGCGATTTGAGGACCATGGCCAGCTCCTCCTGGGTCGGCGGGTTGTAGGGGTTGAGGTAGAGACCTTTTGACGCCCGCTTCAACAGGCCTCGGGAGGTAAGGCGGCTCAGCTCGACCCGGACGCTGGCCATGTCCCTGCTCAGCAGTGTTGCGAAGTCCACGGTGCGGAAGATCTTCTTCTGCTTGTACGTGCTCAGCAGCTCCAGGTAGTCACGGGTGCTCATGACGCTCCAACCAGCTGGTTCAGGAGAGTATCCATCATTACAGCAACGCCGGCGTTGATGTCCAGAAATGCAGGCGCCATGGCGTCATACAGCTGGACGGGAAGAAAGCGCTTCATCTCAGCGTCGAGTGCCTCCACTCCGCTGGTTCGGATGGCTGCCACGCCGTTCTCCATCCCGGTGATGAGCTCGTCCCGCGCTGTTCCATAGTCGGCTGCCTTGGCGATGACTGCACTCACCTCCGGCATGGAAACGTGGCGCTCGTGGGTGAGAAACCAGGTATCCCAGATATCCCTGCCCTTTACGTAGGAGCGGAGCGCAAGAGCCACCAGCTTGTCCACCAGAATCTCGGATTCATCTTCAACAACGATGGCAACATCGACCATGTCGGAACGCAGAACGTGTGGTCGCGCTGACCGACCGGGGATACCTGCAACCTCCAGGTTGATGACCAGCCCACCAACTGGTGCCTGCAGGTCGATTCGGCACCGGTAACGCGCGAACGTGGGCCCAGCCTTCTGTTCGGTCACGCTGAAATGTTCGGCAAATGGAACTTCGCGGCGCAGGAAGGATGGCAGGTCCTTGAGCAGAGCAGTCAGGTTCAGGTTTGCGATAGTTGTGTCTGGTCGCAGGACAAAGTCGAGGTCTTCGGAGAACCGAGCTCCCCCGTACACAAGGCGGATGGACGTACCTCCCTGGAAAACGGCATGAACAAAAAAACCGTGCTCGCTCAGGTATCGCAGGAGGAGGCGCTGTAACTCCTCGCGAAACACCTGATCAAGCGGAAGCGCGTTTTCACGGCTGTATGCTGCAAGTTCTCCGTAACTTCTCATCGCCTCTCCATTCCCTATTATTAACAATATTGTAAATAATCAAGAACAGAGCTCAAGAGGGGCAGTAGCCACGGAGGAGGGACGGGTCTGCCAGGGAGCGGGCAGGCAGTTAGTGCAGCAGGGGCCTCACACCGATGATGCCGAAGATCACGGCAAGGGCGGCCAGTCCGAAGAAGATCATGGCATCGAAGCGGTGGGACTTGAACAGGCCAGCCTTCTTCTGGGGCGCAGCTTTTATAAACAACAGGCCGCCGATGGGCGTCAGGATCGCAAAGACGATTGCCAGCAGGGCGATCCAAAAGTGGGGAAGAGCTGGCTTGAGGGCTCCGGTCACCAGCAGTCCGATCGCACCCAGGACGAGCAGCAGAACGCCAATGCCGCCGACCATCTTGTGGGTGTTCAGCTGCTTGCCGCCCTTGTCCGTCTTGGCGATGTACGCCGCTCCAAGCAGGACAACAACGCCGATGGCCATGAGGATGATGTGTGTCGTAATACTTGCTGTCATACGAACCTCCCCGTTGAGAATAGGTTACCTAACTGTACCATGGTGAGCCTTTTTTTGCAACACCGCCACCTCGTGCGGCATCCACCGGGAGCGTTCTGATGAGGCCCGCGCTTGACCCCCGCACCTGCCGTTCTATGCTGATATCATGCGGGAGTACTGCGCCTGGTGGGGAGCAGGCCCGTGGTCATGTGACTGCAGGAGAGGAGTGTGGAGACGATGCCTACGGACATCACGCAGTGTCGTGTTTTTGTGTCGCCGGCCTCTTTTAAGCTGGGGGATCCGGGGGTTCAGAGGTTGCTGGAGTCTACGGTGGGTTCGGTTGTCTACAATACAACGGGCGCGCGGTTGTCGGCCACCCAGCTGAAGGAGATGCTGAAGGGGGTCGACGGGTATATCGCGGGGATCGATGAGGTCACGGCAGAGGTCATTGCATCGACCGATCGTCTCAAGGTGATCTCCCGCTATGGTGTCGGCGTGGACAATATCGACCTGGAGGCAGCGAGGAGGAAGGGCATCATTGTCACCAACACGCCAGGGGCCAACGCCGCCTCTGTCGCCGAGTTGGCAATTGGCCTCGCGCTGGACCTGACACGGGGCATCACCGCTGCCATCGACCAGACGCGCCGGGGAGGGTGGCCACCGATCACTGGCGTTTCGCTGAAAGGAAAGACCTTTGGCATTGTCGGTCTGGGTGCCGTGGGACGCGAGCTGGCACTGCGCTTGAAAGGGTTTGAGGTTCATATCGTGGCGTACGATCCCTTTCCCAGCAAGGAATTCGCCGCAGCAAACGGCATCAGTCTGAAGAGCTTGGACGAGCTTCTGGCGGTGAGTGACCTTGTCTCACTGCATCTGCCGGCGACCGACGAAACGCGTGGCATGGTCAATGCCGGGTTCCTTGCTCGGATGAAGAGGGGAGCCTTTCTCATCAACACAGCGCGTGGCGAGCTGGTGGATGAAGAAGCGCTCAAGCGGGCGCTGGATGATGGCACACTGGGGGGCGCGGGGCTGGATGTCCTCACGGATGAACCGCCGCTTGGCTCCAACCCCTTGCTCGCCGATCCACGGGTGATCGTCACCCCGCACATGGCGGCGCATACGGACGATGCCATGGCTGCCATGGGACGCATGGCGACCCAGGATTGCCTGGCCGTTCTGCGCGGTGAGACGCCGTCACACCGGGTCGTTTGAGAAGGAGAGGCCCCACTGCGCCGGGCGAGAAGCAGGCAGAAATACGATCAGCCCGGGGGAGCAGAACTCCCCCGGGCTGATGATACTCGTGTATCTAGACTAGGCGAGTTTCTTGACCCAGAGCCCGTGGATGTTGCAGTACGCACGCACTTCGCTCAGGTCTTCCATGTTCCAGCTGACGTGCGCTTCGGGTTTGCCACCTGGCGCGAGAGGGATCCGGACGACGCAGCCGTTCTTGCGCACTGCCTCGACCCACTCAATGTAGTGCTTCTCTTCCATGGGATGAGGAACGGAGCCGATCTTGATCAGGGTGCCGTGCTCGGCCTTCTCGACGACAGGCAGGTGTTTCTCATTGCCTGCATCCTCAGACTTTTCGACCATTTTTGTCATGGGCTGACCGCAGCAGACAAGTGTCCCCACGCCCTCATGAGTCATTTCGACAATGTTGCCACAGATTTCGCACTTGTAGATCTCAAGCTTTTGTGTCATGGCCGTACCTCCTTGTTGACATAGTACATGACGGATCACTTCCAGAGATCCGCACTCATTGTACCATGTCCTTGTCGAATTTTCCAACGATCCCCGTGAAGAAGTTCTGAGGCATGCCGGCGCTTCATGCCTGGCCAAGGCCAAAGGCGGCGTGGACGGCACGAACGGCACGCTGTGCCTCCTTCTCGACAATGAGCAGGGAGATGTTGACCTCGCTGGAACCCTGGGCGATCATGAGCAGGTTGATGCTCTCTGTGGCAAGGGCCGAGAACAGGCGGGCAGCCACGCCAGGGGTGCCTCGCATGCCATCGCCGACAACAGCCACAATGGCGACGTGGGGCGTGGCGACGATGTCGCGGATGACGGCACTGCCGGCAAATTCCTTGCGCAGCAGGCGCGTTGCGCGTTCGGCATCGGTCTGGGTCATGACCAGGGAGACATTGGCCATCGAGGAGCTTTGGGAGATCATCAGGACAGGGAGCTGGGCGGCGGCCAGCAGACTGAAAACCCTGCTGACCACATCAGAGGTACCCACCATGGCTGCTCCGCCGATGGTCAGGGCAGTGAGCTTGCGGATGGAGGTGACTGCCTTCACTGGGCCTGTTTCGGGTGCGTCGGCACGCACAAGGGTGCCGGGAGACTCGGGCAGGAAGGCGCTTCGGATGCGGATGGGAATGCCGGCTTCCTGGACGGGCGCAACCGTCATGGGGTGCAGGACCTTGGCGCCAAACCAGGCCAGTTCCATGACCTCGCGGTAGGAGAGGGCGGGCACGCGCACGGCGTCCGGAACGAGCTTGGGGTCGGCGGTCATGACGCCGTCGACTTCTTTCCAGATCCACACCTCATCCGCCGGCAGGCAGGCGCCTAGGATGGTGGCGGTGTAATCTGACCCTCCCCTGCCCAGCGTGGTGATGACGCCTTCTTCATCGGCTGCCACAAATCCTGTGACGACGGGCGTGAGTCCGCGCTCCAGCAGGGGCCCCAGTGCGCGTGGAACCGTTTTGCGGGCAAGGTCCATCCGAGGGAGGGCGCTGCCGAAGGTATCGTCGGTCACGATCCCCGCTTCTCCTCCCGTCAGCGACTTGGATTTCAGCCCGGCGGCACGGAGAGCGGCTGCCATGATGGGGGCGGAGCAGCGCTCGCCAAACGAAACGATGAGGTCGCGCGATCGGGGTGTGAGTTCGTGCAGCATGGCGACGCCTGCCAGCGTCTGCCGGAGCGACGCAAACAGGGCCTGCTCTTCGTCCATGACTGGCTGGAGAGCCATCGCCGGGGTCGAGCTGAAGACATCCTGGACGGCCTCCGCATGCCGTTTCTCGAGGAGATCGACTGCCTGCTTGACTTCATCGCCATGGCCCTGGCGCGCCTGGTCGCCCAAGTCGAGGAGCGCATCGGTCACACCCGCCATGGCAGAGACAACAACCACGGCGCGCGTTTTCCTGCCGACTGTTTGTGCGGTCAGCTGTGCCGCGTGCAGGATAGCCGGGGCGTCCTGCATCAGGACACCCCCGAATTTCATGACAACGGTTATCACAGCAGTCCCTTCGCCGCCAGCAGCTCAGCGGTCAGGATGGCATTACCG
>JBNAWM010000093.1:0-5655 GCA_049699855.1 Candidatus Cryosericum sp.
CATTGTTGGTCCCATAGGTAATGTCGGCGGCGTAGGCGGCACGTCGCTGTTCGGGCGCCGTATCATTCTGCAGCAGACCGACCGACATGCCGAGAAACTCATAGATGGGACCCATCCAGGCGCGGTCTCGCTTTGCGAGGTAGTCATTGACCGTAATCAGATGCCCCTTGTGTCCCATGACAGCATTGAGATAAAGCGGACAGGTTGCTACCAGTGTCTTGCCCTCGCCGGTCTTCATCTCCGCCACGTTGCCGAAGTAGAGCGCGATGCCTCCAAGCAGTTGTTCTGGAAAGTGCTCAAGTCCAATGAGACGCTTTGCCGTTTCGCGAACGAGAGCAAATGCCTCGGGCAGCAGCTCGATATCGGATGCGCCATCCGTCGCGCGTTTTCTGAGATCCGCTCCATACTTCCTTAGCCCATCATCATCGAGCTGAGCCATGGCAGGCTGGAGTTGGACGATTTTGGGTACCATGGCCTGGTACGATTTCAACTTGCGCGCAGCCGGAGAAAAAGAACTTAGGAATCCCATCAAAAAGTTACCTCCGCAGGGAGGTGCCAGACAGCACGCAGCGCCCCTGGGGGCGCCCAGCTTCTGGTACAGACCTGAGCAGTCTGTCTCCCGATGCTTTCAATTACAAATCTCGCGCAGCGAAGATCACTGCAGGGCGAGGGTAAAGTGGGCAGGCTCCCAGCATGCGCAGGGCATGCAGGGCTCCCCCATCTCAGTCTACTTCAATCAGACCGTAGCCACCATAGGTGCGCTTGTACAGGACGCATACCTTATTCGACGACGCATCCCTGTAAACGAAGAACTGATGTCCGAGCATCTCGATCTGAAGCATTGCTTCCTCTTCGGACATGGGAAGCACCTCAAACTCTTTGCGTTTGACGATGCCTTCCGAGGGCTCTTCGAGATCCTCTACAGGAAGCTCTGACTGAAAGAGCCCCTTAAGTTCTGCGACGGCTTTGAAATCCTTCCGAAACACGCGCGTATGAAACTTGCGAACCTGAACATCAAGTTTGTCACAGGCTGCATCAATCGATGCCTCCATGTCAGGACCCTGTCCAGATGCCTTAATGATGCGTCCGGACACCTCAAGCGTCAGTTCACATGTATATTTGCCGCGCAGTACGTTGAGGTTGGCACCGACGGCAGGTTCCTTGCGAAAGAACTTGTCAAACTTGCTGAGTTTCTCATTGAGATAGGAAAGAATACGTGGAGGGATCTCAAGCGTCTTGGATTTATGTTCTACTTTCATGTGTGCCTCCCGTTTCTTCAGATTAGGCTTCTGCCTTTACAAGCCTGCCAGTATTGTAGCCCGACTCCGGGCCAGGGTCAAGTAGAGACATTGATGAGGACGTGCCGGCAGGATGGCCTCCGTTGCAGCGCCAATGGTTGCTCCTGTCGTCAGGACATCATCGACAATCACGATGCTCCTGCCTTCCACCATGTGTGCTGCCTGCGCCGACAGCTGAAACGCTCCTGCCACGTTTGTTCGCCGCTCCGTGTCCGAAAGCTTGGTCTGTAGAGGTGTCTTGCGAACTTTCACGAGGAGGCCTGTGCCATCTTCGCCCTGAAAAGCATCGGCGAGCACCCGCGCGGCAGTTGATGGGAAGTCGCACCGCCGCCGCAGATCAGGTGGACCAAAGCGCGGAATGGGGATGAATACCGGCTTTGCGTTGTCAGGCAAGCGTGGTGCACAGGCCGCCAGCCGCGATGCCAGCTGCCCCGTTAGCTGATACTCGCCCTGAACCTTCATTTGCAGAATTGCCTGCCGCACGGTGCCTTCGTACCAGAACGCAGAAAAACCTCGCAGCTTGCCATTCACCAGGTCGACCTCCGTCCATGAGATGTCGCAGAGACGGAACCGAGAGAGACACTCCGGACAGATTGGGAGTTCCGACTCCTCGCCGCAGAGAAAACAGGCCCTGTCGGCCAGCACCTGTCGCAAAAAGCGAAAGCCATTCACCTTCGATGCAACTCCAGAGCTGACTTGAGACGGGCAATGCGATCTGCTCTCATCGCGAGCGCTTCCTGGGCAACCCCGGGCCGAGCGCGCCTGAGAGGCTTGCCAAGGATTGTACTGGCCGCTTCCTGGGGACTGGTTCCCCGCAGAATGCACTCCAGTCCGCAGAATGCAGCCAGCTGGGAGACTTTGGCATCATAGGCAAGGGCAACCACTGGAGATTCCGCGGCAACTCCCGCTGCGACCATGTGATAGCGACCAGCAATGGTGAAGATGGCCGAGGCGCACAACCCAATGAGCTCTTGTGTCGTCGAAAGGGTGACGATCGTGGAGGGGGTCAACAGGCGGTCATGAACGTCGCCCGTGTATCCCGCATCAGAAGCAGGAAAGAGAACAACCAGCCGCACTTGTGCCCCGTACTGGGAGGCAAGGCAGTCAAGAAAGGAAGCAGTCTCTTCGGCCGTCCAGCCAAAGTGCGGGTGAATGGCCGCCAGAATAAACGGACCCTGAGCCGTGGCGGCGTGTGCGACCACGTTTTCACTGAGCAGGAGGGAAAGACCGGCATCGGAGGAAACGGCGATTTTTGCTCGGTCTACTCCGCATGAGTACAGCAGGTCTGCTGAAGCCTGGTCCCGAACATCGATGAGAGTCATGTGGCCAAACACCATGCGTACCAGGTGGCGGCTCGATGCTCTGGTGAGAGGGCCGACGCCCAGGGCATAGGCAGCCACCCTCTTTCCTAGCGCCAGTGCCAGCAGGGGAATGCCAAGGTAGTACACATTGCTGCGCACGCTGGTCACATCCTGAACAAGTCCGCCGCCGCCCAGAACGACGACATCGCAGCCGCGCACTGCTCTCATCACTGCCGCAACATTATGGCGATCGACAAAGGAGAAGCGTGGAGTCTGGTGATCCTTGTATTGGTCGGGATTGTTGACGACAAAGGCCGCCTGGCAATCGAGTGCTTGCAATTCATCCTGCATTGCCCGCAGGATAAGCTCATCGCCGAAATTCCCAAACCCGTAATATCCGAGGACAACAACGCGTGTCATGGCGACTTGGCGGTCCTCCTGCGAGAGGTCAGCACGCGGACCATGAAGTAAAAGATACCGCCCACCCTCGTGATGCGGCTGGGCTGAACAATAAGCCGATAGAGCCACTCGGTTCCTGTCTTCTGGACGAACCGTGGTGCCCGGCGCACCATGCCACTCCAGACGTCAAAGGTTCCACCGACGCCAATTGCGATGGGAAAGCCCACATCACGATGCCGCCAGATCCACTTCTCCTGAATCCCTCCGCCCATGCCAACAAGCAGGAGGTCGACCTTCTTGTCACGAATGTCGTCGATGATACGCCCCTCCTCCGCGGCATCAAAATATCCCGAATGGAATCCCACCAATTGGAGTCCAGGATACCGGGCTTTCATGTTTCTGGCAGCGCGCTCAACAACGTCTGGCTTCGCGCCAAGGAAGTAGACGCGATATCCATTACGCTCTGCAAGACCCAAAAGTGCCGCTGAAAACTCGATGCCAGGGATACGGTTTTCGATGCGGGTTCCAAGCATGCGTGCTCCCCAGACAATCCCCACCCCGTCGGCAACAACCAGATCAGCATGCTGGACAATTTTCAGGAATTCCTCGTCTCTGAAAGCCCGGGCTGCCATTTCGCCATTCAAGGTCACCACAAGATGGATCCCACCGGTACGGACGAAGTCCTCAGCTGTTTCCAGGAGTTCCTGGATGTTTCTATTGACAATCGTGATACCAAAGAAATCGATGGAGGCGACATGCCGCCGCGGCGAGCGCAGGACAATGCCGACAAATCTGGGAAGCGAGAGTATGCGCGGAAGTCTCTTCGGATCGAGAATGAAGCGGTACAACCACTCTAGCCCCAACTTCTGGATGTGAGCCGGAGCACGTTTGAACTCGCCCGAAAGCACGTTGTAGCTGCCCCCTACTCCCATGGCGAACGGAATCCCCATGGCCTCCAAATTGTTGTACAGGAACTTCTCCTGCTTGGGACTCCCCATGCCAACAAACATGAGGTCAGCCTTTGCCGCGGTGATCTCTTGCACCAGGGGTGCTTCGTCTTGAGGAGAGAAGTAGCCATCGTGCCAACCTGCCACAACCACATGAGGATAGCGTTCCTGAACAATGGCAACGGTCTTGGCCAGAATTTCTGGACGTGAGCCCAGCAGATAGAGGCGCCACCCCCGCGATTCTGCCATGTCGAGAAGGCGCAGGAAGAGGTCGACGCCTGTGATCCGAGCCTTGATTCGCTGGCCATAGAAAACCCTCAAGGCCCAGATGATTCCTATGCCATCGCAGAAGTTCAAATCGCTCTTGCGGAGCACCACTTCCAAGCCGCCATCCTGCTTGGCTTTGATGACTTTCTCTGGATTGATCGCGACGCCCATATGCGGACGGCGCGATTGAACGTAGCCTTCGACAACGGCCAGCGTCTCGTCCATGTCGAGGTCGTCGACTGGAATGCCAGCTATGTAGACTCGTTCACCCATGGTCTCCTTCACAAGCAAGCGCAGCTTTACAGACCCATGTACCAGGACTGGCTTCGGAGGTCCTGTTGCTGTTCGTACACTCCCCTGAAGTCGCACAGCAGGACTCGGCCATCCTGGGCGAGAATCTCCTGCTTCAGCTGTTCATAGTCGATACCACTCTGTCGAATCGGCAGAACGACTGCGTCTGCATGTTTGAGAGCCTCCTGCACATTGCCGTCGCGGACCAGAGGAGCTGGAACGGCAGCAATGGGATCGACAACGTGTACGTCGGCTCCACCTTCGAAGAGAGCCTGCGCAAGTCCGACCGCCGGGCTTACCGTTATGTCATCCGAATAGTCCTTCATCGCGATGCCAATGATGAGAACGCGTTTTCCTGCCAGTCCACCGAGCCTGCGTGAAATGCGTCCGGCGATATACTCAGGCTGAGCAGCATTGGCTTCACGGGCGGATACAAAGGTGGGCAGGACCTCATCCCATTCCTGTCTTCCTGCGAGAGCGTCGAACAGATAGGGCGAGGCGTAGGGGATGCAATGGCCGCCCACGCCGATCCCCGGCATGAGGATCTTCACTCTTGTGTGGGTGTTGCACGCCTGAACGAGTTCCCAGGTTGGAATGTCGAAACGATTGGCAAAGCGGGCCAGCTGGTTGGCAATTGCTATGTTCACATCGCGCTGTGCGTTTTCGAACATCTTTGCCGTTTCCACCAGCTCGATCGAGGAAGCCTTGAAGACCGGCTCTCGATTGACGGCACCAAGAATCTCGGCCGCACGCTCGAGGCTGTGAGAGTTAATCCCGCCGACCACAAGTGGCATCGTACGAAACTCATCGTAGGCATGTCCCTCGGCAATGCGCTCTGACGAGTACGCCAAGTCAAAATCCGCGCCGGCGTTGAGGCCGCTCACGCGTTCCAGCACGGACTTGACCAGTCCGCGCGTCGTGCCAACCGGGACCGTGGACCTGCACACAACCAGATCCCCTTTCTTGAGCTGCTTGCCAAGCTCCTCGCACGCGCCTGTCAGCATGCTCATGTCCAGTGACCAGTCCTTGTCGATCGGAATGCCAACGGTCAGGATGAACGTCGTCACATCCTTCGGCAGAGCATCAAAGTGGTCGGTAACCGTGAGGCTTCCGTTCGCCAGACAGGTCCGCAGGACTTCGTTGACCGGAACA
>JBNAWM010000094.1:0-5545 GCA_049699855.1 Candidatus Cryosericum sp.
CGCGATAGCTGCTCCATTCCCACTGACCCGGGTCGCTGACAAGCCTGGCGCGCAGGGGATTGCGGACGATGTAGCGGCACGCACCCAGGAGATGCACGTCGGTGAGAATCGGCAGAGCTTTGTAGCGGCCCTGGAAGACATGCCCCACGCGGTGATGGCGCGCATTGTACCGCTGGCTGTAGGCGCCGTTGATGCGGTGCATGCCAGCCGCCAGGCTGACGATGGGGGTTTCGACCTCCAGGTGGTAGTGATTGTCCATGAGGCAATAGGCCAGCAGATGCCAGTGGTGCAGCTCGACGGCATCGTTGATGAGATCGAGCATGCTCACGCGGTCAGCATCGTCGTCAAAGATGTCCTCGCGGCGATCCCCACGGACCGTGACATGGTAGATGTTTCCTGGCGCTTCCAGTCGCAATGATCGTGCCATCCTGCCCTCCGTGCTTCTCTATAGTAGTAGCGTTGTGAAATCTCAGATCATCTGCTTACCACTCGCACATTAGTTACCACCTGACCCCAAAAGGGCACGCCTGTGGTCCACGAGGAACTCGTAGAGGGCCTGGTCCCAGTCACTCATCATGTCCTGGTCCTCCAGGCGCAGGTGCTCGTGGGCGAGGGGCGTGTACAGCGGGCGCGGGGTGCGGCCGGGGATGTCGGCGGCGTGCATGGGGACCAGCGGGGCATCCAGCCCAAGGATGGTCGCTACGGCCTGGGCAAACTCGTAGCGCGAGGTCTGGCCCCGGCCGGTAACGTGGTACGTACCGACGGCGCCGCGCTGGATGAGGAGCATGGTCTGCTGGACGATCTCGGATGCGCTGGTGGGGCTCATGACCTGGTCGTCGGCCAGGATGAGGGGGGTGCCGGACTGCGCTGCCCGCACGACCGCGGTCACCGTGTTGTCGCCGTGGGCGCCGTAGACGTTGGCAACGCGCAGGACAAGGCTGTCGGGGTCCGCCTGGCGCACCACCTCCTCGCCCATGAGCTTGGTGCGTCCGTACCAGTTGACGGGTCCCGTCGCGTCCCACTCGACGTAGGGTCTGCCCGCAGTGCCATCGAAGACATAGTCGGTGCTGAAGTGCACCACCTTGGCCGCGACCTTGTAGGCTGCGTGCGCGATGTTGCGGGCGCCCAGGACATTGATGCGGTACGCCTGGTCACGGTCCCGCTCGCACGCATCGACGCTGGAGCGCGCGGCGCAGTTGATGATCACGGTCGGCTGCAGCTCCAGCACAGCGCGCTCCACCGCCAGGCTGTCGGCAATGTCGCACTGCACATGCGTGAGACCGGTCAGGTCATCCAGCGAGGCGAGCCGGTCCATGAATTCCATGCCCAGGCGCCCGCCCGCGCCCATCACCAGGACGGTCATCTGGCCAACTTACCACGCGCCGGCATAGTTACCACCTGACCCCATGGATCAGTCGAAGAGGGTCTCAAGGGTCTCGCTCAGGAACTGGCGCAGTTCGACGGTCAACTCGGGACGCTTGAGGGCGAGGGCGATGTTGGCCTTGAGCAGGCCCATCTGGTTGCCGATGTCGTAGCGGGTGCCCGTGAACTCGCAGGCGTACACCTTGCCCGAGGGGAGCATGGCCTGGATGGCGTCGGTCAGCTGGACTTCGCCATTCCTGCCGGGCGGGGTCCGCTCGATGGCGTCGAAGATGCCGGGGGTCAGGATGTAGCGGCCCACGATGGCCAGGTTGCTGGGGGCGTCGGCGGGGTCGGGCTTCTCCACCAGGCGGCTCACCTCCCACACGCCGGGAGCGACAACCGTCCCCTCGATGATGCCATAGCTGGAGGTCTCCTCGCGCGGAACCTGCATCACGGCGACCACCATGCCGGGAAAGCGGCGTGTCACCTGCTCCATCTGCACCAGGCAGGGGGTCGGCCCGTCGATGATGTCATCGGCCAGCAGGACGGCAAACGCATCGCCGTCAACGTAGGCGCGCGCCTGCAGGATCGCATCGCCCAGCCCGCGCGGCAGCTTCTGGCGGACGTAGTACACCTGAATGAGGTTGGAGATGCGCTGGATCGCGCGCAGGTCATCGAGCTTGCCGTGAGCCTCCAGCTCGTGCTCCAGCTCCACGGAGTGGTCAAAATAGTCCTCGATGGCACGCTTGCCACGTCCGGTCACCATCAGGACGCTCTGGACGCCGGCATCGATGGCCTCCTCCACCACGTACTGGATGGCGGGCTTGTCCACGACCGGCAGCATCTCCTTGGGCTGGGACTTGGTCAGGGGCAGCAGGCGCGTCCCCATGCCGGCGACGGGAATCACCGCCTTGCGAATTACCGCATTCTCCATGACAACCTCCTTCTTTCTGCTCATGGCATCACCAGAGATGCCAGTGTCTCATCAAACGCTTTCTTGAGCTGGTCGACCCGCTCCTGCGTGGCCGCCTCGAAGCGCAGGACCAGCAGGGGTTCGGTGTTGCTGGAGCGGATCAGGCCCCAGGCGTCTGCCCACTCGATGCGGGCGCCGTCAATGGTGACGATCTTCTCGATAGTGTGCGCCATCTGGGGGAACTTGCGGCGGAAAGCGTCCACGAACCCATGCACAAGATGGTCCTTGTCCTCCTCGCGGCAGGGCCTGCGGATCTCGGGCGAGGCCACCATGGGCGGCAGAGCGCTGAGCAGGTCGGAGAACACAAACGTGGGGTTCGCACCAAGGCCGCCCGTCACGATCTCCAGCAGGCGCAGAGTGGCGTAGATGGCATCGTCGTAGCCGTAGTAGCGGTCGGCGAAGAACATGTGGCCGCTCATCTCGCCGGCCAGCTGGGCCTTCTCCTCGCGCATCTTCTTCTTGATGAGCGAGTGCCCCGTGGGCGACATGATGGCGAACCCGCCCAGCTTCTCCACACCGTCGAAGAGGGTCTTGGAGCACTTGACCTCCCCGATGACCCTGGCCATGCCCGGACCCTGCCAGTGCGCGATGATGTCCGCGGCAAAGATGTAGGTCAGCTTGTCGCCCCAGACCACGTCGCCGCGCTCGTCCACAGCACCGATGCGGTCCACGTCGCCGTCGTAGGCGACACCGAAATCGGCATGCTCGGCCAGCACGCGCTTGCGCAGGCCCTCCAGCGTCTCCAGCCGGGAGGGGTCAGGGTGATGGTTGGGAAAGGTGCCATCCGGCTCGGGGTACATGAACACGGCATCCACGCCCAGCTTCTTCATGAGGTCCGGAACGACCAGGCCTGCGCAGCCGTTGGCACAATCCAGCACCACCTTCGGGCGCGGCCGCCCCTTCTTGCCCAGCGGGCCCTGCTTAAACTGCTGGACCAGCTCGTCGCGGTAGGCCGAGAGGTGGTCCTGGTGCGACACGCTGCCGACCGGTACCGTCACCGGATGTATGATTTCGGCCAGGTCGGCCAGATGCTGGATGTCATCGCCGTACAGGGTCTCGCGGCCGATGGCGACTTTGAAGCCGTTGTACTGCGGCGGGTTGTGGCTGCCCGTGATCATGATCCCACCCTCCACGGGCAGGGTGAACAGCGCATGGTACAGCGTGGGCGTCGGCACGACATCGATGTCGATGACACTTCCTCCCTGGCTGGTGATGCCGTCGATCAGGGCTGCCGCCAGATCCTGACTACTGGGCCGGACGTCGCGCCCGACCGCCACGGTAAGGGAGCCCTGGCCCGTGCGCTGACGGACCATGTGGACAAAACCCTGGCCGATCCTGCGGGCTGCCTCAGCTGTCAGCTCCCCCCCGACCTCGCCTCTGATGTCGTACATCCGAAACATCGACCGATCCAACGCCATACCGCACCTCCCGTGCCGTACCACCCGTTCTGCCTGCGAGAGACGCACCCGGGCGCCCGTTCGCCAGCCGTGCAAAACCCCACTTTTCTCATTTCATGATAGGCTGGCGCTCAAAAGTGTCAAACGAGGCGGCAATCTTCGCACTGTCAGGTGTACGAAACCGCGCGATTTCCTGTATCATACCTGTATGGAGAAGCGCGCTCAAGAGCCGACGGACGAGCAGCTGGTTCGACTGGCGCTCACAGACAGGGACGCCTTTGGAATGCTGGTCGAGCGATATGAGCGACCCCTGTCGTCATACGCAGCCCGCCTCGTTGGGCGGCAGGAAGCCGAGGACGTGGTCCAGCAGGCATTCCTGCAAGCGTACCGCAACCTGGCTGGATTTGACCCGCACCTGACGTTCAGCGCCTGGATGTACCGTATCGTGCACAACACGGCGGTCAACATGTCGCGCAAGCGGCATGGGACCGTGCCGACCGAGCTGGAGCTGGACGGCGAGACCGTCGAGTTGCTGACCGGGGATACTGATGTTCCCGCCGAGGCTCTGCGGCAGGAGCTGGAGGGTTCGGTGAGCCGCGCCTTGAACCAGCTGGACCAGCGCAGCAGGGATGTGCTTCTGCTGTCGGTGGTGGAAGGCAAGAGCTACAGCGAGATAGCAGATATTCTGATGGTCGCGGTCAACTCGGTGGGACCCACCGTGAGCCGGGCCAAGAGCAAGCTGCGGAAAGTGCTGGAGACGACCTCCACAGAGGCATCGTCAGCGGAGCCGCGCACATTGTGAACGCCTCGGTGCCTGACACCAAAGGATTCACAATTGAGAGAGGATACGTATGGATGACAACCTGAAAGACAAAATACTTGGACAGATCGAGGAGCAGCATCTGGAGCCCACCCCCGGGTGGCGGTTCCGCCTGGTGAGCGCGCTCAAGCACTCGGCGGTGGCGATTCTCTTTGCCCTGACTGCACTGGGACTCGCGGGCAGCGTGTACATTCTCGTCGAAACGGGCACGCTGTACGATCTCCGGCTGGGTCCACGGTGGGGAGCGCCACGGCTGTTCGACTTCCCCTGGCAGCTGCTGGCCGTTGTCCTCCTGTTGGGTGTCCTTGCGTTTGTCGTCCTGCGCCGCACCGCGCGCCTATACCGTGTCGCCCGCTGGTGGCTGGTGCTGGCCCTGATCCTCGCCGTCCTCGTGGGGGCTGGTGGAGCGTATGCCACGAACCTGACCGGGCTCACCTTCCGGACAGGTCCCGGCCGCGAGCTGTTCCGCCGCGGAGGAAACCTCTTTGGTGGCGTGCATGACGGTGCCATCATCGGCGTCGTCCAGTCGCGCACCACCCGGCAATGGGTGGTCGACAGTCTGACCGGACAGCGGTGGCTGGTCATCATCACGGAGGAGACATACTTCCCTGCTGGCTCGGACATTCCTGTGGGAACCGTCGTGCGGGTCGTCGGACGGCGCGCAAAGACCACGATCACGGCCGTAGGCATCCGCCCGGTCACCAGCATGGATGACATGATGCGGCAGGGCGGCATGATGGGACCCGGGGGGATGATGGGGCCCGGTATCGTCGTTCCCGAAGCACCGTAGGACCAAGGCCTTTTTCACAGGACCGCTTCGGCCGTCTCAGCGCCTTTTGCAGAAAAAAGGGTTGCGTTTGCGCCAAACCTGCTCATGCTATAAGGGATAGTATCGCATGGGAGGTGACGCATGTCACTTGGTATCAATGTTACGATTCCCGAAGGAATTGTGCTTGCAGCGGACAGCCGCCAGACGTATCGGAACCAGAAAGG
>JBNAWM010000095.1:0-5426 GCA_049699855.1 Candidatus Cryosericum sp.
GCGGCCCGCCCACCCGTGAGGCGGCGAGGGCAAGTGCGCGCCCATGCTCCAGCAGCAGAGGCGACACGGCAAGGTCAGCGTGCCGGGTGCCAGCGCCAACATAAATCACGCCGGATTCCTCGCGCACACCATCCAGTTCGGCAACACGCGAAAGGTCGATGATCACATCTTCCCGCACCAGACCTTCCTTCAGTCGGACCATCATGTCAGTCCCACCGCACAAAAACCGCTTCCGCGGCCCGAACTGCTCAGCCAGCTGCAGCGCCTCGCCCAGGTCGTGCGCTGCGTGATACTCGAAGTTTTTGATCATGGTTTGTTCTCCAGTTGGTCAATGACATGGACCTTGCCCTTCATGGAATCCGCAAGCACACGGTCGTGCCGCGCTGCTATGAGCTCGGCGCAGATGGCCAGGGCGATTTCCTCGGCAGTCTGACCGCCGTGATCGATGCCGATCGGCGCATACACGCGTGCTAAATCCTCTCTGTCCACTCCAGCCCTCGCAAGGTGGCGGAACACGTCCAGCACCTTTGATGCTGAACCGATCATACCAATGTAGCGATAGCCCGGCTTGCGCTCCAGAATTGCTTTCAGAACCACTTCATCGCTCACGTGCTTGTCGGTGAGGATCACGTGGTAGCCCTGAGAGTCGTAGTGGGCTGCCTGGATCAGTTCAACAAAATCGCCCGTCAGGAAGTGGTGTGCCTCCGGCACGCGTGCCGGCGTGGCAAACTCCGGACGATCGTCCATCATCGTCACCTCGAAGCCCACCAGCGACGCGAAGCCCGCCAGCGACCGCCCGACGTGTCCCGCTCCATAGATATAGAGTTGGGGCCGGCTGCCGACATACTCGATGTACAGGCTGATCTGGCCGCCGCAGACCATGCCGATGCTGGCCTTGCCACCGGCATTCAGGTCGTAGGAGATCATGCGCGGCTTCCGTTCGGCGATAACCTCGCGCGCCGCCGCAAGGACGCTCAGCTCGAGGGTGCCCCCACCTACGGTCCCCAGCTGCGTGCCATCCGGTAGCACGACCATCTTGAAACCGGCATGCGCAGGCGAAGATCCCTGGACATCGACAACCGTACAGACAGCGAATTCGCGTCCTTCCTGTTCCAGCCTTGCTATCTCCTGATAGATGGAATTCATCGAACCTCCTTGGTGGATGTTCCAGCATAGTCGAACCGCCTGCGGACAGCCTCATAGTCTTCCGGAGTATCCATGTCCAGCAACATGCCGGGATCCTCCACGGGAACCACAATCGTCGTCGCTGGGTGACGGGCCATGAATTCGCGCAATGTAGCATGTTCCGACATCCCCAGCAGCTCCGGAACATGCCGCGCAGCGATTGCCAGGGGATGCCCTTTGCGCGCGCCAAAACCCGGAACCGCGATGTCGGCAGGGCCGTGCACGATGGCGTCCAGCACTGCACATGCCGTCTGCGGCAGCACAAGCGGAATGTCGCCCGGAAAAATGAGGACCACGTCTGCGCCTGCAACGTGCCGCAGTCCGGCTTGAACCGAGATGAACATTCCTGGGTCATAGATGGCGGCTTCCACCACCTCGGTCCGCTCGCGGGCACCTGCTTCCAGGGCGGCTCGTTCCACGGCAGTCCTCGTCTCCTGGTCGTGCAGTCCGATCACGACGACCACCCTGTCACAGGCGGCAAGCGCTGTCACAACAACCTGCCCCACGACAGTGCCGGAACCCAGCGGCAGGAGCAGCTTGTTTGAGCCCATCCGGTCAGCGTGGCCGGCGGCCAGGACGATTGCAGCAGTCATTCGCCTCGCTGGCTTGCCTTCTGTACGGCGGCGATGATCTTGGCGTAGCCCGTGCACCTGCACAAATTCCCTTCAAGGGCGGTCTTGATTTCGGCCTCGGTCGGATGCGGGTTCGACGAAAGCAGTGCCTCGGTGGACATCACCATGCCCGGCGTACAAAAACCACATTGCACAGCGCCTTCCTCAACAAAGGCCTGCTCGATGGGCGACGGCTTTCCATCCTTCGCCAGTCCTTCAATCGTCGTGATGGTCGCCCCATCGGCCTGCACTGCCAGCACAAGACAGCTGGTTACGGACCGCCCGTTCATGATGACCGTGCACGCACCGCACTCACCCTTGTTGCAGCCAATCTTGGTGCCAAGCAGTCCCAGGTCCTCGCGGAGAACCTCAGTAAGCGTTCTGTTGGTCTGTGTTGTGACATGATAATCGGTGCCATTGATATTGAGAACGATGCGTACTTCATTGGTCATGCAGGACCCTCCCTCATCAGACTCTCCATTCTTCATGCTCATGCTGACCCCCGAAGATACAGAACCCGCCACCCTCAGGGCGTGAGCTCAACGATGATAGCCACCTCGACGGGAGCATTCATCGGCAGCGAGGCAACTCCGACCGCAAAGCGTGCATGGCGACCAGCATCGCCGAAAAGAGCAACGAGCAGATCAGAAGCACCGTTGATCACCTTGGGCACGTCCACGTAGTCGGGAGCCGCCTGCACAAATCCTTGCACCATGGCAACACCCCTCACCCGCTCCAGCGTACCAAGAGCGCTCTTCAGGGCGGCAAGGCCGTTGATGGCGCAGATGCGCGCGCATTCATATGCCTGTTCCGTCGCAATCGTATCTCCAACCCGGCCGGTTTGGGCCAGGTGCCCCTCCACAAGAGGCAGCATTCCGGAAACAAACGCCAGAGGACCACTCACCTTGACAGGCACGTAGCTGCCCACTGGCGCCCCTGACGGAGGCAGTGTCACTCCCAACTCTGCAAGCTTGTCATCTATCGTCATATAAACCTCCTCAGGCTGCGGAAACCAGTCATTCACAGATAGTATATACGAAATGAGGCTCTTTCCACACCACTTCTGCCAGCCGGTCCTGTCAGCATCCAGACAAGCGCCACCCGGCCACAGGGGATGCCTCGGATTCCCATGCTCACGCCGAATGCTCCCGCTCCCGCTCTGTCATCGGGCACAAACACCAAGGAAATGTCCTCCCGTTACTGCGGCATGACCACGATCAGGATGTCTGAACGGATCGCCTTCCACTTTTCCTCGGTCAATGTTGGAGATTTTTGGGTCCGTTCCGGTTTATCTGGCATGGGGGGCATGTTTCCCGTCCAACCCTCGCAAGCAGCTTCAGAACTGTCTATCACCACGCGGTGATGTCCCATCAGGGGCGGCTGTCGCTGTCATCTCACATCAGGAGCGATTATAAAACTACCCGATTTTGCAAAAATGTGCTATACTACGTGCGTACCTTCCCAGCTACGGGGAAAAGCGTGGCAAAAACAGGAAAGGAGATCGCATGAACAAGGGAGAACTTGTAGCCAGGATCGCAGAGATGACCAAGATGACGAAGAAGGAATCCGAAGTCATGGTCAACGCGTTCATGGACGCCGTCAAGGAAGCCATGAAGAAGAACGACAAGGTTGCACTCGTCGGGTTCGGCACGTTCGGCGTCAAGGAGCGCAAGGCTCGCAAGGGCGTCAACCCCAAGACCCTCAAGGCCATCACCATTCCGAAAAAGAAAGCTCCTTTCTTCAAGCCCGGCAAGGCCCTGAAGGACGCTATCGCCAAGAAGTAGCAGGTACTGGCACAGAAAAAACAAGCGGCGCATACGCGCCGCTTTTTTTGTTGACCCAGGGGACAACCCCGGCCATCACATTGCCGGCTTCAGGGAGATCCAGACGGTTCGGCTCCGGACAAGGTCAATGTCACTGGTGCCCTTCTCGATACGGACAAAGACCCCCTGGGCCGCTCCTCCCGTCATCCTGCGGTCCAGCGTCAGGGAGAGGGATGTTCCTGAGCGGAAAAGTGCAAGGCGCACGGATGGAATTTCGGGATGCATCAGGTCCGAAACCTCTGCGGCCGCCGAGCCACCGTGATACACGATGCGCAGCTTTGGCGCCGAGCCGAACGTTCCTGCCACGGGAAGCGGAAATATGAACAGATCCAGGCTCTCCAAGCGATTGAGCGGCCGGCCACAGTCCAGCAAAAGCTGGAGCCCCTCCTGCGTCTGCCTCGCCGAGAAGCGCTGAATCACGGGGCGCTCCTGGTCGTCCGACCGACTGAGCGGAAAGAAGAACCGGGCAGTGCGTGCGGGATCCTCCGATTGATTCAGGCCCGCTGGAAGCAGAAACAGTTCCGTCCGCCGCGCAAACGCAATCAGTGTCGCCAGGGGAAGGAGCTCCGAGGCGTGCGCCTTGATCGCCCTGGCCTTGACAGTTACCTGCTCAGGCGTCAGCTCTACAACCGCCTGAGTCAGCCCCAGGGCTGCCACGGCTGTGGGAGCGTAATCACTTGCCAGCGGCGCATAGCGCAGGGGCCTCGGCCACCCCCTGACGTGGACAAGATACTCGAGGCACAGCGGCTTCATGTGGAGGTCGGCGAGCGCCGCGGTCACAAACAGCCCCGTTGCCTGGTGATCGGGATGCGCATCGATGAAATTGGGATAGGCAACAATCGTCGGATGGAAGGATGACATGACCTGCTCCACATCGGTCAGCAGATTCGTGGCAGTCTGAGGCTGGCCGATTACCGGCGATTCAGCATAAGGAACGCTCTCAGCGTTTGTGAGGCCGCTCCGATAGGGTTCGCTGGTCCAGGCCTTCATGAAGATGCTGGACAGGCCGCCATCGGGATATCCCAGGAAGATGAGATCTGATGGCTGCAGCCCCAGGACCGCAGCGGCGGCCTTCGCCTCCTGCATCCTTCTCCGGCCAATAGCACGGAACTGGACAGGTGTGACTGCTACTTTCCTCCAAAGAAGGGGAGGACCAACAATGTTGTGGTCCCCCGCGGTCATCCACAGCACTCTCACCTGAGCCCCTGCGGCGAGAGACTGCTGGATAAGCCCGGCACACGCGATCGACTCGTCATCGGGATGAGGAGAAACCACCAGCAAGCGGTCTGTGCTGGCGATCCGGACGTGCCGCTGCACTGCCACCCCCGTGGGCGGCAGAGCATGCGCCATTGCCAAGGCGGCGGCCAGGGCCGCAGCAGCGACCAGCAGGATCACCGCGAGGACCAGGCGTCGCCCTCTGGAGCTTCTGACTGCAGTACTGCTGGTAGGTCCACTCATGGCACAGCATTCTACCAGAGCCACCTCGCCGGTCAAGCTGCCTCCCTTCCACCAGCTCCCCCACACCCTCTCGGCCCTTCACACTCGCCATGCACCGGTGCCTGCTCTGCACAGCCCATCGTGCCACCCACCATTGACTGTCTCGCCGGCTTGACACGCCCAGCTATCTATGTATAGTCATGACTATAGTCACGTTATATTATTCACATGGTATCGCGTGACACTTTATCACTGGCGTTGCAGTTTTTTTCCAGACGGATAGAACTACTCTTGAAGTCTTGAGCATTTGGGTACGACAGGAGGAACCTACATGCACGTGAACCTGGAAGACCGCTTGAAGGAAAACCCG
>JBNAWM010000096.1:0-5363 GCA_049699855.1 Candidatus Cryosericum sp.
GGGCACCCTCCCGGTGCGCCTCGTACGCGTACTCCCTTCCGCCTACCTTACGCACTACTATGCTCATGCAGAGCCTCCTGCATGGCATCATATATATCTTGCTGTACAAGTCAAGCGCTGTCTTGTATATCAAGTTATATAGTTTCTTCCTCTTCAGCTCCAGAACGATCGTTTTCGTTGTTCGCCCCATCCTTCTGCTCCTCCTCCTGAGGAAGCCGCCCTTCGATCAGCAGGATGGCACGCTTGAGCTCCTCCATGCCCCGCTTGTACCGGGTCACCGCGGTGGTCACCGAGCAATGCCGCTCCCTGGCGATCGCCGGCCAGGTGCGCTCACGCCACCAGCGGTCGCGAATGATGGCCGCTCTGCCCCGGTCGATCATGGTGAGGCCCAGGGTGACGCGCCCGGCGATCTCCGCTGTCCCCGGCCGTGCCGCCCGGTCGCTCATGACTCCTCCTGCGGGGCAAGGAATGCCTCGCCCGTGCCGACGGTGAACCAGGGTGACGCGCCCGCCGTGCCCAGGTACGTCGGCGCGTGGCCTTCGTGGTCACACCAGTGCAGCATGGTACGCCGCGCAACGGTGTTGCCGATGCGCAGCTGCTCCTCCAGTGGACGATCCTTGTAGCGGACGCAGGAGGACCACAGCGCGTACCCCGCGACCTGGATCAAGTCATCGGCATCCAGCCCCCATGTCCGTGCATAGTTGCGTGCCATGCCCACGATAGCAGGAAACAAACCCTCGTACAGTGGCAGAAACCAGTCGTCCTTTCTTTTCATCCAACCCTCCCTTGTGTGCATTATTTTATACAATCTTTCAACAATGCAAGGTCTTGCTCCACAATCGCGTGTGTACTTTTTTGCACTGTCGTGTATAATATGGGTGCCACAACAAGAAGACCATGCCCCGCACCCGTCGCCATGCGAAGGACGGGGCGCGGCATGATCCACCACATGAGAAGGGAGAGGAGGAGAGAATGGGATTCAGGGACAACGTACAGACACTGCTGGCACAACGCGGCTGGAGCCAGCGCGAACTGGCAGCAGCGGCCGGGATCTCGCCCGGTGCCGTCGGAGCCATCCTCGAGGGAGAGTCGTCCAACCTGCGCACGGCCGCCAAGGTGGCCGCCGCATTCGGCGTCGAACTGGCCGACCTCATGCGCGACGAGAAACCGATAGCACCGCGGGACGAGCTGGACGTGGCACTGCGCCATCAGGGGGACCTCTCGCCCGAGGACATCAAGGCAGTGCACGCCTTCATCTCCTACATCCGGGACGCACGACCGGGGAAGGGCAGACGTGGAAAGTAAGACAGGCACGGGCCATGCGGATGGCCATCCCCGACAGAGACATTCGGGGATGACGTTCCTTCGCGGGAATGACGAAGAAGGTCGCTAGGTGGGAATCTATCGGGGCAGACGTGGACGGTAGGGCGCCGCTGACGCCCCGCCTCATGGAGTACGCCGAGCATGTGCGCCGGCACTTTCCGCGCATCATCGCCGGCACGACCGTGGTCGACCTCGATGCCCTGGCGGACGAACTGTGCACCTCCCTCGACGACTTTCCCCTGACGACGGGTGTCCTCGGCTGTACCGTGTTCGAGCACGGCGAGGCGTACACGGCCATCCGCGAGGGCCTGCGGCGGGACGAGCCCACCCGCTACCGCTTCACCCTGGCGCACGAGCTCAGCGAGATCCTCCTGCGCTCCTACCTGCGCGCCCTGCCCGACCAGTCCCGGCGCGAGCGCATCTGCGACGCCTTTGCCGCCGAGCTCCTCCTGCCGCGCGCCGCGGTCCTTGCCAGCGTGACGGTCCTGCGTGAGGCCTACGCCGGCGGCCCGCCCCCGTCCGAGGCGACCCTCGACCAGCTGGCGCGCCTGCTCGCCTCCACCTACGACGTCTCGCTCACCACCGCGCGCATCGCCCTCTTTGGGGTCAGGTGGTAACTAGCCACCCAGTGGTAAGTTCGCCGTCTGCACGCACTCCTGAGCACCAAACAGACAGCTTGGTCCACGAAGCATCCTGCAAAAGTTGCAAACCGCTGGCCCCGGGGTAGACAGGGCGAGAGCCGGAGCTATACTACTTAGGCTATTTCAAGAAAGGGAGGCACGCTGGTGTTGTCCGAAAATGATCACAAGCTCATGGCGTCGCGCAGATCATCCCTGACACGTCTCCTGCACAAGCAGACAACCGCTCAGGCAGCTGTCCTCATCGCCGTCGTCACCTTCCTCAGCAAGTTCGTAGGTTTTGCCCGCGAGGTGATCATCGCCCAGCAATTCGGCGCCACAGGCCAGACCGACGCCTTCCTGGTGGGCATGATGGTCCCAAGTCTGGTGCTCGGCCTGTTTGCGGGAGGGCTTGGAACGCTCATCGTGCCCTGGTACCTGGGCCACAAGCAGGAGGACCCGGACCGCGCCCGCGTCCTGGTGGATCAGGTCACGCTGGTGTGGAGCGTCGTCTTCGCCCTCGTGTGCGTCGGTGTCTGGATCTTCGCCCCTCAGCTGGTACACGTGTTTGCTCACGGCTTCGAGGGCGACCGCTACGGTCTGGCGGTCCAAGTCACGCGCCTGCTGGTCCCTATGGGCTTCATGATGGTCCTGGCCGGCCTGTTCACCGGACTCCTGCAGGCCGAGCGGAGCTTCCTCGTCGCCCTCATCTGGTCCCTCATCGGCAATGTGGCTGTCGTGGCCAGCCTGCTGCTGTTCTCCTCACGCCTGGGCATCCATGCCTGGACCATTGGAGAGACCCTTCTTGGCGCCTTCAGCTTTGCTCCGCTCATCGTCCTGCTGGCCAGCAAGCGGTACGGCTTCTTCCGCCGTTTCGACGTGCGCCACATGGACTGGCCTGCCATCCTGCAGTTTGCTGCTCTGCTCATGCCACTGGTACTGTCTGGCGGCGTCGCCGCCCTCAACGTCACCGTGGACCGCTGGGTAGCCTCCAGTCTGCCCGAAGGGGCCATCGCCGCCCTCAACTTCTCCAACCGGGTCTGGACCCTGCCCATCACTCTGCTGGCCGCGCCCATCGCCACCGCCATCTTCCCCTCCTTCTCCTCCATGGCCGTCGACGGCTCGGCCCTGCACGCCATGGACGACAAGGTACGCCGCACCGTGGCCTTTCTTGCATATATCGTCATCCCCTCGGCTGTGGGCATCCTCGTCCTGGCATCCCCCATCGTGCGCCTCCTGTTCCAGCGCGGAGCCTTTGATGCCACCGCGACCACCATCACCGCCGCGTGTGTGCAGATGTATGCCCTGGGTCTCGTCTTCCAGGCGGTCCTGCCGGTTCTGGCCAAGGTCTTCTATGCCTTCAAGAACACGGTGACACCCCTGCTCATCAGCCTGGGCATCGTGGGCGCCAACATGGCCGGCAACATCATCCTGAGCAAGTACCTGGGGGCTGCCGGCATCGCCCTGGCCACGACCATCACGGTCACGCTGGGCACCATCATCTATGCACTGCTCCTGCGCCGCTACTTCCGCACGGAGGACCAGTCGGCCAAGCCCTACCCGCTAACCAGCGAAGTCCTCAAAACCATCGTGGCCACCATCCCCGTGGGGCTCATTGCTTGGCTGGGCATCGGCTGGCTGAATGCGGTCACCGCCTTCATTCCACTCCTCATCCGCACCATGGTTGTGTCTGGTGTCGCCGCCCTGGCCTACGCCGGTTGCAGTATCGCCCTTCACCTCGATGGCTGGCAGCAGATCATCGTCCGCTTCAAGGGGCTGGCTCACCGGCTCAGGAGCGCATAGCGCAGTCGGACATCAGAATCCCTTCAAACTCGTCGTCCCCGAGTGACTCTGTCGGGGACCCACGTCCCTTCCTCTCTGTCGTCCCCGAATGTTTGTGTCGGGGACCCACATCCGTTCGCTCTCCGTCGTCCCCGAATGTTTGTGTCGGGGACCAGCGTCTGCTCGCTGGTGGTCCCTTTTCTTTCCGCCCCAGTCCCTGAACTTACCACCCTGGGACTAGTTACCACCTGACCCTGTGGCATCCTTGCATTTTTCGTTGCACCATGTACAATCTGAATATCCGTTTGAGCGGCGATTTTTGGATATATCCGCTGCAACGGATACTTCGTGTACTATCCGTCATAAAGGCGATTCTCGGGTATTTGCCCCACGAACAAGGTATTCTTCGAGGGAAGAAGTTCCTGGTCAACCTTCAGCAAGGAGGCTCACGGTGCCATATCTTGCAGTTATTGGAGACATGATTCAGTCGCGACACGCACAAGACAGGAGCGACGTTCAGAAGAAACTGGCAACAGTGCTCGACGGTATCAACCATGACTGCGGGCCTGGCAAGGCGTTTGGAGACTGCCTGATATCAAAATTCACCATTACGCTGGGCGATGAGTTCCAGGCACTCCTGAGGCCAACAAGGGCAATCTTTCACATCCTGGATACGATCTCCTGGAAAATGGAGCCCTCCGAATTTCGCTATGGGATGGGCGTGGGAGACATTTCAACATCCATAGACCCGGACAAGAGTATAGGCGCAGATGGTCCTGCCTATTGGTTTGCCCGGGAAGCCATTAAGTACATCCATGACAACGACGACTATGGCGTCAATCATCTTGCCTTCCGCTGTGGAGAAAAGGATCTGGTCCCCTGGCTCAACGATGCGCTCGCGTGCACGGAGTTTGTGAAGTCCAAATGGAACGTGACGCAGAGAGATGTGTTTCACAGACTCCTGGACGATCACCTGTACGACGAGCAATTCGAACAGAAGGCCCTGGCGGCGCGCATGAATCTCAAACCCTCTCCTCTTCAAAAGAGGCTGAAGACAAGCGGCCTACGCATCTACTTGAGGACACGCACGGACCTTGGCATTGTGATAGAGAAGCTGGACGGCGCTCATGGCAACTAACCTGACCATCCTGTTCCTCATCGCACACTTCCTGGCAGACTATTATCTTCAACCACAGACGATGCCAGCCTTCATGCAGTGAACTAGCGTCCGTTCCTTTCCGTCATCCCCGAGTGTTCCTGTCGGGGACCAGCATCCGTTCGCTTCTGTCGTCCCCGAATGTTTCTGTCGGGGACCAGCGTCCGCTGGTGGTTTCTTTTTTCTCCGCCCCAATCCCTGAACTTACCACCTTGGGAATAGTTACCACCTGACCCCAAAGAACTAGCCGCGGCGGTCGGGCAGGAAGAACATCTTCATGGTGTGCAGGATGATGGTCAGGTCACGCAGGAACAGTGAGGGCGCACGGATGTACGCCAAATCCATGGTCAGTTTGTCCTTTGGTGCGGTCACATACCGTCCCTGCACCTGAGCGAAGCCGGTGATGCCGGGACGCACGAGAAGCCGCAGGTTCCAGTCAGGGACTGTCTCAAGGATCTGCTTTGACAGTTCAGGTCGTTCCGGGC
>JBNAWM010000097.1:0-5214 GCA_049699855.1 Candidatus Cryosericum sp.
ATCGTGAAGAATCAGAACCGGCTCTGGATGCTATACTTGCAAATCAGCACGGCAGCGTGCCGTCGTACAAGGAGGTTGCGCTTGGATAAGAATGAGAAGGCACCGGTTCTGAAGAGGGAGGACATCGAGAGGCTGCTTCCGCAGCGAGAGCCGTTCCTGTTCGTCGATGAGTTGATGGATGTCATGCCAGGGAAGAGCGTGACCGGCAGGAGGACCTTCACCGGTAACGAGGAGTTCTTCAGAGGGCATTTCCCCGGGATGCCGATTGTCCCTGGCGTCATTCTCGTGGAGATGGCGGCGCAGGTGTCGGCGTGCACGGTCCTGACCGTACCGGACTATTCCGACCTGTTTGGGTTGTTCGCCAGTGTGGAGAAGTTCAGGTTTCTGAAGAAGGTCGTTCCTGAGCAGACGCTCATTGTAAAATCAAGACTCATTTTGTTCAGACACAACGTTGCAAGAAGCGAGTGTAAAATCTACCGCGATGATGTACTGGTTGCAGACGGTGTCCTGAATGCGGCTTTTGTCCATCGCGAGACTCTTGGTGAAGGTGGTGGCTTATGACAGGCATTGTCGGACTGGGCAGTTACGTTCCTGAACTCGTCGTTACCAACGCGGACCTCGAGAAGATTCTCGACACGAGTGACGAGTGGATCAGGGCGCGGACCGGGATTGTTGAACGGCGTTTTGCGAGAGAGGATCAGGCGACCAGCGACCTTGCCGTGATTGCAGCTGAACGAGCGCTGAAGGATGCCAATCTCTCTGCTGATGAGATAGACCTGATCATCGTCGGGACAAATTCCCCAGACATGCTGTACCCTGCCACGGCCTGCCTCGTGCAGGACAGGATTGGAGCAAGGAATGCTGCAGCGTTTGACCTGCAGGCGGGATGTCCGGGCTGGGTGTACGCGGCTACAGTTGGCGCTCAATTCATCGAATCGGGCATGTACAGGCATGTCCTGGTCATCGGGGCAGAAGTCATTACAAGGATGATGGACAATACCGATCGTGGGACCTATGTGCTGTTTGGCGATGGAGCAGGGGCTGCCGTCTTGAGCAGTGTAACTCGCGGGGGTTTACTGGCATCCGAGCTCTATGCCGATGGCTCGCTCGCCCAGCATCTCACCTTTCCCGCCGGTGGATCGCGCATGCCGTTCAACGAAAAAGTGTTGCGGGAACGAGCCTACTTCACCAAAATGGATGGTTCAGACGTGTTCAAGTTCTCTGTCCGTGAGATTTCACGGATTTCGACAAAAGTACTGGATAAGGCACAACTACCCCTGGAGCGTGTCGACTGGTTCATCCCCCACCAGGCAAACCTTCGCATCATTCAGGCAGGTGCGCAGAAATTGGGCATACCGATGGAGAAAGTTGTTGTCACGATCGACAAGTATGGAAATTCCTCCTCGGCTTCCATTCCCATTGCGCTGGATGAAATCTATCAGAGTGGAATCCTCAAGAATGGAGACAAGGTGCTGATGGTTTCCTTTGGTGCCGGCATGACATCGGGTGCGATTCTCATGGAATGGTGGAGATAAGCGAAGCAGGAGTGAGCACTCGGGCGGGGAACTGGACTTTTTTTTCATGCTGGTTATAGTCAGGACAGACTATGTATGCGTGGTACTACTATGATTGAGGTGAAGCCATGGTAAACCTTGTGCTTGTTTCACACAGTCCTTCTCTTGTGCGCGGAGCTGCCGAACTGGCCCGACTCATGACACAGCAGTCTCCGCTGGTCATTGCGACAGCGGCAGGAACGGGCGATGAGAGCAGCCCCCTGGGCACCAATGCCGAGGAGATTGCAAAAGCGATGGAGACAGCATACAGCGATGACGGGGTGCTTGTGCTGATGGATATGGGCAGCGCCGTCCTGAGTGCGGAGATGGCACTGGACCTTCTGCCGCCAGAGCGGAAGGGCAAGTTTCTCCTGAGTTCGGCTCCCATCGTCGAGGGAGCGGTGTCTGCCGCCATTCAGGCCAGCATGGGCGGGACGCTGGCCCAGGTGCAGGCCGAGGCTGAGGGGTCTCTTGGCAACAAGAGTTCTCAACTTTCGCCTCCCGAGGAGAGCGGCGCGGTTCAGGAACAGCCGCCGGCAGAAGTCGCATCAGGGGCCGCTGCCGATGCGCTGATCGAGATACGCAACAAGCTGGGACTCCACGCACGGCCGGCTGCAGTGTTCGTGCAGACGGCTGGACGCTATCAGGCAGACATCAAGATTGCGCGAGTTGGAAGCGAGGCAAAGCGGGCCAATGCAAAAAGCATTAATGCGGTGGCCAGCTTGGGATTGCGGCAGGGCGAGACCATTCATGTCTGGGCAATGGGTTCGGATGCGGCTGCCGCACTGGATGCGCTGAAGAAGGCGGCCGAGAACGAATTCGGGGAAGGCACCGAGGCGCCGGCTTCTACACCGGCTGCAGCAGCACGCACCGAGAGTGTCAGCAAAACGTTTGACGGCGGGCTCGTGGGCATCCCGGCTTCTCCCGGCTACGCGGCAGGGCCGGCGGTCGTGATGAAGCTGGCAGAACCTGTGGTGGACCGTCACACGGCGGGCGATGCAGACGCGGAATGGGAACGCCTGTCGAAGGCACTCGAGGTGGTCCGTTCTTCGACGGAGCAGCTGCGACAGCAGCTTACCAAATCAGCAACGACCTATGACGCAGCCATTTTTGACGCCCACCTGATGTTCCTGAAAGATCCGGACCTCCTGGAGAAGGTGCATCAATCGATCGTGGCGGAACACAAAAATGCAGCTTGGGCGTGGAGCGACGCCATTCAGGAGGAGGTGGCCGCTTTTGGCAGGATCGAGGACGAGTACATGCGGGCGCGGGCTGCCGACGTCGCCGACATTGGCAGGCAGGTCCTGCTTCAGTTGAACGGCGGAGCGGCCGCACTGAACATTGCTGCGCCAGGGATCCTGGTAGCAACTGACCTGTCACCCTCCGACACTGCGCGGCTGGACCGGGCCATGGTTCTCGGCGTGGCCACCGAGAGAGGGGGCGCCACCTCTCACAGCGCGATTCTTGCCAGAACTCTGGGCATTCCGGCGGTGGTGGGCTGCGGTGAAGGCCTGGCGAAGGTGGCCGAGGGAACCCAGCTCATTGTAGACGGATCTGCTGGCCAGGTCTGGATCTCGCCATCCCCGGAGGTGGCAAGTGCGTATGAAAAGAAGATCGCAGACTGGCGCGATCAGCAGGCACAAGCTCTGAAGTCCAGTCACGCGCCCGCCGTCAGCAAGGATGGCATTCCGGTTGAGATCGTTGCGAACATCGGTTCTGCCAGCGATGCCCGGACGGCGCTGGATGCCGGAGCCGATGGTGTTGGTCTTCTGCGGTCCGAGTTCCTGTTCATCGGTCGCACCGATACGCCGCAGGAAGACGAGCAGGCCGCCGTCTACCAGCAGATAGCAGACGCCATGGAACGGCGTCCGCTGATTATCCGGACGCTGGACGTGGGAGGCGACAAGCCGCTGGCATACCTGCCACAGAAACAGGAACAGAACCCATTCCTTGGCAAGCGTGCTCTGCGCCTCTGCCTGGACGAGCCCGACTTCTTCAAGGCGGAACTGCGAGCGATCCTTCGGGCGTCGCCGGGCCACAACATCAAGATCATGTTCCCGATGGTCGCGGACATTGGAGAGCTGCGTCGCGCACGTGCATTGCTGGAAGAGGCGCGGGAGGAGGTGCTGGCACGCGGCATGCAGGTTGCGGCGGCGGTCGACGTTGGCATCATGGTCGAAATCCCTGCCGCTGCTCTGCTATCTAAAGTCTTTGCGCACGAGGTGGACTTCTTCAGTATCGGAACCAATGACCTGACGCAGTACACCATGGCGGCGGAACGCGGAAACAGCGATGTCGCCTACCTGCAGGACGCCCTGCACCCGGCGGTGCTGCGGCTGATCGATCGGACCGTCCGGGGAGCCCAGGAGATGGGCAAGTGGGTCGGGGTGTGCGGAGAGCTTGCGGCAGACCCTGTTGCGATGCCGCTGTTGCTGGGCCTTGGCGTGAAGGAGCTGAGCATGGCACCCGGATCCATCCCGGCGGCCAAGATCCTCGCGCGCACGCTAAATATCAGTGAACTCCGATACCTGGCGGAAGAGAGTCTTGAGCAGGAAAACGCTGCTGCAGTGCGGGCGCTGGTGAGGGAGCGGATCGGCGTGCAATAGCAGATTGCCTGCCACAGAATGTGTATTGGTGCTGAGAACGCTTGCAAAATTTGACGAATGTGTTATTGTGCGAAAAGTGGGGATGTGTGCAGGCGGGAGGCTGCTTTCCTGCCGCCGGGTTCCCATAGCTGGTGATGTCGGAAGGAAAGGAGGCGAACGGAAGGTCGACGTTAGGTAACAGAGAGTTCAAGCTTCAAGAGTCACTGTTGAACTGGTTTCCACAAGCATCATTATCCTGCATGTAAAAAAGGAGACAGCAGAATGAAGAAGAACGGTCTGTTTGGAGAGTTGATCGGAGAAGTCTTTGGTACCTTTATCCTGATTCTGCTCGGCGATGGCGTCGTTGCCAACGTTGGTCTTGCCCCACGCCTTGCTGCTGGTGGGTATAACTGGAACACCATAACAATCGGCTGGGCATTCGCGGTTATCATTGCCGTGTACGTTTCTGGTGGAGTTTCCGGTGCGCATCTGAACCCGGCTGTTACCCTTGCCATGGCCGTAAAGCGCGGCTTCTCCTGGGCAAAGGTCATTCCTTTCTGGATCGCCCAGATGGTCGGTGCATTCCTTGGCGCCTTTGGCGTCTTCCTTGTCTACCTTGATGGTCTCAAGGGTGCTGGCATGCCCAACGTATGGTGCACCGGTCCTGGTTCTGTCTTCGGTCAGACCTTCTGGGGAGCTGGATCTGCCACGGCAACCGGCCCTTACAGCATGACTGTTGCAGCCATCGCAGAAATCTTTGGAACCGCCGTCCTGCTCTGGGGCATCCTTGCCTCTGGCGACGCCAGGAACATGGGTCTCAAGGACAACCTTGGTGCCCTGATCGTTGGCGGTACCGTTCTTGCCGTTGGCCTCTCCCTTGGCGGACCAAGCGGCTATGCTATCAACCCGGCTCGTGACCTTGGCCCCCGTATCTTCGGCGCCATCGCTGGCACGAAGGGTCTGTTCACCGGCGCCTACTGGATTGTCGTCCCCGTTCTCATGCCTCTCATCGGCGGCGTCCTGGGCGTTCTCACGTATGACTGGTTCATCACTCCAAATCTCCCCGAGAAGAAGTA
>JBNAWM010000098.1:0-5108 GCA_049699855.1 Candidatus Cryosericum sp.
TGGCACTCTCTTTCTCCGTCATCCCCGAATGTCGACTCCTCTGTCATCCCCGAATGCTTTAGTCGGGGATACATGCCCTCTCGCTATGTGCTTACCACTTGTCGCGGAGTTACCACCTGACCCCAGAGCGCTGACCCCAGAGCGCTTGTAGACATTTGTGCTGCTGCTATACTACAATCATGGATACAAAACTGGTTGCCATCACGACCGCTGCGGACGAGCTGGAAGCTGATATGATTGTTGGACTGCTGGACGCTGCAGGCATTCCTGCCATGGTCAAACGTTCAGTCCGGGATGGGTATGGCTCCATCTACCAGGGGCCCTTTGGGTCCTTTGACATCTTGGTGGATGAGGAGAACGCCGCGGCAGCCCAGGCTGTCCTCGACGCCGAAGACGTTCCTGCCGAACTGGACGAGAAGCCGGATATCCCTTCAGACTAACGCGGTCCTGGTGTTACTGGGCTCCCGGCACGGCTGACGGCGTAGGTGGCGCTGTCTGAGTGCCAGCCGGAGGCACGAGCGTCATTGCGCCCGCTTTCTCGATCATCCAGGATGGGTCGTTGGTCGAGCTCATGTAAAAGTTGATCGGGATCTGCACAGTCTGCGCCTCGCGGACACCTCCCAGGAAGGGCAGGTCCAGCGGTGTTCCCAGCGAGACGACGCCTGGGTACTGCTCAAGTTTGTCGACAAATGTCAGGAACTGCGTCCATGTGCCCTTGGCGGAAAGGATGAAGCTGGCTGACTTGAGATTGGGCGGATAGCCCGATCCGGCGGTTGCAACGGCAGTAAACCCCTGATAGGTGAAATTGTCCCAACTCAACCCTGAGGAGTGTGCCAGCGTATCCATCTTCTCGACGAAGACGACAAGGTCTTTGTCAGTACCCACCTGTGCCCCGCTTGCCTGTTGCTCGGCCAGCGTTTTCTTGTCCTTCGCTATCTGAGACTGAAGGGCAAGCACAGCGTCCAGCTTCTGGTTTTCCTGTGCCAGTTGTGTCGTCTCGCCCGAGAGTTTGCGCGTCAGGCTCAGCAGGCGGTATCCCTGGATGCCCATAAATGCGAGGGCTGCGATGCTTTCGACAATGATGGCGATGAACAGGATTGAACCCGGTGAAAGGCGGCGTTTCATGGCTGTCCTCCCTTGGTCGTCAGGAAGTCACAGTGGAACCGATACCCCTGATCGACTTGTGCAAACTTCACGCTGCCTGCCTGAACCAGCTTGGTAGCAGTCCAGGAGCGGAGCAGCTGGCCAATGGCAGCGTAGGTGGTTGCGGCTCCATCGACGGAGAGGCTGTTACCAGCCATCTGCGCCCGCGTGACCGAGACACCCGACGGAATGGCACCAGCCAGCAGGCGCAGGTCGGCAGCGGTGAAATTGGCCGCCGAAAGCGCGCGCATGTTGGCAAGAGCCGTGAGTTGAGCTGTCAGGTCTGTCGCCTGCGTCTGCAGGGTATCAAGCTGTCCAGTTTCCTGCCGGATTGCTGTGAGCGTCTTTGCAGTAATGGTTTCCTGGCCTCGCAGGTCGGCGAAGCCAGCGGTCAGGGAGTGCCATGTGGCACCCAGTGCGGCGTTGGCCAGAATGACCAGGATCAGTGCCGCGACCCACTTTCGGCTGCGATCAGCCTGCTGTGCCACCAGGTGGGCAAGGAGGTTGTTGCAGGCGTGAGCCCTTCTTGGCTGGAACCCCAGGACGGCGACCCCTGCAACGGTGCTGGAGATATTCTCCTGATGCTGGGAGGCGATCACGTGAACAGGCCGGTTGATGCGCAGGGCCAGTTCCTGAATCTTGTCCACCGGCAGCTTGTCCTCAGTGGAGAGATACAGGTCGCCGGGTTCCGTCGAAAGTTCCTGCTCGAAGAAGGAGAGTGCCGACTTGATGCGGGAGGCAAGCAGTGGAGCAGAGGCGTCGCTCGCAAGCTCATTCAAGCCCATGTCGATCGTGCTGCTGGCCTGGATGGCCTGCTCCACAATCGCAAGGCGTGTCATACCCCGCGACATGACTGCGATGCATGGCCGGTGGGTGACGTCGACGTCGGTAAAAGATGCCAGTGCGAGTGCGGCCGCCTGCAGCGAGTCTCCAATCAGAGTGACCGAGAGCCGGGCCTTGCGCGCGGCAGAGCGATAGACGGCGAGCAGGTCGCGCTTGACGGAGCTGGTGTAGACGGCAAGCTGAACGCCCACCGGCGTTGACGTGTAGTCGAACAGGAAGTCAGCCCCCCGGTACGCCGCATAGCGGGACAGCTCATTGCGGATGACCTTGGCCAGTTCCTGGGGCTTCATGGGCGGGACGCGCAGCAGGCGCGACACATACGCCGCCTCCGGCAAGAGGAGGCTGACCGGGCCGCGGATGTTCTCGGACTGCCGCAAATTGTCCAGTGCCTGTGTCAGCCGTGCCACATCACGGCACATCCCCGTGTCGGGGTCGATGATCCCTTCAGCAAGTGCAATCTGTGCACCATGAGCAGCGGCGAACCCCTCGCCCACACGCTCGACAAGGACCGCAGTGATGGACGATTCCGTGATTTGAATGCCCCACAACTGTCGATTCATCGGTTACTCCCGCAGTATTGGCATAGAAATATGGCACTAGTTTAGCAGGTGTGCTGCTTTTGCCAAGTGCAAGCTCAACAAGAGTGGACCCCCGCCTTCGCTCCCTCCGTCATCCCCGAATGTTTTAGTCGGGGATCCATACCGGTGAACCCGAAGAGAATGGACCCCCGCCTTCGCGGGGGAGACGACAAGAGAATCCGTCATCCCCGAGTGCAGCCCCTTCGTCATCCCCGAGTGCTTTAGTCGGGGATCCGCACCAGCCCAATTCCATACGGAGACTCATAAAGAAAAGGCCCACCGAAGTGGGCCTTGTTCAAGATGGTACTAGAGTAAATCTCTAGTAGCTGGACCAGGCTTGATTAGTAGCGGGGTCCTTGGAGGAGCTGTTGATGATGACCCTTCCTGCTCCTGTTCCTCCTGAACCTCCTACAGCATCGTACATCCACCCACCTTCGGACGTTGTTGGCGTCAGTGTTCCTGCAGTGGTCGGAGCTACCACGGTTTTGCTGCTGATGACAGTTCCACTCGCGTCCGTTATTTCCACGGTCGGCGTTTGTCCATCAGCGAAAATCGTGCCGTTCTGGACATCATCGAGTGTAGGGAATGTGCCCTTGTTCTTGGCGTAAGAGATTGCGATGGCGGACCGCATTGTACCAAGCTGCGCCTTTGCCTGAGCGGACCGCGCTTCAGCAACCATGCCTTGGTACTTCGGAACCGCGACGACGGCAAGAATGCCGAGGATGGCGATGACGATGGCCAGTTCAACAAGCGTGAAACCTTTCCTTTGTCTCTTCATTTGGACCTCCTGTAGGGATGTGCAGACTTGCATAGTTGTCATTCTAGCTGATGGTCGGTGTGTGTCAAGTGCTCGACTCAACATGATCACGAATGTTACCTGCTCATGAGCTGAGCCATGCTGAACATGGGCAGGTACATCGCCAGTGCGATGAACCCCACGAGCACGCCCAGCACCACGATCATGGCGGGCTCCAATTGGCTGGAGAGGCGCTTGATGCGGTGGTCAAGGTCCTCATCCCAGAATGAGCTCAGCCGGTCCAGCATGGCATCGACGCGCCCGCCGCGCTCACCCACGGCAGTCATCTTGGCCAGCATGGGAGGAAAGACCCCTGCATGAACAAATCCGTCGGACATGGGCTGGCCGGCTTCGACGTACTGCTGAACAACAGGGATATGCGCCTCCAGCCACGCATTCTGCAGACTGCCGCGGGACAGGCGGAGGGCATCGAGCACGTTGATGCCGCTGCGCTGCAGCAGCCCAAGCGAGCGCGTGAATCTGGTCAGCGAACCCATATAGACAATGCCTCCGATGACCGGCACGCGCAGGGTGATCCGGTCGACGGCTTGGTGAAACGACGGAATGCGATTGAGCGCTCTGAAGGCCATGAAAAGCAGAACAATGCCAGCCACCAGAAAAAGCCAATCATGGCGGATGAATGCCGACAGCGCCATGACGATGCGCGTGGGCGTTGGCAGTGCTGCCTTGGCGCTGGAGTACAGGCTGACAAACTTGGGCATGATGAAGGCCAGCATGAACACGACGACGCCGATGATGACTGTGAAGGCGAACTTCGGGTAGGCAAGTGCCGAGGAAATCTTCTGCCGCAGGTCATATTGCTTCTGCGTGTCCACCGCAAGGGCTCTCAGGACTCTGTCAAGGTTTCCACTCGCTTCGGCAACGCGCAGCAGCTCAACGTATGAGTTGGGGAAGACCGTCGGAAAACGGGCAAAGGCTTGTGAAAGGCTTGACCCTTCACGAATTGCCTGGACAGCTTTGTACAGGACGTCTTTGAGAACTGCACTGCCTGTCTGCTCGCGCAGGATGCCCAGCGCGTCAATCAGGGGAAGGCCGGATTCAATCAACATGGCAAACTGGTCGGTGAACATGACCATCTCGCGCGCAGGGACGCGTGTCCCAAGGACGGCGTTTTTGAGCGAAGCCGTGGACAACGCATGGTGCCGGCGCACAGACAGGACCAGCAAACCCTGCTGGGCCAATTGGTCAGAGCCGGCCATGGCATCCGGAGCGTCGACCAGACCGCGCACCGTCACCCCGCTGCCATTCTTGGCCTCATACTTCCACGTTGGCATCAGTCACCTGCTGGGACGAGGCGCCGGACTTCGTCCAGCGTCGTGATACCTTCGGCTGCCCGGATCAAGCCAGCTGTTTTCATGTCAATCATCCCCTGTTTGCGGGCCTCATCGCGGATACGCTCGGCACTGGGGCGCTGCTCAATCAACTCGCGCAGCGGGCGCGTCACGTCCAGTACTTCAAAAATGCCGGAACGTCCCATGTAGCCCGAGCCCTCACACGAGGCACAGCCCGTGCCTCGATACAACTGCTCTGCCGGGTCCGGCAGACCTGCATCGCGGTACAGAGCCCGATCAGCATCCGAAGGGGCATATGCTGTCTTGCATCCGGGGCAGATCATGCGCACCAGGCGCTGGGCCAGCACACCCGCCAGCGAAGAGGCCACCAGGTACGGTTCAATGCCCAGCTCCATGAGGCGGATGGGCACGCTGGCTGCCTCGTTGGTGTGAATG
>JBNAWM010000099.1:0-5061 GCA_049699855.1 Candidatus Cryosericum sp.
AGTGCCGAGATAGCTCAGTTGGTAGAGCAGGGGACTGAAAATCCCCGTGTCGACGGTTCAATTCCGCCTCTCGGCACCATTTTTATTTCCAGATATCGTAGAGGGTCACACCGAACGCCGATATGTGATGGCCCAACATGAACAGCCGCCCCTTGCACAAGGCGCAGGGCGGCACGATTCAGCTTCACACAGTTCTCTCGACTGGCGTCGACGCTATGCGCCTTCCTCAGGAACCTCCGCTGCCTTCACGACTAGCGCAGCCTCAATCCGCTCTTTTTGAATGGCACATCCCAGCTCATATGGCTTCAGGATGTCTCCATTGATCAGATAGTTGTTTGCGAGGCACCCTCCGCTGCAGTAGAACCGCGCCCAGCAGGTACTGCATGCGTCCTTTGCAAACAGAAAGTTCGCATGGGCAAACTCAGCGACCAGATCGGGCCGATCAATCACCGGGTCCGAAAGAACGTTGCCCATTCTGAACTTGTCGATACCGTCAAACTGGTGGCAGGGAAAAACGTCTCCATTGGGAGCAACGGCCATGTACTCGACACCCGCGCCGCAGCCATAGATACGTTTGCTCAGGCATGGGCCTGCCTCCAAATCCAGCTTGAAGTGAAAGAAATCGAACCCTGAGCCAGACCTCAACTCATGCAGAAAGTACGAAATGAGCTCTTCATACTGCTCACGAATGGCCGGAAGGTCGCTTGACTGAAGAGCCAACGCTGACTCAGCCGAGAGAACGACAGGTTCCATGGAAATGTATTTGAATCCAAGCTCATGAAGGTCGCGGACGCTACGCGCGAACTCAAGCGTGTTGCGGGCATACGTGCCGCGCACAAAATAGCCGCCTTCTTCATCACGTGTTTTCGTGAAGTGCTGGATACGTTCCAGGATGGTGTCAAACGTTCCACGCCCGTCCTTGAAAACGCGATTGGCATCATGCGTCTTGCGCCCTCCATCAAGGCTGAGGACCAAGGATACATCGTATGCCTCCAGAATGGGAAACATATCGTCACGCAGCAGAGAACCATTCGTCGTCAGCGTGAAGCGCCATATCTTCTCGGGATAGGACGTGCGCGCATATTCCATGGTATCGACAACAACATCCCAGTCCATCAGCGGCTCGCCACCGAAGAAATCCACCTCGACATTCCTGTGCGAGCTGCTCTCCCGAACCAGAAAGTCAATTCCCGCATGAGCGACATCCCGACTCATGAGCGTTACCTGACCGCCATAGTCACCGCCGTTGGCAAAGCAATACCTGCACGCAAAATTGCATGTATGCGCAACATTGAGGCATAACGACTTCAGGATGAGCTGCGAGGAGTCCTCGGTTGGTCGCTCAGCGACGGTGAACAAGCATTGTGCCGCTATCAACCGTTCAAGTTCGCCCTCGATCTCATGGACGTCCTCGACGCCCAAGCCTGTCCGCTCCTGCACCAACTCAGTGGTCGATGTGGGGTCCTCAAGGACCACACGCAGGTAGTCGTAGATCTTCTTGTCCACGGCAAAGATCGAACCCGACGGTACATCCAGGAGCACAAAAAAACCGCCTCTCTCAAAGAGATGGATCGAGGCGGGCACAACCCTCGAGAGTGCCAAAGCTTACCAGATGAACCTGGTTGGTTTCTTCTTGACTTCGCAGACCTGATTCCCTACCGTAGACGATGTCTTGCACGCAGACTTGCAGGGGGTCTGACATTCGCGGCAGGCTTTGGCAAGCTTGTCGTCGATATCAATCGTCTTTACAGCCACAACCTTGATGAGCTTCATAGTATCACTCCCTTGTCGAGACAGGATTTGTCCCTGATAATATCTATCGTAAACAGCTATAAGTCAAGAGGTTGAGCCATGAAAACAGTCTACCTTGTGCGCCACGCAGAAACGACATGGAATGCTGAAAACAGAGTTCAGGGGGTTCTTGACCTGCCCCTTTCGCCCACAGGCATCATCCAGACGCAAAAAACAGTCGCGCTACTCTCTGGCACCAGCTTCGACGTCATCTTCAGCAGTCCCCTTGCCCGCGCCCGGGCCATTGCTGAGCCTGTTTCCCACAATCTCGGCATGTCCACCGAATGTGTCCCCGACCTGCGCGAGATTGCTTTTGGAGACTGGGAGGGACATACCTGGAACGAACTGACAGCCCTGTACCCGGAAACGCTTGCAGCATGGGAACGACACCTGCCAGACGCCCGTCCAGATGGTGGCGAATCGCTGGCCGAGGCGGGCGTCCGCGCCACGAAGGTGCGAACTCTTTTTGAGTCGGACGCAGGTCAGCTACTGCTCGCCGTTGCACACGGAGGTTTCAACCGAGTCCTGATCTGCACCCTGCTCGGTGTGCCTTTCTCGGAACTCGGACGATTTCCCCAGTCAAATGCCAGCATCTCCATCTTCGAACTGGACCAAAACGGCTGGCACACAGTCCTCCTCGACTCGGTCACCCACCTCACCTGAGACAGCCGCCGCCGCTCGCCTTACCCGGACGCCGTCAGCTCGAAACCTTCCTGCAACGCTCTCAGATTGGCCTCCAATGCCTTTTCCGGAAGGCTTCTTGCCAACGTCTCACGGATAGCATCCATTTTCAGCGGCATGATGCCCGTTCCCATGGCGGCACCCAGCAGCACGACGTTGGCGGCCTGTGGCAGTCCAGCCTTCTCAGCCATCGCCACGGCTGGTACAGCGTACACTCGCGCCACCTGCGACCGCAGGTACGCAACGATCTCGTCAACCGAAGGATATGGTGTACCGCCCAGTGACACCGTCACTGGGATGATTGGTCGTGTTTCCATAATGATGACCGTACCCTTGTTCGCTCTCGCCAGTGACCGCATCGCCTCAACCGGCTCAAACGCCACGATCATGTCTGCTTCGCCGTGAGGGATCATGGGACTGTGGACGTCGCCCAGCCGCAGCTCGCATACGACCGATCCTCCGCGCTGAGCCATGCCATGAACTTCACTCATCACCGCATTGATGCCCGCGTCGACAGCGGTGCGCGCAATGATGCTGGCTCCAGTTATGATGCCTTGCCCACCCACGCCGGCAAAAAAGATGTTCAGGGAGTTCATTTCTTCACCTCGATCGCGTGCTCGGGGCACATCTGCGAACAGACGCCACACCCGTCACACAGCTCCTGATCGATCGCCGCCTTGCCTCCAATGACAAAAATGGCTGGGCAGGCAACCTTCTGAACGCAGATCATGCATCCCGTGCACACGTCCTCGTGTACTTGGAACGTTTGCCATACGCCCTTTGCTCGTTTTGCACGGTCGAGCAGAAGACTGCAAACCTGCTTTGAAACGATGACGGCAACTCCTTCGACCTGGAGAGCCTCCTTGAACGCCGCTGTGGCTTCGGCAACCCTGTATGGGTTGATCACTTTGACATATGGAACGTCCATTGCCCTTGCTACTGCCTCAATGCTGATTGCGGGCGCCGGATCTCCAACGGCATCGGTGAGCATGGACGGATTCGGCTGATGGCCGGTCATGGCAGTCGTCCGATTGTCCAGGATGGTCAGAACAAACTTGTGCTTGTTGTGAACCGCACTTGCCAGTGCCGACAACCCTGCGTGAAAGAACGTGCTGTCGCCAATGAAGGCAAGCACCTTCTGGTCTGTTGCAACATCAAACCCACCCGCCGTCCCAATGCTGGATCCCATCGAGAGCAGGTAGTCTGCAGCATTGAACGGTGCGGCCAGGCCAAGCGTGTAGCAGCCAATGTCTGAAGCAAAAACCGGCTCCGGAATGCCCAGCTCGTCGATGGCCTGCCTGGCAGCCAGGTACGACCCGCGATGGGGACACCCGGGGCACAGTACGGCAGGCCGAGATGGAAGCGGTGCTGGCCAGGGCTCGGTCTCGCCCGCCACGGGCGCATGTTCCGCCATGCCAACGTGACGCGCAAGCGCCCGGGCAACGACATCAACATTGAGCTCGTGCACCCGGGGCACGAGAAGTTCCTCTTTGCCCAAAACAGGAACCATGATTTGATGAGACAGGAAATCGGCCTTGATCTCATTCTCCATGAGAGGCTCAAGCTCTTCAACAATCAGCAGTTCATCAACACTAGCCGCGAACTGGCGGATCTTTTCGACCGGCAGCGGATACGAAAACCCCAGTTTCAGGATCCTGGCCGACAGCCCAAGTTCGACAAGCGCGTCAACCACGTAGTTGAACGCTCCGCCAGCTGTGACAATTCCACTGCGCGGGGCGGTCCCAATCTCGATGACCCGATTCAGCGCCGATGACTCGCTGAGAAGTCTGGCCTCCGCCAGTTTTCCAAGCAGTCTTACATGCATCCTGGACGAATTCGCGGGCACGGGCACGAATCTCGACGGATCCCTCTGAAAGACGCCTTTCCTGACCACAGGCTTGCGATCGCCAAACACCACCTCACCCCTCATATGAGCAACACGCGTTGTCGTCCGGATGAGTACTGGCAGCTCGAGCCTCTCGGAGATGGCGCAGGCCTCCGCCATGCCGTCCTTCGTTTCCTGGGGATTTGAAGGCTCGATCAAGGGCACATTGGCCAGGCGCGCATAGTACCGATTATCCTGCTCGTTCTGAGACGAGTGAGTGGACGGATCATCGGCCGAAAGCACGACCAGGCCTGCCCTCGTGCCGACGTACGCTGTCGTCATGAACGAATCTGCCGCGACATTCAGGCCGACGTGTTTCATGAACGTGAAGGCTCGAACACCGCTGGCAGCAGCAGCTGCAGCCACTTCCAGCGCTACCTTCTCGTTCGCAGAATACTCAAAGTACACACCCGCCTGTTTCGCTACCGCAGCAAGAACGTCTCCGATCTCAGAGGATGGCGTCCCAGGATAGCTGGCTGCCACGCCGATGCCAGCCTCAAGAGCGCCGCGCACTGCAGCCTCATTGCCAAGCAGGAGTTCGCGATCTCCCGACTTCCCTTCTACCAACGCTTGATATTTCATGTCACCTCCTGGGCTCCTTCAGCCCTGCTTTTAAAGCATACCGAACCACGGCCCCATGTCAAAAGCACGCGAACACTGCCTGCCCGAGGGCAGGCGTCCGCGTGTCAACTCACGTAAGAATG
>JBNAWM010000100.1:0-5058 GCA_049699855.1 Candidatus Cryosericum sp.
TTCCTCCTGTCCAAGAGTATATCACATAGCTAGCAATTATGCAAGTAGACACTAGCTAGCGCATCGCCCGTTTTCTGGTTTTCCTGCAACTTCCTAGTAGTTGAAGTAGCTTGCGCCGATGAACTCGCGGATGATGGAGGTGCTGGGGATGACGTCGATGTCCATCACCGGCAGGAAGTAATCAAGGAACCGGATCAGCCGGCGGGCCTCGGAGTATTCGGGGACCGTATTGTCGATCTGCAGCAGCAATTGCAGTGCGTAGTTCTTGAGGAAGGCCAGCTCGTACACCAGCGACGAGTTGAACATGGCGTCCGCATTCTCCTGGAAGGGGAAGATGTGGCGTTCCTCGCCCATGCGGACCGAGTGCCAGATCTGCAGGGTCTGCAGGGCCGAGTACCCGCGGAAGTTGTGGTCCCGCACCATGCGCCGCAGGATGCGCACATCGGTCGTCGGGATGCGGTTGTCAGCGTCGAGGTTGAGGAACGTGAGTGCCGAGACGTAGATGCGGAACTTGGCCTGGTCAGGGATCTGCTGGGTCAGTGCCGGATTGAGGCCGTGGATGCCTTCAACGACAAGGATCGTACGATTTGTGGCCTGTATTGTTTCACCTGTTTCAGACGAGTGGCCGGCCTTAAAGCTGTACTTTGGCAGGGTGACGGTCTCGCCTGCCAGGATACGGTTGAGGTCGTCGTTGAACTTGGCGGTGTTCAGCGCTTCGAGGCACTCGAAGTCGGGCTTGCCGTCTGCATCGAGCGGGGTATGCTCACGATCGACAAAGAAATCGTCAAGCGAGATGGCGTGAGGGTCGAAGCCGTTGACCCTGAGCTGGAGGGCCAGGCGTTTGCTGAAGGTCGTCTTGCCCGACGAGGACGGACCTGCGATGAGAACCAGGCGAGCGCCCGAGGCGGTGACCTGGTCGGCGAGCTGAGCGATTTTCTTCTCGTGCAGCATTTCACTGACCATAATGAGTTCACGTGTTCCACCGCGCGCGACGACGTTGTTGAGGTCTCCCGCTGTCTCAACCCCGATGATGCGTCCCCACTCCTCTGCTTCGTCAAAGATGTCGGCCAGTTTGGTCTGAGGGACGTAGCTCGGCAGGGCATTGGGGCTCGTGATGCCGGGGAAGACCAGCACCATACCGGTGCGATAGGGGATAAGGTCAAAGAGTGGTGTCTTGCCAGTGCTGGGTGGCATGAAGCCATAGAAATAGTTGGGGTGGCTGCCAAGGTAGTACATGTTGACGGTGGACTTGCTGCGGAAGCGGAGCAGCTCGGCCTTGTCATGCATGCCCATGTCGTCCAGCAGCTTCAGGGCATCCCATTTGTACAATTCCTTCTTCTGATACTCTACGTCAGCATCAATGAGTTCGCGCATGCGCTGCTTGATCTGGGAAATCTCATCGTCGGTCGCGCGCATCTCGCGGAAGTCGCAGAAGAGACCATGACCAAGCGAGTGCAGGACCCGAAGCCTTCGGTCAGGGAACAATTCGCGTGCTGCGGCGTACAGGATGAACACGAGCCCGCGGTGATAGATAAGCGTGCCATCTTCGGTCGTCATGTCGAGGAAACGGACAGTGGCATCATGGTTGAGCGTCTTGAACAGCTCGCGGATGTCATTGTCGACCCTGGCCGCCATGATAGGCGATCCATGGTACGTAGCGTACTCCTTGGCCAATGTATCCAGCCGTATACCCCGAGGGTACAAGACGTCTTCTCCGGTTTCTTCTATGTGCAGCTTGATCATCTCTGTCGCCATGGTGGTACCTCCCGATGTTTCAGTCTAAGCCTTACGCAGGTCTGAGCAAGAGTGACGGCGCGGGCAAACTGGCTATACTTCTCAGTGTGACGGGGGTGAGGCGAGTGGAGGGCGAATCTGATCAGGACCTTCTGAAACAGGCACTGAGCGACACGGGAGCGGTGGCCGTGCTGTATGAGCGATATCGCGACCGCATCTTCGCGTGTCTCATCCGTACCATGATGGACCGCGACCTCGCCGAGGAACTGACCGAAGCCGTGTTCGTCAAGATGGTGGACAACCTGCCAAGGTTGGCGCGCGGCAAAGCACCCCTCGTGCAGTGGCTCTATCGTGTTGCTCACAACGAGGCCATGTCATGGTTCCGCCATCAGCGCAGTGCAGATCGGTATCTTGCGAGTGCTCGCGTAGGGGACAATGACCCCGACCCCGACTACAAGGACATGGTCGCAGAGGCTCAGGGACATGCCAACGAATTGCAGGCCGCTGCTCTGGAACTGAGACCATTTGAGCGGGAGTGTATCACGTTGCGCTATGGTGAGGGACTCATGCCACGTGAGATCGCATCGAGGCTGGGTTGCAGTGCAAAGAAAGTCAGCAATGCTCTTCAGCATGCTTTTCGTGTCTTGCGCGCCGGCATTTCAGCAAATTCGGATGAATTGCGTTGTCCTCATGAAGAGGAGGTGAGACAATGACTCAGGAAGAAGTGGAACATCTGCTGGAGAACATGGACTGGGAACCAAAACCTGACCCGCTATGGGCTGAGGCCAGCAAGGAGCGCCTCGTTGCGTATGCTGACCGGATGGCGGTTCACCGCCGCCATGTGCGGCAGTGGCGCCTGGCGTTGGGCCCCGCCCTCGCTATCGCGCTGGTCGTCCTGTGGTGGACTCAGACGGCGCCTCTGCGTACAGCCATCCGTGCCACCGCCGACGTTTCGCCCAGCATCCACCTGCTTCAGGAGACGCAAGAAGAAGTATCCAGCCCTGTTTCGGCAGAGTCTACGCTGCGTAAGACGTGGAACAACCTGATCGCACTGGTCACGCCCGGAGCACGTCTGGCGGTGGTCACCGATGCGTGGCAGGACCCTGCAACAGGCTTGGTGCGCGCGGCAGTGCGTGGTACGGATGGGTATATTCTTGTTGACCCCCATTCGAAGTCCCTGGTGGGAGTCGTTGGGATGAGTATCCCGATCGACACGCATATGCAGGAGCCGTCCATCCCTCTCTTTGTCCGGCTGGAGCTGGCGCGGCAAATTGCCATGGCCGATCGTGTCGTGCAGGAGAGCGGCAGTCAGGCGGTAGCAGTCTCTTCGCTAACGGTGTATCATCTCCAGTCCACAAATCGTGCGTCCTCTTTGTCACAGCAGGCTGCTTCGTCAGGAACGCTTGTGGCCGTACGCTTGCAGCAAGCTGGAGAAACCGATGCTGACCTGACAGCGATCGTGGATACTGCCCAGGGACGCGTCGTCCAAGTCGTTAATACAAGCCAGCTGAAGGGACTGGTGATCAGCGACTTCGCCGGAGCGTACGCTGTGGTGGATACGCAGGGCAAGTAGCTCGGCTGACGTTATTGGTGACCGGAACCGTCAGGCTCCCGCCAGGTTGTGCTGTACGAAGTAGGTGAAGTGGAACTCGAGGTAATCAGATAGCCCACAACATACCAAATCCTGGTCTGCTGTTTGCCCGGGAGTTGCCGCAGTCGGAAGACGACGATGTTTTCTTGCTGCGAAAACGTAACCAGGAACAGGCGATCTCCATTTTTCGAGTCCTTCCCCTCATCCTGGATGGACTGAACCTGCGTGATGTTCAAGTAGTTGAATTGAGGCCGCAGATCAACAGGACCTTCTCCCGAATAGTCTGCTGAAAGAAAAGAGGTTAACGTTTTCCGTGGATCCAGGAGATCGGGGCGTTTGCCACTTTCTGCCAGTTTCTGAAATTGCTGCAGTTCCTCAGGGGTGTAGGTGATGTGCACCCAGGGGTCAAGCACAGGAAGGGGCTTTGGCGTGTAGCACGGCCGCCAGAGGAGGAGGACAGCGCAGAGTGTGGCAATTACTGGAATGACAATGAACAACAGCTTCTTTGTCTTCCTGCTCATATGGATACGTCTCTCTACTGGTTCCATAGCTCACCTCCGCTAGTGTAGCATTGATCTGATGATCTCACAGACACGCTGGGTGCCAGGAGAGGCAGGGGGTTGATCGGCGTGCCGTCTCTGCGCACTTCAAAGTGCAAATGTGGCCCCGTGCTGAATCCGGTGGACCCTGACAGCCCGATGACCTCTCCCGCGCCAATCACCTGTCCGGTATGTACGCCAATGTGGCTTAAATGGCCATAGATGGTAGACAGGTGCGTCCCGTGACGAATGACGACGCAGTTGCCATATGCCAGCTTGTTGCCACGCCAGACGACAACGCCACGCGCAGCCGCCATGACCGGGGTCCCAGCCGTGGCCTCCAGGTCGACGCCGTGGTGCTCTGTCTTCTCACCAGTGATCGGATGAACGCGCATGCCAAACGGCGATGTGACGACAAGCGTGCCAAGGAGCGGAGGAACAAACTGCTGTGGCGTTGGCAGCAACAGGACCTGCCACTCCCTTGCCTGTGTCGTAGCACGGCGAAAGAAAGCGTCCTCCAAGGTCAGTTCTTGCTCCATGGCGGTCGGGTCCTGAGCTGATATCGCGCCCCACGTTGCCCCTTCGGCGTCGCGTGCCCGGATGGAGGCAATGGGATGCCGAATACTGAACGGCGTGTTGAGCGTCGGAGGCGTGACATCTCCGCGCGCAGCCGTCTGCGACCGGTACCACATCAGTGATCCGATCGCAAGGATCAGGACGAGAACAAATGTCAGCCATCCCCTTCTGCGCCGATTCGTCCGCGGTGGAGACTTGTGCTGTGCCTGGTGAGGATCTGGAACGTAGAACCCGGATGAACCGTAGTAGGTGTCTGTTCTTCCTGGTCGTGTCCGATTTAGGTTCATCTTCACTCCCTTACTTTTCTTCTTGTATTGCTTGCAGGAAGGTTGTCTCCAGGGTGTCCCGGTCCGGCGTGATGGATTCAATGCTAGCTCCTGCCTGTACCAGATCACGAAGGGCATCAGGAACAGGGACAGCGGTACCAACCATTCCTCCTTGTGCCCCGTCTTTCTGGGAAAGGGTTGCCTGATGCTGAGCAGCCCACTGCTGAACCAGGGACCAGTCTTTGGCCGCACTGACCTGCAGACTGAATCCACGGTAGAGAACAGGATCGCTCTTGCTCATCTGACGCAGGACATGGCCTTGCTTGACAATGGCCACACGGTCACAGACCTG
>JBNAWM010000101.1:0-5010 GCA_049699855.1 Candidatus Cryosericum sp.
TTACAGTTCTGCCACGGGTTCGGACATGCCTTCCTTGAACCAGGCACGCGCCATCTGCGGCGAGTTCTTGGCAAAACCGATGCCGCCATGGCTGTCGACGACGATGATGCCTGCCTCGGTCCCCAGGATGTTGGTGAGCATGTTCACTGCGCCGGAGGCTGCTCCCTGGGCGTCCAGGCCCATGCGCATGAAGTCGCAGGCCGTCTTGGTGATGAGCGTGCGCATCATGCTCTCGCCCAGGCCGGTTGAGGAGGCTCCGCCAAACTTGGTGGCATAGGTACCAGCGCCGGGCAGAGGAGTGTCGCCGACGCGTCCCAGCAGTTTGAGGAAGACGCCTCCCGTGGAGGTGCCTGCAGCAACGTCGCCCTTGTCATCAACGGCAACAGCCCCGACGGTGCCGTGCAGGAACTCGGGGTGTTCTTTGAGAAGTTTGCCCAGCTTGGGCCAGTCTCCGACATCGCCCTGGAGGAACCTCTTGCGGTACTCTCGCCACTGGACGCGGCGTTCCTCGGTGACGGGGTTATGAGGCGGAATCCCCATCATGCGCGCAAACTCCTGGGCACCACCGCCCTGCAGCAGCACGTGATCGGTTTTCTCCATGACCATGCGTGCCAGCGAGATGGGATGCTGGATGTTCTTGATGCCGGCGATGGCTCCAAATCCCAGGGTCGGCCCCCACGCAACGGCAGCATCCATCTCCACTTCGCCGTCGAAGGTGAGGACAGAACCGGTGCCGGAATTGAACAGCGGGTTGTCCTCCAGTACCTTGATGGCCGCTTCGACGGCATCCAGTGATGATCTACCGTCTGCAAGCAGGGGACGCGCCGCCAGGACAGCCTGACGGACCCCCGCGATGACCGCTTCCTGCTGATTGTCGGGAACGGCTCCAACGCCGCCATGAACGATGATCGAGTACATAGCGCCTCCACATGGAACAGGATTTCTTGCCTTCCAAGTATATGGTATACTCATCAGGAGGCAACCGGCCATGCAGAGCAGGGTGCGATGCGGCGGACCGGATCAGCCGGGGAGGTTGTGATGGACAACGCGACAAAACTGGTGGAGATAGCAAAGCGGCTGTACGATCGGAACATGAACGCAGCCCTGGGCGGCAATGTAAGCTTTCGGCACGGGGAGGAGATTACAATCACCGAAGCCGGCATCAACAAGGGGTTCATGACGGAGCGTGAAGTTGTCGTCGTGGACTTGAATGGGAACAAGCTGGTGGGCAATGGCAATGCCTCCTCCGAGGGCAAGATGCACTATGAGATCTACAAACTGCGTCCCGACGTAGGCGCCATCATTCATGCGCATCCGCCGTTTGCTGTTGGATTCGCCCTGGCGCACCAGGACCTGCCGGACGACATTCTGCCGGAGTGCAGTATCCTGCTCGGGCGCGTTCCGTGCCTGCCCTATGTCACGCCCTCGACCATCGAGCTGGCTCGGGAAGTGGCTCAGGGACTGGCCCATCGCAACGCGGCGTTCATGGCCAACCACGGCGCCATCACCGTGGGCGCGGACCTGGAGGAGGCTTATAACCGGATGGAACTGCTGGAACAAACGTGCATGTCCATCGTCTATGCACGCATCCTTGGTGGCGTCCAGCACATTCCAGCGCAGGATATGCAGTTCTTTGTGGACAACTTTGGCTTGAAGCGCGAGTAACAGACTGAACTGGCATCACGTCCGGCGCTCGAAGGGAGACCCTATGCATACATCATCCACTGGTGTCATCGAACTGCAGGAGCTGCAGAGCATCCTGAGGGAACGCTCTCATCAGAAGGCGGTCCAGCGGGCCGTTGATGTTATCGCACAGCTGGTGCCGTCCTGCAGCGTCACGCTCATGACGATCAGTGCGCGGGGGCGCCTGCACTTCGAGGCGTGGGTGAACATCGCTAGCCCGGTCATCCGGAGTGCGGAGCGCAGCTTCAACCAGAAGGGCCTCCCCAAGAACCTGCAGGACCTCATCCGTGGAAAGAAACCAGTCGTCATCGAGGATCTCAGCTCCTATGCCGACTGGCGCGAACCGGTTTCCAAGACTGCCTCCTGGGCGGGATTTCCCATCCTTCTGCGTGGGCGCGTCATCGCAGTGGTGAACGTACAGACCTTTGAACGGCGCATCACGCCGGCGGTCGTTGCAGATATTGAGCCCGTTGTAAATACCATTGCGCTCCTTATCCTGCGCTATGAGGAAGCGCGCGAGCTGAGGCTGAGGAATCACCAGATGGACGTGTTGTACGAGATGGCGGTCGCGGGCGCGGAAGCGACGGACGAGCAGGGCCTGCAGGGACGAATTGACCATGTACTTGAACGCATCGGCCGCATCCTGGGGTATGAGCACGCCGTGGTCTTCGTCTATGACCCGCGGCGCGAGGTCCTGGTGCTTGAAGCCACTCGTGGACGCGAGATCGAACGTCCTGGCATGGAGATGGACGTGCATGGAACGAAAGGGGTGACCGTGCGCGCGTTTCGTTCGGCCAAGCCTGTGCTGGTGCGCGACACCAGGCGCTGTGCCGACTTCGTCGAGGGGTTGTGGCCCGCGCTCTCGGAACTGGCGATTCCCTTGCTGTCCAGCGGGCAATGTGTGGGCGTGCTCAATCTCGAATCGCATCAGGTCGATGCATTCACCCGCTCGGACGTCCGCCTGCTGGCGCCATTCACCTCTGGGCTCGCCCTGCTCATCGACAACCAGCAGAAGACACGGCAACTGCATGAGCAGGCAACCCACGATGGACTGACCGGCTTCTTCAACCGCCGCACGATGGAGGAGATGATACCGCAGGAGGTCCGCCGCGCTGCACGCTATCACCGGGATCTGAGCCTGATTATGCTGGACCTTGACGGCTTCAAGGCGGTGAACGATACGCTGGGGCACGAGGAGGGAGACCGCCTCCTGCGCGTCTTCTCCGGCTGCATCCGCAAGATGCTCCGCGCCTCCGACTTGGTCTTCCGGTATGGTGGTGACGAGTTTCTGCTGCTGCTCCCGGAAACCAGCCGCGACGGAGCGGAACAACTGGTGGCCAGAATGCAGACGGTCACGTGTCCCGAACTCATCACGACCCTGGGGCGTGTCACCTTCTCCGCGGGCATCGCCAACTACGTGACCGACTCATCGGCGGAGGACCTCGTCAAGCTGGCCGATGACCGGCTGTACCAGTCCAAGCGCCTCGGCAGAGGGCATGTGACGAGCCGCTGACACAGAGCAGTTCTTGTCCGGGGGTCCGCGCCTGCTATACTGAACCCATGAAGATCATGGTGTATGCACAGGGCGGCGGCCTGAAGAAGTCCTACAACAAGATGGCGCAGGATGAGTATTGCCGCCGTCTCGAGCACTACTGCGAGGTGAGCGTCGTGGATGTCGCCTCCCGGCAGCTGGCCAATTATGCCCGCTTCGAAGAGGGGACGCGGGTCCTGCTGGACCCTCGCGGCCAGGAGATCAGCTCCCATGATTTTGCGGAACGCCTGCAGGACCTCATGAACATGGGCACGCGCAAGCTGTCCTTTTTCATTGGGGGTGCCGAGGGGTTTAATCCCGGCTTGCAGGGGTACATCGAGCAGAACGTGGGCATCCGTCCCCTCTCGCCCGGCACCAGCATCCTGTCTTTTGGCAAACTGACCCTGCCGCACGAGCTTGCACGCGTCATTCTGCTGGAGCAGCTCTACCGCGCGTTTTCCATTCTGAAGGGCGAGCCGTACGACAAATAGCTTGTCTGGATTGTAATGACGCAAGTCACCATCTGAGGTTGGAGTTATCCACACCCTGCAATCGATTGCAACACAACCTGAATGCTCGATCAATACCGCGTCTTAGGGCTTGTTTCGGCAATGGATGGCAGATTGCTGACAGGTTATCCACAATCTCAGACAAGCATTTTATGCGGTTCAGCCGTCACATTTTCACAGTACTGACGACTTTCCACAGGCTGCTCTGCACAGCAGGTGAGCAACTGCTTCGGACCTAACCTCCGCAGCTGCAGGATCCGCCTCCGCAGCTGCAGGAACCTCCGCCAAGGTCCGCATCGTCAAGTCCGCTGACCGAAAGCTGAACGGTAGGTTCCGTCAGGCATTCGGCACCACAATCCGGGCAGATGGCGACCCACCGTGAACACGCACCATAGGTGCGGTCGATCCATTCCTTCTTGGTGCCCTCTGCCTCAAACGTTTTCTTGCACGTTTCACATACAAATCTCATCGTTCCTCCCTGTCTGGTGAGAATGTCCAGGATGTTGCTAGTACTCCTAGATTATACGCGGTCGGGCGCCACATTGTCAACAAGATGTGATTGTCATTTCACAACCAGGTGGTCCGGGGGATGGGACCGCTCCTCTCATGGGAGCATTCAGAAGCAGGAATCGGACCCCAGCCCAATGGCATCCACGCACTGCCAGACATCGCCCGCATCGGCCTGGAGAAATGAAATGGCCGACACGCGGAACGAGAAGGGTACCAGCTCGTGCTGAACGGTGCTCTGCGCTTGCGCGAGAGCGCTCTGGCTGGAGAGAAACCCGATGGAGATGTGGGGGACGAAGTCATGCAGATGGTCGAAGGCAATATCGGGCAGCAGCCGCAGGACGGTCTCGCGGAGGGCGGCCAGCTCTCCGTGGGTGTCCGTCGGCTCCAGCCACAGCACGAACTCCTGGGGAAACGTCGCCACGCGTGCCACCGTCACTTCAAACGGATCGATCTTCGCAAGCTCCGCCGCAAGGGCAGCCCGTCTCCGGAACCAGTCCTGTGCGTCCAGGTCGGGAGCAAACACCAGCGTGATGTGCGGAATGATGTGCGTCATGTGCGGATCGTAGCGTTTCCGGAACCCATCGACATAGTCCCTGACGCTCTCCGGCACGGCGACCGTGACTGCCCCGCCCTTGCGGAGCCTTTCTGCAGCTTGTTTCATGTGTTCAGTATACCTTCTTCCGTGGCCAGGTCTACAGACTTTACAAGGTGCCCATGCTGGCGTCTGCCCGTGCCTGGCCGATGCCGAACGCGGAGAGCCCCTCCTTCAGAACAGGC
>JBNAWM010000102.1:0-4855 GCA_049699855.1 Candidatus Cryosericum sp.
AGACGATGCAGATATTAAACTCGAGCTGTTCCATGCTTCTGGGCATGGAGGACAGAACGTCCAGAAAGTCGAGACGGCTGTGCGGATGACGCATATTCCGACAGGAATCACGGCCTCCTGTCAGGACGAGAGATCTCAACTCAAGAACAAAGAGAAGGCGCTCAAAGTGCTCAGATCGCGCGTCTATGAATACATGAAGGAGAAAGCTGACAGCCAGATGATTGATGAACGCAGGTCTCAAATCGGCAGCGGGATGAGAAACATGCGCATCCGCACGTACAACTTTCCCCAGGGCCGACTGACCGATCACCGCATTGGACTCTCTCTGTATAACTTGCCCCTGATTATGGAAGGGAATCTTGACCCCGTCATTGACGCTCTCCACAGGGCATTCAGAGAGAAAACACTTCAGACGCCTATTCTTGAGGACAGCGACGATTGACACTTCGGGACATACTTCTGGAAACGTCGCAGGCGGCGGGTCTTTCGGTGGAGAAGGCGCCCGAACTCGAATACGTTGTGGCTGAAGGCTGGAAGTGGACTCGCTCAGAATTGCTCCTGCATTTGAACGACCCCGTGGATGAGGGCCTTCTTCCGGCCACGTTTCAAGCGGCCCAGCAGCTAGCTCAGGGATATCCTGCAGAATACATCGTTGGTTCAGCCGCCTTCCGCGACATCGTCCTGCACATCGAGAACGGCGTTCTTGTTCCACGGCCGGAGACCGAGGAGCTTGTGCAGATGGCACTGGACTCCCTGAGGCGGTACGAACTGCGTTCGCCCACTGTTCTTGATATCTGTTCCGGATCGGGAGCCATTGCCTTGTCCATTGCCATGGCAGTTCCAGATGCGACCGTAACCGGACTGGAAAACGATGCTACGTCCGTGGTGTGCTCCAGGCAGTCCGCTCAGGACATGGGCGTCTCTGCCAGAGTCAGATTTGTGCAAACAAATGTCTTGGCCTCATGGCTGCCGGCTCTTGACGGAATGAGGAATCCCGTGGACATGATTGTGAGCAATCCCCCATACGTGCGTCTGGACCGACTGGCCCAGGCGCACGCCTCTTCGCCTCAGGAGCCAATCCAGGCTTTGTATGGGGGTGTGTCGGGGCTCCTCTTCTACAGGCGGATTATAGCGCAGGCTCAGGAGTGGTTGAAATCCGGGGGGTTCCTCCTGCTCGAGATTGACGACGGGCTTGAAGGCGATATTCTTGAGCTGTGCAAGCAAAACGGTTTTCAAGATGGGAGATGGTTGCCTGACCTCAGGGGACTGCCGCGCTATGTTGAGGCTCGACGTGTGTGACAGGCGAAGCTTGGACTGGGTCTGGTCTCACTCAGGGATTTGGCTCGGCTGTGGTTGTCTTCATGGTAGAGGTGGGGAGAAATGACTCTTGTGGATACGGTTGAGTTAGATGCATGCACCGAGAGCGATATGGACAGCCTGTTTGACCGCATTGCTGCCGGGACAGTCGTGGTGTTTCCCACCGACACCGTCTACGGAATAGGGTGCAGTGCAGCAGATGTCGCAAGCGTCGGACGAGTCTTTTCGATCAAGCACAGGAGTCCCGAGAAGCCCCTGCCGGTGTTCACCCCGGGCATTCAGCAGGTCATCGAGTGGATCGATCCAGCCGAGCGTTCGCTCGCAGTCTGTCTGGCGGAGCGATTCTGGCCAGGACCACTGACGATTGTTGTCGATGTTGCGGGCAGTGGACTGCATACACAGCCTCTGCCCTATCCCGAGGCTTCGACGGTCGGTTTCCGCGTTCCCAATCACCCGGGGCTGCTGCGATTACTCCAGCGCGGTCTCTTGATGGCACAGACGAGCTTGAATGAAAGCGGTCACGAGGTGGCCACGCGCCTTGATGAACCAGAGGCCGCCGCCTTGATTCAACAGGCCGATCTTCTTCTCCGCAGTAATCAGCCTCCTGCTGGCCAGCCATCGACGGTCATCCGACTGACAAGTGACTCCTGGTCTGTACTGCGAGCAGGAGGCATTTCGCACGAAATGCTGCAATCGGTCGTGATGGAGGTGCGCGGTGAAGGGTGATATCGCCATCGATGGGCCGTCGGGGTCGGGCAAAACATCAATAGGGCTGCGAGTCGCCGCTGCGCTCGACCTCTTGTTCGTTGACTCTGGGTTGCTCTACAGGGTGTATACAGCCGCGTACGTGCAGCAGTTTCCCGAGAGCACATCGTTGGAGGAGGATCACCTGAAACGCATCCTCGACCATCCCATTGCATACGAAGTCGATGGGACCGTTCTCTTTGGCGGGAAGACACTGAGTCTCTCGCTTCATGATCCGCGTGTAGACCAGCTTGTTTCGCCCGTAAGCGCGGTTCCTCGAGTGAGAGCTTCTGTGAACGCCGAACTGCGACGGATTGCTGCCACACGCGATGTCGTGATGGCCGGCAGGGACATTGGCACAACCGTCCTGCCATCAGCACTTCTCAAGGTTTTCATCACGGCGGATGCCGAGGTTCGAGCAAGGCGGCGCGTCGGGCAGCTGGACCGGCAAGGAACCAAGGCTGATTTCTCTACGGTTCTGGCGAACATACGAGAACGCGATCGAATCGACTCCTCGCGCGATGATTCTCCATTGCGATGGACCGATGAATACCTCATCCTCGACAATTCGGCCGAGGGATCGGAGGGAGTGGTGCAGACCATCGTCCTGGAGTACCACCGGAGGCTTGCTCATGTTGTATGAGCTGGTTGTACCCGCAGGAAAACTGGGATTCAAAGTCTTGTTCAGACTGCGCGTCGTTGGCCTGGAGAATGTGCCGCGGCACGGGCCTGGACTTGTCTGCAGCAACCACTGCAGCTATCTGGATCCGATGCTGGCAGCCGTCGCTGTCCCTAGGAAGCTTTACAGCGTTTCTCGGAAAGAGATGTACGAGCAGCGGCTTCTGGGACCGTTCATTCGTCGACTGGGCGGCGTGCGCATTGACCGTGAGGCGCTGGCAGATAAAGGTGCGCTTCAGGCAATGCTTGCCATCATGGATCATGGCGATCTCTGTCTCATCTATCCCGAAGGAACGCGATCTGCAGATGGGAAGCTTCAGGCGCCACACAATGGAGCTGCCTTTCTGGCGGTGAAGTCGGGGGCCCCCGTTCTGCCCATGGCCGTCATCGGGGCGTACGAATGCTGGCCCCGGCAACGGAAGTTTCCGCGGCTCGGTCCCATCACACTGCGTATAGGAGAGCCTGTCATCTATCAGCTTCCTCCGGAGCGCCAGAGCCGCAAAGAAGACCTTTCTTCCATCAGTGGTGATATCATGCAGCGAATTGCAGCGCTGTTGGAGGAGGGCCAGGCCTGAAATGCGTATCATCATTGCGAGCGAAATCGGCTTCTGCTCGGGCGTGCGGCATGCTATTACTACTGCTGAGAAAGCACTGCAATCGAAGCAGCTGGTTGCTTCCGCAGATACACTGCTGCACAATGCAGGAGAGATGGAACGACTGGAATCTCTTGGGCTGAAACGCGCGCTCTCGCTTGATAGTGACGTTTTGAAGAACGCAGATGTTCTTCTGCCGACGCACGGCTCCACGATAGCGGAATACGCGGACTGGAATCGTCGAGCCTCAACAATACAGGACCTGACATGTCCCATCGTGAATCGTGCTCATGGTGTTGCTCGACGATTTGCTGCCGGAGAGTTGCCGGTTATTGTTGTTGGAGACAGAGATCACCGAGAAACGCGATATCTCATGGAGGCGGCCGGAAATCAGCTAGCAGGTGTTGTAGGCTCCCTGGACGACGTGGACAGGCTTATCATCGGGAAGCGCCGTGTGGGGGTCGTCTACCAGACGACACAGTCGAGGGAATTCCGACGACGGGTGCTGGATCGCTTGCACGGCGCTGGTGTCGAGGTGGTGGAGGAGATGACGTTGTGCCCAGAGGTGCTGAGGCGGCAAGACGAAACTGCCGCTGTTGCGAGAATCTCCTCAGTTGTCCTCGTCCTTGGCGATCCGACAAGCGCCAATACAGTACGGCTGGTCGCAGTTGCCCATGAAGAATGTTTGCGGACACATCTCGTGTCGGTGCCCTCGGAGGTTGCCGCGCTTGCTCTGGAATGTTCCGACACCATAGGCATTGTCAGCGGTACTTCGTGCCCACAGCGGGTCATCGATGGGGTCCTGGAGGAATTGAAAGGCATGTGTACGGAGGTTTCCGTCGTTACGCATTCCCTGACCAGTTCCACGTGACCTCGACAGCCTCAGTGAGGCGACGCAGCGAGTCAGTGTGAGGACTTCAGGAACATGCCTGCCGCGTTGCTCTTGCAAATATCAGCGAAACGAGTAACATTTCTCTGTAGTTCACTGGCTGGGCGATCCGTCTCGCTGGCGGAAGTGATTGACCTTTCGTAAATTCCGCTCATGCGAAGGATAGAAAATTCATCGACTGGTTGCTGTAACGTACGATGAAAAGGTGGTCTGGTGACAAGATCGGAACTGGTTTCGGTGGTGGCAGCAAAGACGGGATGTTCCAAGGCAGTTGTAGAGAGCGTTTTGTATCAGGCTTTGAGTACGTCCAGCAAAGAATTGCGGGCAGGTCGTAAGGTTACCCTGACCGGTTTTGGGGCTTTCTGCGTGTCGACAAGGAAGGCGCATCCGGGGGTAAACCCCAGAACGCGCGAAGCGGTGAAGGTGCCGGAGAAGCGTGTCGTGTCCTTTCGGGCAAGCGGAAAGCTGAAGAAGCTGGTTGAAAACAAATAGTCGGGGCGTGGCGTAGTTTGGCTAGCGCACCAGCATGGGGTGCTGGGGGTCACAAGTTCGAATCTTGTCGCCCCGACCACTATTTGTCGGGATGTGGCTCAGCTTGGTAGAGCGCTTGGTTCGGGACTAAGAGGTCGTGGGT
>JBNAWM010000103.1:0-4850 GCA_049699855.1 Candidatus Cryosericum sp.
ATCCTGCCGATCGAGGATGAGGACATTGCCCTGGCTCTCACGGCAACTCTCAAGAAACGCGGTGTCACGATCATCACGGGCGCAAAAACCCAATCCGTCACCCCCGCGGATGGCGGTTATACCCTGAGTCTTGAAGTGGACGGCGCCGTGCAGGAGATCCACGGAGATCGCGTTCTGCTGTCGATTGGCCGCAAGTCGAATGTCGGCCCGGACTTTCAGGCAGCGGGCATTGCCATGTCCAAGAAGGGCATAATTGTCGACGACCATATGCGGACCAACGTCCCTGGCATCTATGCAGTGGGCGACGTCAAAGGAACCTTCATGCTGGCACATGTTGCCGAGCATGAGGGAGTCATCGCCGCCGAAAACATCGCAGGCCACGATGCTCACATGGTCTACACCGCCGTTCCCTCTGTCGTTTTCACCAACCCCGAGATCAGCGTCGCCGGCAAGAGAGAGTATGAACTCAAGGCCGAGGGTATCCCCTACAAGGCCGGCACGTTCCCTGTCAGTGCCAGCGGAAAAGCGCGCACGATGGAGGAGACCATCGGCTTTGCCAAGGTCATTGCTCATGCTGAAACCCACGAGATCCTGGGCGTGGCCCTGTACTGCGCCGAGGCCACGGACCTGGTCATGGAGTCCGTCATGGCCGTTCAGTTTGGCTTCACCTCAGAGAAACTGCTTGAGGCAATCCACCCGCATCCGACCATGACCGAAATGATCATGGAGGCTGCAGAAGGCTCGATCGGACTGCCACTGCAAATGTGAAGACCACGGTGCCTGGCACCGAAGGAATTCACAATTGAGATTTAACGCCTGAGCGAGTGTGTCGGGCCTCATGAAGCTGGCGGAGGAGGATCTTTTCTTCCTCCGCCTTTTGTGTCCCGGAGAAGAGAACGTCATAGATGTGCCAGACCAGTTGCTCGAGACCGGGCGAAGGTGCAGCGCGGCGGACAAGTTCCAGAAGCGTTTCACCGGGGCGGCGGCGCTCACCCACCAGGCTCTCGAGAGCGGAAACCAGCGGACTGTGTCTGGCTGCTTCGCGGCGACGCAGGAATAGAAATCCACTGGCAATCGCTGCAAACAGCCCGGCCAGGATACGCCAGTCACGCAGAGAGCGCCGGAGGGCAGCCCGAATAGAATCGAATGCCGCTGCTACCGCCCCGCTTGTCTCGGTCAGGAAACGACTGACGTTTGACACAGTCTGAATCTGATTTGCCAGGTTATAGGTAATGACATTCCGGTACCATGCCATTCGAATATTGTCGAGCACATTCGTCATGAGGGAGACCTGCTGAAACGATCCAGGGGTCGGGTCGTACCGGACCCAGGCGCCCTCCTCCAGGACCTCGACCCACGTATGCGCATCGCTTGCGCGCACGATGAGATACCCTGAAGCGTTGTTCCATTCGGTACCGACGAAGCCCGACACCAGACGTGCAGGAACACCCTGGGACCGCAGCAGAAGTACCATCGCCGTCGCAAAATGCTCACAGTATCCTGTGCGGTGATTGACCACAAAATCATCAATTGACGTTGCCGTCGGCTGCAGCGAATAGGTGTAGTTGGCAAGCAGATAATCGCGGGTCGCCTGCGCCCGTTCCCGCACGGTCGCGCCCTGGACGACGCGCGCCGCGAGCGCCTTGAAACCAGAAGAGAGTTGAGGAACCTGAAGGTATCGCTCCAGCGCAGCTGGGCGCCCTGTGAGCACACTGCCAGCTGGAATCACGTCGCCAGCCGCCGAGGCGACATCATAGCGGATCGTCTTGTAGTACGGCGCATCGGTGAACAGATTCCCCTCGTTGTCCCGACGCAGAAACTGGAATTGCCCGGTCACTGCAGTGATGTGATCGATGCCAAAAACGACGTCGGTCCCAGTCGGTTCGAGGTAGACAGTTGTCCATGCACTCGACTGCTCGTCGCTGACGACAAAGGTAGAATCCTCTCCTGAGGCGTACAGAGATTCGGGGCGACCACCCGAGACAAGCCACTGCCTGCCCGTGAAGGTCGTGTACCGCATGCCCGAGATGTAGGCCGGCAAAGGAGGCCGCGGTTCCCCCTTGCGAGGCTCGATGCGCATGACGACCGTGCTGTCCTGCTGAACCTGCCCCGGCGAGATGGTCACGTCTTTGGAGAACCCGGTCGTCTGCGTCACCAGTGCTGCACTTCCCTTAATATATCCGAGTGTCCATCTGGGAAGAGCAAAGAAGACGCCAAAGGCAAACAGAAACGACACGAGCGAAAACGCCACGATCGTGCCATAAAATCCCCTTCCTATACGGGGCACTGCTCCCTCAAACTGAGCCATGATCAGCAGCATCGTGGCAGCAAGAAACTCCACCAGCAGGAGAAGCCCGAAGGTCACAGAGATGGACCCTGCCGCCGACAGCACGGTGATGAAAACGCCGATCAGAACCAGCCCCTGATGATCCCGCACGTTCTCTGTCAGGGCAAACCTGCACGCCATCGCTACCAGCATTGCTTGCGCCAAGAGGGCAAACAAGGGAGTCCTCAGGACGACAAGGACCAGGAACCATGCAAGCGGAAGTGCTTCGAGCAAACGGCGCTGCCAGCGCCCATGAATGTTTCCGGCCAGCGGCAGAGCAAGCAGGAACAGTACTGCATAGAGCATATACCACGGCTCAACGATCGCCAGAAATCCGCACGCCACCAGACCGAGAACGAATCCCAGGAGCCGGCGGATGTCCATGCGCGGTTTCATAGGGCCTCGACCGCAAAGCTGATGGCTTCAGGAGTGAAACAGTGAACCGGTCCGGCGCGCGGCGGCTCATCTACCAGCTGGACAAGCGCCAGGACTTCCATCATTCCCTGCCACACTCTGCGCTCGCGTCCATCCAGAAACGTCGTCGGAAGCGCCAGCGCTATGGCTTCACCCTGCTCAAAGGCAGCTGTCAGCGCACTTGCAATCTTGGAGACAGCGATCTCAAATGCTTGTTCGTCTGTCCACGCATCCTTCGCTGTATCAAGATAGAAGACAGCTTCCCGCTGATATCTTGCCTCCTGTTCGGTAACGTAGGGACTGCCCCTGCGCGCCGAGACCTTCCAATCAATGCGACGCGCATCTTCTCCATCCTCATACCTGCGCAGTGAGAAAAAGTCGCCATCGCCGCCCGCCCGCGCGCGTTCCAGCCGATGCTCGCCCTCGACCTGCTGCTGTCTTACGAGCACTGGCCGCACCGCTGGATAGACGATGATCTCTCCCTGTACCTCGACGTCTCGGCGCATCTCAACGATCCCAAAGGGGAACGTCGACGAAATGTCCGCTCGCAGGCCACTGACACGACCGCGAACAGGCAGCAGGAGCGTCACTGGAAACTGCGCGCCGGCATGAGCATCGACAAACGGGACCTGCACCGAGATCCTGTCCATTCCTGTCTTCAAGCTGATCCGGGCAAAGAAGAGGGGGAACCGTCCGCCATTGCGCACGCGCAGGACCATGGGCATCAGCTGTCCGGCATAGATCTCCTCCACGGGTTCAAGCACGATGTCAAGATGTTGGAGATTCGCGACGGAGAGCAGCCCCGAGAAGATGAGTGCCGACAGGAGTACGCTGAACGTGAGATACAGCAGGTTATTGCCGGAGTTGACGGCCACCGCGCCGATGCCGACAATGGCAAGAAAGAACAACAACCCGCTGCGCGTCAGCCGCTCGGCCCGGTGATGTCTTCGGAACCGTACTTCCATCAACCGTACTTCCATCAGAGGTGTGCGGTCCGCGCTGGTGACCGCGTCATGCAGGCGCCTGCACCTGCTCAAAGACACGATCGATGTCGGCGCTGGTCGCCCCCTTCCGACTGCCACGCCGTATGATTCGATGAGCCGCAACATAGGGGGCCATCGCCTTGACATCGTCGGGCACAACAAAAGCACGCCCCTGGAGCAGAGCCCATGCCCGGACTGCCTTGAGCAGATCAATGGCGCCGCGCGGGCTGATGCCCACCTCGAACAGCGCATCACTGCGTGTGGCGTGCACAAAGGCAAGCACATAGTCGAGAATAGCCGAGGTCACCACAACTGCATCGACTGCGCTTTGCACAGCCAGCACCTCACTGGTGGAGGCGACAGGATCTACACTGATGGAATGCTGGCGCACAGGGCGCTCCACAAGAATCTGGCGCTCGGCTTCGGCATCCGGATACCCGACACCCATGCACAGCTGGAACCGGTCCAGTTCGCTTTCTGGCAGCGGATAGGTGCCCGTGTACTCGATGGGATTCTGAGTAGCTATCACGAAAAACGGGTCCGGCAACTCCCAGGTAGCTCCATCGATGCTGATGCGCCGATCATTCATGGCCTCGAGCAATGCAGATTGCGTCTTGGGGCTGGCTCTGTTGATCTCATCCGCCAGCACGACATTGGCAAAAATGGGACCCCGCCGGAAACGAAACTCCCCGGAGGCGGCTTCGTAGATGTTGACACCGAGAATGTCAGCCGGCAGGAGGTCCGAGGTGAACTGGATGCGGCTGTATGAGGCACCAATGGACTGTCCCAGCGCCTGGGCCAGGGTCGATTTGCCGACGCCCGGCACGTCCTGCAACAGCAGATGTCCTCCCGCGATCATAGGAACAAGGGCCAGGAGTACCTGCTCGTGTTTGCCCCGGACCACGCTCTCCACACTTGCTGCAACAGCCGCCACCGTCCGCATGGCTGATTGAAGATTGGCCTGCTCGTCGCTCACACCCATCCCTTCCTTTCGATCATCTGAATCCCTTGATGCAATGCCTTCACCATTTTCAGGATATACTAATTGAGGAGTTTACAATCACGAAAACCAAGAGGCGTGCATGAATACAATTCGCGCAAAGGAAGAACTGGGGCCGAACGTCACC
>JBNAWM010000104.1:0-4797 GCA_049699855.1 Candidatus Cryosericum sp.
CTGGTGGTGTCGATCGTTCATGGCCCGGACAAGAAGTGACGTGCGTGTCGGAGTCCAGCGGCTGAGTGATGCTGCTGGCTCACTCGTGAAGGCGACCCCTGGATCGTCAGGGTACGATCTGTCCAGTGCGGAGCAGCAAGAAGTGATCATTGAACCGGGGCAGGTGCGGATGGTTCGTACGGGCATTGCTCTGGAATTACCTCCTGGTCTTGAAGGACAGGTGCGCAGCCGTTCGGGACTGGCTGCCAGGAGTGGTGTTTTTGTGTTGAATTCCCCGGGGACGATCGACAGCGACTATCGAGGGGAAATAAAGATCGTGCTCGCGAACCTGGGAAGTGCTCCCTTTGTCGTTCACACGGGGGACAGGATCGCCCAGCTTGTTTTCGTACAGGTTCCACAGGTGCAGCTGGTGGCGGTCAGCCAATTGACAGCCACCGAACGCGGCAGCGGCGGGTTCGGATCCTCCGGAAAAGAGGCTTTGGGCCGCTCTCCTGCTCCTGGCGGAACAGCGTCAGTCGCACCGGAGCCTCATGCAGGACGTTCCAAGGCGAGCTAGCTTTCCAGCGTCGAATTCCGCGGACGTGAGGAATCGCCTCCTCGCCTCTATCGGTCAGGAGGTTGCCGCCTGCAGGAAATGCGGGCTTGCGGCGACGCGGACGAAGGCGGTTCCGGGTACGGGGTCGGCGCAGGCTCGGATCTGTTTTGTAGGGGAGGGGCCCGGGCGCGAGGAAGACCTGTCGGGAGTCCCATTCGTGGGCCAGGCGGGGCGCTTGCTGGATCGGATGCTGGCAGCTGAAGGATTGCGGCGAAGTGACTGCTACATCACAAACATCGTCAAGTGCAGGCCTCCCAACAACCGCGTTCCAGAGACGTCCGAAGTGGCCGCCTGTTCTCTGTATCTGTATGCCGAGCTGGCCGTCATCGAACCCGATGTGATCTGTCTGCTTGGCAACACTGCCCTGCGCTTTTTCTTTGGTGACCAGTATACCATCGGTCAGGTACGAGGAACGGTCCTGATCAAGGACCAGCAGCGCTTCATGCCAACCTACCATCCAGCCGCTGCGCTGCGAAATCCTCAGTACATACAGGTAATCCAAGGCGATCTGCGCAAGCTCTCAGAACTTGTGCGCGAGGGCAGACCCTGACCGAGGGGAAAGCAATCCAGAAAGGTCTCTGCGCGGTTCAGAATGCCTTACTTGCTCAGGCGTACAAATTCCGCCAGTTCGGCCACGAGAGCCTGAGACGTTTCAGGCCTCATAGTATCCAGTACCTTGCGGACGGTTCTTACCCGCTGACGGATGACTCTTCGGATGATGGACGCTCCCTCTTTGGTGCAGGTAAGGATAACCTGCCTCTTATCAATGCTGTTCTGCATCTTCGTGACGTAGGTCAGTTCCACAAGCCGGTCGACCATCTCGGACACGGTCGATGCTGCCAGCCCGGTGAGTCGTGTCAGATCCTTGACATTAAGGGCCTCGCCGAAGTAAATGAGCTGGAGCACCTGGAACTGCGGCAACGTAATCTTGACATCCGACAGTGCGTCGCGTCCTTTCTTCTTAATCCAGTAGGAGATCTCTCGGAGCAATGACTCGAGTTCAACAGCGGTATCCTTCATGATTCTTTGGTCCCCCCTGGAACCGCATGCTCGGTCGCGGTCTCTGGACTCGATGCCGCAGGTGACAAACTGGAAGCGCCAAAGACGAGGGCGAGCTCCCTCTGCGCGTCGGTCGTTGAGGCCGAGGCATGAACGACATTCTCGGTGAGCAGAATGGAATAGTCTCCCCGAATGGTCCCTGGCAGGCGATCTTCCGGCCGCGTGGCTCCGATCGTGGTGCGAATGACTGAAACTGCATGAGTCGCCTCGATCTCAAGAGCGACGACCGGTCCGGACGTCATGAAGTCAAGCAATGTGGGAAAGAAATCCCGCTCCACGTGCTCAGCGTAAAACACCCGCGCAAAGGCGGCATCCATCGTGAACATGCGCATGTTGGTGATGGGCAGACCCTTCCGCTCAATCCTGTCGATGATGGCGCCGACCAGTCCGCGGCGGACACCATCAGGCTTTATCATGAGCAAGGTACGTTCAGTATTCATAGATCATTCCTCCAGGAACAGCATGGACTTCAATGTCGTCGCGAATTACTTCGCTTCCCTTGGAATTGTACCCCTTTCCTCACTCAGCGCAATGCTTGCATTGAATGCCCTGGCCTTGCCACGAGCAGAGTGGCGGTTATCATGTTCCAATGAGAGAAAGAGGAATCCGGTGGTTTGCTCCGCTAATCGCGCTCCTGCTGGTGGGCGGGTCATTGCTCGGGTGGCTGGGCATCCGATCACCAGCTCCTTCCGCTCTGTCGCCAATTGTTCACCTGGACGCGCAGACCCAGTGCATTGTAACGCCGGATGGGCGAGCGCGAGAACTTGTCGTGGGCGACATCGACAGTGCGCAGAAGTCCGTGCTGGTCGAGTGCTATCTCATCTCGGATCCATCCATCGTAGGGGCTCTGCAATCAGCCCGGAAACGGGGCTGCGATGTCCGGGTGATCATGGAGGAAAAGCCTTTTGGAGGATTCTCCATGAATCAGACGGTCCGCAATCAACTGAGGAGCTCAGGCATTGATGCCAACTGGGGCAATAGAGTCTACGCATTTACGCACGCCAAGTTCCTCGTGATTGATGGCAGCGTTGCGTGGCTGATGACAGCCAACCTCAGCAAGAGCGCCTTCGACAAGAATCGCGAGGTCCTCGTGCGCACAGACAACACTGCAGTTGCAGGCGACCTGAGCCGCCTCTTCTGGGCTGACCGCCGGCGGAATGCGTGTGGGGCTGGATCGCTTGTGGTCAGTCCAGTGAACGCCCGTGAGAGCCTGGTCGCGCTGCTGCGACGCTCGACAGGCACTATTGACATTGCAAGCGAAGTCTTTGATGATCCCGAGGTCAGCCGCGTTCTGCAGGAATTGGCTCGTTCGGGAAGACGGATACGCGTGCTGGCTGCCACTCCGGACAAGATTGCGGTCAATGCCGTGACGCGGTCAGAGCTCAACGGAACAGGGGTTGCCATGCGTTACCTCGAAACGCCTTACCTGCACGCGAAGTACATCGTCGTCGATGGAAAGTCGGCCTACATTGGATCAAACAATCTCAGTGCCGGCTCGCTCGACGAGAATCGCGAGGCAGGCCTGATCACGGACAGCAGGCCCATCATTGACGTGTTAGAGGCCACATTTGCGGCCGACTGGGCAAATGCTCGATGAAAAGCTCCCCGCGAGGAACGCGGGGAGCGGGGTGGTGTGTTGCCTGTGAGCTGTGTAATCAGGACATCTCTGAACAGTCCCAGTCAATGTCAGCCAGCTGTTCTTGAAACCTGGTGACATCTGCGGCTGAGCGCATGGCCTGCTGGAGCTGGCGTGCGCCAGCAGTTGTTCCATACAGGATCACCCCGACGAGGGTGCCGCCATCGAGAACAATCTTGCGGTAAACGCCGTCTCCCCGAGCCACGATCGTTTGCAGGTGCTGGTCCTCGGTCGGGTTGACATTGCCCATGCTGAGCACTTCGACACCACACGTCTTGAGCGAATTGGACATAACACTGCCTTCATAGGTGGCAGAGCCGGGGACGAACATGTTCTGGGCCGCAATCCTGGCTTGTTCAAGACACGGTGGAATAATGCCGTAGAGGCGCGAACGGTGTTCAATGACATCTCCGGCCGCGTAGACATCGGGGGCGGATGTCTGAAGCGAGTCATCAACCTGAACGCCTCGACCTGTTGCGATACCTGCCTCTTTCGCCAGAGCAAGGTTGGGACGGACTCCGGTGGAAAGCAGGACAAACGCTCCACTGGCCGACCGGCCGTCCTTGATGAGGACACCTGTGGCCTGATGATCGCGAACAGTGATCTCCTCGCACTCGGCATTCAGGAAGGCGGTGATGCCAAGACCGTGCAGGTGGTCGGCGAGCATGTCTGCCGAAGCCTGGTCGAGCTGTCTGGAGAGAAGCCGTCCTGAGTTTTCAATCACCGTAGCGGTCATGCCGCGTTCGGTGAAGGCTCGTGCAACCTCAAGTCCCAGCACGCCGCCTCCGACGATCACAACATTCTGCCCTGGGGCGATGCGTTCCAGCATGCTGTCGGCATCGCTCAGCGTTCTCAGCGTAAACACACCTGGCTCGTTTGCGCCGGGAAGGGGAGGCACGAATGGTGATGCTCCATTGGACAAGAGAAGTCGATCGTAGGAGAGCAAGGTGCCGTCGTCAAGGGTAGCCTGGTGGTTTTGTGGTGCAATGCTTTGAACGCGGTGTGCCTGGACCAGCGATATCCTGTTCTCGGTATACCACGCCAAATCATGCATCATAAGCTGGTTGCGCGTTTTGCGACCCGCAATGTAGTCGATCAAGTCAGGACGCGCATAATAGAGTTCGGGCTCTGCTTCGACAACGGTAATGTCAGATGACGGATCCAATGCTCGCAGACGCTGAGCAGCTGCGATTCCCGCCGTCCAGCCTCCTGCGATGAGGTACTTTCTCATGGACGTTTGTGATCAGGCTTTCTCAAACAGGTCCTTCGCAGCTCCGCAGTCCGGGCAGACCCAAGTTTCAGGCAGATCCTCGAACTTGACGCCGGGATCAATTCCCTGGGTGCTGTCACCAACAGCTGGATCATAGACATATCCGCACACCGTGCAAATCCACTTCTCCATGACTTCCTCCTTGTCCGATAGAGTCTGGAAGCAACGTACGCTTCTCTACGCCCATTGTATCAAGATGGCGGGTTTTTGCAAACGGAGGCCTGCCCTCGGGCAGGC
>JBNAWM010000105.1:0-4762 GCA_049699855.1 Candidatus Cryosericum sp.
GGCGCCCCGTGCCCCGCTTGTCACAAATGTCAGCCGAAGCGGCGTCCCGACCGGCAGGGGCGCGGGGCGGTCCAGCTCCAGTGAACACTGCAGGTGCAATCCGGTCAGGGTGGAGAGGGAGGGGACAAGGAGAAACGCTGCAAGAAGGCCAGCGGCAATCACGAGGATTGCCGCTGCGAGGATCACGGACGCCCGTGCACGTCCCATAGGAGGGCGCGCGGCTACTTGAGCAGAACCGCCGTCAGCAGTTTGATGCAACCCTCCACGTCTCCAAGGTCCACCATTTCGCTCGAGCTGTGGACGTAGCGGTCGGGGATGCTGATGGCTCCGGTGGGGACGCCGCTGCCATTGACCTGAATGGCGGCAGCGTCGGTCGTCCCTCCCTGCAGGACTTCGAGCTGGAAGGGGATGCCATGGTTTCTGGCCGTTTCGATGAGCAGATCGCGGACCACAGGGGTGGCGATCATACCGGCATCCTTCACCTTGATGGCGGGCCCCTTGCCAAGACCAATGTCCAGCACGTAGCTTTCGGGCGTGTCGCCCCAGGCCGTCACGTCCAGAGCAATGGCAACGTCGGGCTGAACACCCCACGCGCCGACCCTGGCGCCCTTGATGCCAATCTCTTCCTGCACACTGAACATACCGTACACTTCGTAGTTCAGTTCTCTGCCTTCGGTGGCGCGCAGGGCCTCGATGAGGACATAACAGCCGATCCGGTCGTCCAGGGCAGCAGAAGTCACCCTGCCACCTACCTGCGTGCAGGCGCCCGAGTAAACGGCGAAGTCGCCGATGGCGACGCGTTCCGCCGCCTCGTCGTGCGATGCAGCGCCGATGTCGAGAAAGAGCTTTTCCAGCGTCAGGTGCTCAAGGGTGGTGCGTTCCTTGCTCTCTACCGCGGCCACGCCGATGGTTCCGTTGGCAAACACGAAGCGCTGACCCAGGACCTTGTATGGATCGAGACCGCCGACCGCGCCAAAGCGCAAGAAGCCATCCTTGTCAATATGGGTGACAATAATGCCAATCTGGTCCATGTGAGCGGACAGCAGCAACTTCGGCTTTCCGGGTGCGGGCAGGCGGTAGATCAGATTGCCCAGCGCATCGACCTTGTATTCAAGGTGCAGTTCATCGAGTTCGCGTGTGATCAGCTCCCGGATACCGTCTTCGTAGCTGGTTGGGCCCCATGCCTGGGTCAGGGTGCGTATGAGTTCGTTCATCTAGGCCTCCGTTCTGGCAAGCTGTGCCAGGAATTTGGAAAGAAGCGCTACGGTGTTTTCGTAGTCGCCGATGTGGATGACAGAGACAGGAGAATGGATGTAGCGCGCGGGGACGGCTACCGCCAGCGCACGCACGCCAGCCTTGGTGAGCTGAATGCTTCGGGCGTCAGTACCGCCGGACGGGAGGCGCTTGAACTGCCACGGGAGCCCATTTACTCTGGCTGTTTCGATCAGCTGCCTGCGAAGTCGGTGGTCCGTGATCATGCCGCCATCCTTGATGGTGAGCACGGGGCCCGATCCCAGATTCGTGACTTCCTGGTACTCCTTCACTTCGCCGATGTCGGCAGCGATGGTCCCTTCGACGGTGATGCTGATGTCAGGCGTGTAGCGCCATGCGCCCACCCTCGCCCCCTTCGTGCCCACTTCTTCCTGTGCCGAGAACATGCCGATGACCGGGAAGGGCCAGTCCGATTTCAGCAGTTCGGCGACGATGGCACAGCCGGCGCGGTCGTCAAAGGCCTTGGCGGCCAGGTATCCATCGCCGAACGTCTCGAATGGCGTGTCGAACGTGATCTGATCGCCAACGGCCACCTTGCCGGCCAGTTCCTTCTCCGACTTGGCGCCGACGTCGACGACAATATCGTCCACCTTGACGACGGTGTTCTCCACCTCTTCGTGGGTCGACAGGTGCACGGCTTTGATGGCAGTCACGCCCGGAAGGCGGTCCTTTCCCACCAGGACCTTCTTGCCCAGCAGGAGGCGGTCGTCGATGCCTCCGGCCTTGCCCACGTGCAGGTAGCCTTCCTTGGTGATGCGCGTCACGTACAGGCCGACCTCATCCATGTGGGCATTCAGCATGACGACAGGCCCTGGCTTGTCCATTCCCTTGAGGGCGAACAGATTCTTGATGGCGTCGCGCTCAAACCGTTCGACGTGCCCTTCAAGCTCTGTTCTGAGGATGGCGGCGACCTCGTCCTCGTGCCCCGAGATGCCGCGCGCCTCGGTCAGTTTCTTCAGCAGGTCAATGCGTGTCTGTTCCATACAATTCTCCTATGAAGGCTGCGTCAAAGCCTTTTGCAACCTGGGCGATGAGTCGTGCCGTCCTGTCCACGTCGATCTGGTCGGCTGTCTCGACCGGCGAGTGCATGTAGCGCAGTGGAATGCTGATTACGCCCGCGGCAATGCCCGATCCAACCAACTGCAGCTCATCCGCGTCTGTGCCCGAATACGCCATGCACGGTTCCTCGGCGGTGGGGATCTCGACTGCTTTCGCACTGCGCCGAATCAGCTCCAGCACATGGTCGTTCACGACGGGACCCACAGCAACACCGGGACCTCCTCCCAAGGGGATGGTCTTGTGCTCCGGCACGCCTTCGGTGTCGGCATGTGTGACATCAACCGCGATGCCCACATCGGGATGTGCGAAGAAACCGCTGGTCCAGGCACCGTTTCCGGTCACCTCTTCCTGCACAGTGAAGGCCATGACAATGTCATACGGTACTGTCGTCTCCTTGAGCAGTTCCAGCGCTTGAACAAGAGTTACGGCGCACAGGCGGTCGTCCTGGGTCTTGCCGGCCCACCGGTCATTGAGCAGTCGTGTGATGCCGGCTGAGAAGGTGACGGTGGATCCAATGGGGACACTTGCGACCACCTGCTCGCGGGGCAGGCCGACATCGACCCACAGCTCGTCCATCCCGACAGGCTTCTCCATTTCGGCGGGGGTCATGACATGGACGGGCTTGAGCCCGATGATGCCGGGCAGTGGGCGCGTTCCGTGGACCACCACCCGCTGGCCAGGCCAGACACGCTGGTCGATCGACCGGCAGTGGATGCCGAGGAAGCCCTTGTCATTGATCCTGCTCACCCACGCGCCCACCTCGTCGAGATGCGCGGCAAAGAGGATGGCGTGTTCGCTTAAGCGGCCTCTGCGGAGGGCGATGAGGTTTCCAAGAGGCGTGTCGCGAACGTCGTCAGCGATGCCAGTCAGCGCTTCCCGCAGGATCCCATGGAGGAGATGCTCATCTCCCGAGACCGCGTAGGCACTTGTCAGTTGTTCTACAAGCTTGTGCATAGGTTACTCCTTTTCCCGATGCCGGCCATGCGCAATGCAGGGCAGTTCAGGAGATTGGCTTGACACGGCGTGAAAGCATGAATGAGAGGATTCCGCCGATGACGGCTGTTACAAATTGCGGCCAGCTGAACGAGAACTTGATGAAGGCCGCGGCCGCAGGAGGCAGGGCGGAGAGCGTGCCAACGATCATGCCGATGGTGTAGTAGAGGAAGACCATTTTCACGAGCGCCCCGCCAGCCAGACCAAGCCATCTGGCCCATTGCTGGACGGGTGCCCTGCGTGTGGCGAGCCAGTACAGGAGGACGAGGATGACATTGCCTGCCATTACGGCCGGGATCATGGCTGGGGACGGAAGGTGAGCCTGCATCCATGCGGTGACTGGCGTGGACAGGGCAATGATGATGCCCGCCCAGAGCCCCGTGGTCTCGGTCGCAAGCAGCAGCCCAAGGTTCACGATGCTGCCAACGAGAAAGAGGTTTATGACGTTGAACGGGGGCGCGGAAGGGATGAACTCCCTCAGCGCGAACTGAAGAGCGATGGTCAGAGCAAGAACAATCGCCGCTCTCGTGATGTACCTGGTCGTTTTCATAGGTGCCTCCACCACTTGGTTCGTTGATGTGCCTGGGTTGGCGGGCATCGCCGCCTCGCAGACAGGCTCTATTCGCTGTGCGAGACCGCCTCAATCTCTGCCTGTTCCTCCCGAGCGCGCTGTTCGGCGCTCTGGATGTAGAAGGCCAGTTTGAGGAATTCCTGTGAGAGGTCCACGGACAGGACCGGGATCTTCTCGGAGACCTTGATCACCTGAGGAGCGAAGTTGAGAATGCCGCGGATGCCTGCCTCGCACAGCAGGTCAGCAACCTTGCTGGCGCTGGAGGCGGGGACGGTGATGACACCGATGGCAATGTGCTCTCGCTGGACCACGGCTTTCAAGTCTTCTAGAGCGTAGACAGGAATGCGCTCGATGCGCTTTCCGATCTTGGCTGGGTCGGTGTCGAATCCTGCCACGTACTTGAATCCCCACTTCTGCACCATGTGGCTGCTGATCAGGGCTGTGCCCAGAGAACCCACTCCCACGAGACAGCACTTCCATTGGTCGGTGCCACGGCCGAAGATCATCTCAATTTCTGTTCTCAAGCCGGTCACGTCATAGCCGGCTCCCCGCTTGCCGAAGCGCCCGAACATGGAGAAGTCCTGGCGCACCTGTTCGGGCGTCACGCCGATCCTCTCGGCCAGCTCGCGCGATGAAACCGTCGATTCATGCTGCTGTTCGAGGTGCGTCAGGCACCGCAGGTAGGTTGCCATCCGCGAAACCGTTGCCCTGGATATGTACTCGCTTCCGTACTTCGTCTTCATAGGCACCCTCTCACGTAAGACTATTCGCTTCCGTTGCTTCCGCTGCCGAGAACCTCATGTTCCTGTTCCCGCAGGAAGTCCAGGAGCAGCAGCTGTGCCCCGGGATCTGCAAGCTCGTCCACCG
>JBNAWM010000106.1:0-4675 GCA_049699855.1 Candidatus Cryosericum sp.
GGGTCGTCGAGGTGGACGCGCACAACATCGTTCCCGCCTGGGTCGCTTCCAACCGTCAGGAGTGGTCCGCAGCTACCCTGCGCCGCAAACTGGGCCGCCTTCTGCAGACATGGCTCGTCGAGATTCCTGCCGTGACCGCCTTCCCGGAGGCACCCCTTCCGCCCCGCGCCGACTGGGATGCCGCGCGCCGCACCTTGACCTGCGACACCACCGTCGGGCCAGCCGTCTGGTTTGCTCCAGGCACGCGAGCGGGCATGAAGCACCTGCAGGAATTCTGCTTGGGCGCTCTGAGGCGATATCCGGACCTCCGCAACGACCCCACCGTGGACGGCACCTCGCGCCTGTCGCCGTGGCTGCACTTTGGTCAGATCAGCGCCCAGCGGGCGGCTCTGGAGGTCCAGCGGTCGGGGGCACCCGTCGAGGCAGTCCAGACCTTCCTCGAGCAGCTCATTGTGCGACGCGAGCTGGCAGACAACTGGTGCCTCTACAACCCCGCCTGCGACAGCACCAACGGCTTCCCGGAATGGGCACGCCGCACCCTGGAGGTCCATGCCCAGGATCCCAGAGACCATACCTACACGCTCGAGCAACTCGATCTGGGACTCACCCATGATCCACTGTGGAACGCGGCTCAGCATCGCCTGCGAAGTGAAGGATATCTTCACGGCTACCTGCGGATGTATTGGGCCAAACAGGTCCTCCTGTGGACGCTCTCCGCCGACGAGGCCCTGCAGAAAATCCTCTGGCTCAACGACCGCTACGAGCTGGACGGCCGCGACCCGAATGGCTACGTGGGCGCCGCCTGGTCCATCGGCGGTGTCCATGACCGCCCATGGCCACAGCGCCCCATCTTCGGAAGCATCCGCTCCATGACCCTCTCGGGCGCCCGCAGCAAGTTCGACGTGCAGAGGTACATCAGCGCTTCTCTGTCAAGAGATGCCACGAACAAATCCTAGGACACGTGTTGGCCCCGGCACTTCCGACGCTACAATACTATCGGAGGTGATGCCATGCAACTGGAACTGGTAGCGATCGCGAAGGGCGAGGACGTGAACGTCATCATCGGACAGACGCACTTCATCAAGAGTGTCGAGGATATTTACGAGGCAGTGGTGAACGCCGTGCCGGGCATCAAGTTTGGCCTGGCGTTCAACGAGGCATCGGGGGTCTGCCTGGTGCGGAGCGCAGGGACAGATTCGGCGCTGATCGACCTCGCGCGGGACAACGCCGTCGCCATCGGCGCCGGGCATATCTTTGTCCTGCTGCTGGGCAATGCCTATCCGATCAACATCCTCAACGCCATCAAGGCAGTGCCGGAGGTCTGCACCATCTTTGCGGCCACAGCAAACCCCCTCAAGGTTATTGTCGCAGACGATGGAGCCGGACGCGGCGTTCTGGGCGTCATCGATGGCGAGAAGCCGAAGGGCGTTGAAATCGAGAAGGACGAAGCTGACCGAAAGGCGCTGCTCCGGCGGTTCGGCTACAAGTTCTAAGCAGTCGGCAGTGGCGCTGCCCGAAGGGGCGGCATCCTAGAAGCCGCGAGGAACCAAGATCACCATCAGCACGACGGTTCCAATGAGCCACACGCCGGTCATTGTCCCGCCGATGACCAGTGCTTGGTGCGCACGGCGTTGGTCGGTCTCGGCGCCTCCGACAAGGTCGAACATGTCCTGGGCCTCGCGCGCAAACAGGACTGCCAGAAGCCCCAGGACAATACCCGCCACCGGAACGAAGACCGACGCAAGAGCAAAGTGCCAGGCCAGGGTCGCCAGTTCCGACTGGCGCTGCATGACGCTGCCGAGCCGCACGTGCGCCGGATCGAAGATGGAGTCGAGGGCATAGTCGCGGGGAGCATCCGATTTCACCGGTGCTCCTGTCTCTCCGTCATTCCTGCGGGACTGGGCAGCCTGAACGCCACTAGCCGGCTGCTCACTCTTCTTGTTCCTGTGCCGTCGGGCTCCCATGGCTGCAGAGTTGTCAGGCGACTTCGCCTGTCTCCTCGCCGGTACTGCGCATGATGTGGTACCGGTGAATCAGCGTGACCCCCGCCGCCAGCGAGGCACCGACCGAGCAGTACCTGGTCGCCGAAAGCCGGATGGCCTTGACGACGTTGTCGGTAACGGCGGTGTCGCTGGTCAAATGGTAGTCGACATAGATTGTCGTGTACCGTTTGGGATGCTCCGGCGCCTTCTCGCCCGTGAGCTCCACGCGGAAATCGGTATAGGATTCCTTCATCTTGGCGAGGATGGACACGACGTCCATTCCCGTGCACCCGCCCAGCGCCAGCAGCAGCAGCTCCGTGGGAGTCGTTCCCCCTTCATGGCCGCCTACCGCCTCGGAGGTGTCCATCACGACCCAGTGATTCGAAGGACCGCGCCCCACGAAGGTCAAGCCGTCTGCCTGCCGAACTTCAGCGTGCACTGCGTTAATGTCTGCCATAGTGTACCTCCAGCAAAGAAGTCGGCCTCAGTAGCCGCTCATGTTACAGAAACTGCTCCATCTGCTCATCCACCACTCGTCAGGAAGCGAGAAGAGGTTCCTCCCGCACGATGATGGCCTGGGGATAGGAAATCGTTACACGGGTACCCGTCCCCACCGTACTTGCGATAGTGATCTGCCCGCCCTCGATCTCGACCAGGTCCCTCGCGATGGGCAGACCCAGCCCAAGCCCTCCGCTCCTCCTGTTGCGCGAACGGTCGCCACGGAAGAACCGGTCGAATACGTGCGGCAGGTCTTCCTGGGAAATCCCGCAACCCGTGTCCTCCACCACGATGCTGATGCCATGGCCGTTGTCGACCTTGCTGGAAAGCGTCACGGCGTTTCCCGATGCAGTGGCCGTGATGGCGTTGGTCAGCACATTGGCGAGAGCGCGGTCCAGAAGCTGGCGGTCGAGATGCACCTTTACGCCCGCCTCAAAGTGATGTGACAGCAGGACTCCCCTGCCGGCTGCCACGGGCGCAAACCTGCGCCAGATGTATCCGAGCACCTCATCGACGTCAAAGGTGGACGGCTCGGGGCGCACGGCGTTGTTGTCGATCTGGGCAATCTGCCGCAGTTCGTTGATCATGGTTTCCAGGTTGGCCGTCTCCTGCGCAATCGCCTCGGTCGCGGAGTGCAACTCCTCGGGGGTGGTGATCAGCCCGGCATCAAATGCCTCCATGTACCCCTTGATGACCGTCACGGGCGTGCGAAGCTCGTGCGAAAGGTTGGAGAACAGCTCGCGCTCGACCTCGTCCCGGCACTTGAGCTCCTGCGCCATGTGGTTCAGCGAGTCGGACAGCGTGGCAAACTCCCGCATCCCCTGGTTGTTGCTGATGTGCGCATCGTAGTCGCCGTGGCCGATGCGATCCGCAAAACCGGCAAATCCTGCGATGGGGCGCGAGAAGCGCCGTGACATCCAACTTGCCACGACCAGCGCGATCAGCATGACGACGCATCCCCCGATCCACACGGAGATGCGCATCATGTCGTGGAACCGAAGATAGGCTCCTGTCAGGAGGTACGCGTCCGGCTGCATCATTCCGGCAGGGTCGATGCCAAAGGGCGACCCATAACCGCCGGAGAGGAACGTCCTGAACGTGCGCATGAAGAAGGCATCCGCAACCGTCACAGACAGCACCATCACCAGCAGCAGCAACGCTGCGTAACTGAGGATCAGTCTGCTATGAAAGCTGGACGTCCACTTCCTCAACGACGCACGCTATACCAGGATGCGGTATCCAACCCCGTAGATGGACTCGATGTACGTGGGGTTCCCGGGGTCGTCCTGGATTTTCTTGCGAATATTCTTGATGTAGGCATCGATGGTCCGGTCAAAGACCTCGTCATCACTGCCGCCGTAGATTTCCTTGATGAGGCTGGAACGTGAAACGGGCTCGCCATTCGCCTTGACCAGCAGGGTGAACACCTCGAACTCTTTGGGCGTCAGCATGATGTCCTTGCCTGCCTTGACGACGCGGTGCTTGCCGGGGAACACGGTGATGTCCTTGAACACCAGCTTCTCCACCGGTGCGGTGTCCGCCTGGCGCTCCCAGTCGTACCGCCTCAGCGCTGCCTTGATGCGGGCGATCAGCTCGCGGGGACTGAACGGCTTGGTCACATAGTCATCGGCGCCAATCTCCAGGCCTTCCAGCTTCTGAAGCTCATCGCTCTTGGCTGTCACCATGATGATCGGCACGGTGGACTTCTTCCGGATCTCGCGGCAGACGTCTTCGCCGCTCATCTCGGGCAGCATCAGGTCCAGGATCACGAGGTCGGGCTTCTGTTCGTCAAACAGGCGCAGAGCCTCGCGCCCGGTCGTGGCCAGGACGGGTTCATAGCCTTCCTTCTGCAGATACAACTTCTCCAGCGTACGGATGTTCTCTTCGTCTTCGACTACCAGTATCTTTCTCATGGTTGTATTCTACCCTCGATGTAGGTCGATGTTGCCGTCATATGTGAACAGACAATGAACCAGAAGACAGCATGAACAGTGCCTTCCGTTCAGTCGCGCCAGAAACTGGCATTCATCGCACGTGTCATCTCAATTGTGAAGAACATGGCATCATACTAGCACCCTGTCAAATCGATGCAACAGCCAAATCATGGGTTCGCCCCGCCAGGTCTGACTGGCGGGGCGAGACGAACGGGAGATTTGAGGGAAAAGCCTTCAGTGGAGCTCGAAACTCGTGGACAC
>JBNAWM010000107.1:0-4521 GCA_049699855.1 Candidatus Cryosericum sp.
TCCAGCCCCGCTACGAGTCCATCAGCCCCTGATCGTGCAGGATGCCGCGGAAGGCAGGAGCTGCTCGTGTGCCCTTTAGATTGCGGCGACGACCATGCCTGGCATGCCCAGGTGCAGAGAGTGTGTGATCCGGCCATTGGCATGGACGACCATGGCGCCTCCGAAGGAGCCTCCGTCGAAGTCTTTTTCGCCCAGCGAGTTGGTCATGAGAGTCGTGACCCCCATCTTCTTCACGCGCTCGAGGTAGATGTGCCGTTCCTCGGCTTCCCACCGCGCCTGGTCATACAGGCCGCTGTCGAAGTGCCTCGCGAAGGGCATGAGCAGGTAGGTTGGGTGCTGCTCCAGCACCTGTTCGGCCACCACATCGTTGAACAGGTCGGCGCAGATGGCGAAGGCGAATCGTCCGATGGGGGTGTCGACGGCCGTGCAGGTCGTGCCCTCGCGGTACACCCGGGGATCGCCCGCGGGGTTGTGCCACGCCGGGTCGATGCGGCGGTACTTGAGCAGCAGGTCGCCACCTGGGCCGATCAGGACGGCGCTGTCATACAGGGCCGCTCCATCGCGCTCAAGGATTCCAAAGGCGACGTGGATGCGGCTGGACCTGGCAAGCTCCGAAAAGTGAGCCACTGCGGGTCCGGGAACGGGCTCTCCCAGCATCAGGTCGTGCCGGGGATCATTGTTGAGAATGCGTCCTGTTGTTGCTGCTTCCGAGAACAGGACGACGTGCGCCCCCGCCTTTGCCGACTGCGTCACTGCAAGGTCCATTTGCTCGATATTCTTTGCTGTGTCTGGTCCAACACGATGCACTACCAGCGATACATTCATGACTGGTCCTCCTTTTCAAGTTCGACCCCCGACGCTCCAGCTGCAATGCCATGGCCCTCGCTTTACAAGCTGTTGTCGGGTGTTCTGCACTTATAATAGATGAACGTCGTTTTTTTGCAATGTCGGACTTGGACAGCCGTGGTGCCTCGCCGTCAAGGTCCAAACTCCGGGCTTGGGTTCACCTCTGCGTCATTGCCGTATCCCTGGCGTTCCCAGAAACCCTTGAAGTCAGGGTCTGTCGACAGCTCGATGCGGACGACCCACTTGCACCACTTGTACCCCAGCTTGTCCTCAGCCGCCAGCTGGAAGGGGTAGCCGTTCCGCGCGATCAGGTCGGCGTTGTTCACACGGTACGCGAGCAGCATGTTGCGTGCCAGCACGGTGGCAAGAGGCAGAGAGGTGGTGTATGCGTCGTGGCCGTGGAAGATGACCGTCACCGCGGCGGATGTGGGAACAGCCTCTGCCAGCAGGTCCCTCATCAGGACGCCCTCAAAGAGCCCGGTTGCACTCCAGCCTTCGACACAGTGCAGGGTGATGAGCTTCTGGTAGCGGGCGTGATCGAGCACCTGCGCATAGGTGAGGCTTTGGGGGTGCTGTACCGCCCCATCGATCACGAGCCGGTACGTTGACATGTCGACCGTCTGCGGCCCGCGGACGGAGTTGTCGGGCAGCGCCTTGAAGTCCGTCAGCGGCTTGCCTTCGTAGCTGCTGATCTCAACTGCCCCCAGGTCCCGGGCCGGTTCGAGAGGACCCTTGACATCACCCTTGGAAGCCGCTGGCGGTTGGGCGGCGCAGCCGGAGAGGGCGAGACTCAGGGTGAGCAGAACCGCAAGAACTGCTGTGTACCGTGAAGTGTGCATGATTGCTCCTTTCGGGCCGTCCGCACATGCGGCGGCACCATGCTTCTGCCGGCAGTATAGCCGGAGCGAGGTTCCCTGCAACATCCGTGCGGTGTGGAATGCCCTTTCGTCACAGTTGCGGGACTTGGCAGGGCCAGGGGTCTGCATATACTCTTCTGGACGCGGTCAGTTAACGGCCACTTGCTCCGCGATAAAAATGTGCTAAAGCGCCGAGGAACGACGGACGTTGGTCGCCTCACGCTGTGGTGTGAGGCTTTTTTCATGTCGCGCCTCCTTCCCCAGCACGGCAGAAACGCTCCGTTGGTGCACTGATGGACACAGAAACGGCCGTGGACCCTGTGTGGGTCCTTTGTTATGAGGTTGGAGGAACAAGCATGGAACGAAGACATCTCTTTACGTCTGAAGCAGTGACCGAAGGGCATCCCGACAAGGTTGCGGATGCCATCTCGGATGCCATCGTCGACGCGTACCTGGAGCAGGATCCGCATGCCCACGTGGCGGTCGAGACCATGGTGCAGGGCACGCTGGCCATCGTCGCGGGCGAAGTCGCCGCGCGTGCCGGTGTTTCGGTGCCCGTGGAGCAGATTGTGCGCGACACGGCGCGGCGCATCGGGTATGACAAGGATGAGTATGGCTTCAATGCCGACTCCTGTCACATCATGGTTGCCATCGACCGGCAGTCCAGCGACATCAAGCAGGGCGTCGACCGTGCCCTTGAGGCGCGCGGTCCCGCCGATGCTGCGACGGGGGACGTTCTGGAGCTGACGGGTGCTGGCGATCAGGGATTCATGTTCGGCTTCGCCTGTGACGAGACGCCCGCCCTCATGCCCTTTCCGGCCTATATGGCCAACAAGCTGGCGCGCCGGCTGGCGCAGGTGCGGAAGGATGGAACCCTGCCGTATCTCCGTCCCGACGGGAAGACGCAGGTGACGGTGGAGTATAAGGGAGCAACCCCCCTGCGGATCGCCGCTGTCGTTGTTTCCACTCAGCATAATCCCGACGTTTCGCACGAGACTATCGCCCGCGACATGGTTGAGCAGGTGATCCGTCCCGTCATTCCGGCCGCCATGCTGGACGCAGAAACGAAATACTACATCAACCCCACCGGGAGATTTGTCATCGGGGGCCCTGCGGCCGACACGGGTCTTACCGGCCGCAAGATCATCGTCGACACCTATGGCGGCATGGGCCGGCATGGCGGGGGAGCCTTCTCCGGCAAGGATCCGACCAAGGTGGACCGTTCGGCAGCCATGGCAGCCCGCTACTGCGCCAAGAATGTCGTTGCATCGGGGCTGGCTGCGCGGTGCGAAGTCCAGATCGCCTACGCCATCGGCGTCGCGCACCCGCTGTCCGTGTACGTGGACACATTCGGCACCTCGACGGTGGACGAAGAGGTGATCGAGCGCGCCCTTGTCCAGCTCGTCGACCTGCGTCCCGAGGCCATCATCCAGCGCTTCAACCTGCGGCGGCCGCTCTACCGCGCAATCTCCTGCTACGGGGCGTTCGGCCGGGACGACCTGGACCTGCCCTGGGAGCGGACCGACATCGCCGACCAGCTGAGGTCCATCGTAGGAGAGCTGGAGGCAGTGAGCTAGCACCAATTGCTTCTTTGAACGCCAATTGTGAATCCCGTAGTGTCAGGCACCACGGGATTCACAATTCATCGAGGCGAGGCGATCAGGGAGCGGAGCAGGGAGAGGTTGCGTGTGTAGGCGGGGTCTCCGCCGGGTGTCTCCAGGATGCCGGGGACGTCCGCAAACCGCGGGTCGTTCACGAACGGGCGAAACGCTTCCAGACCGATCTCACCCTGCCCGATTTCTGCATGCCGGTCGACCTTCGACCCCAGGCTCCCCTTGGAATCATTCAAATGAAACGCGTGGACGTTTTTCAGGCCCAGCGACTCGTCGATCTTCTGCATGGTCGCGGCATACGCGTCCGCCGAACGGATGTCGTATCCGGCGCCAAAGATGTGGCAGGTGTCGATGCAGAACCCCACGCGGTCGGCAAAGTGACACTGGCTGCGGATGGCCGCCAGTTCCTCGAAGGTGCCGCCCAGCACGGATCCGGCCCCCGTGGTTGCCTCCAGCAGGATGGACGTGTGGCGCGCCCGCGCGTGCCGGAAGATGTAATCCAGGCTCCTGGCAGCCACCTCGGTTCCTTTTGCGCTGCCCTGGCCCCGATGTGCGCCGGGATGAACGACCAGCCACGGGATGCCGAGGCGCTCCGTCCTGCCAAGATCGGCCACCATGCACTGCCGTGACTTGGCCAGCAGCTCCGGGTCGGGCGCAGCAAGGTTGACCAGGTAGGCGGCATGCACCGTTCCCGGCAGCAGGTGGAACGCCCGCACTGCCTTCCTGAACGCCGCGACCTCGTCGCGGGTCAGAGGCGGCGCCTGCCACTGGAGCTGGTTCTTGGTGAAGATCTGAAATGTCTCGCAGGTCGCAGCGGAGGCGCGCTCGGGGGCAAGGGCAACCCCTCCTGCGATGGAGACGTGCGCTCCCAGGATCATGGCCTGGCCGGCCTCTCCTCTTCCCGGACGAGGAAGAATTCCGCCCCGTCGTACTCCTCGATGACAAACCGCGGGTCGGCGCGCAGGGAACGAAGGACCGGTGCTGCCTGGACACCTGCAGCATCAAGGAGGCGGGTCACCTGGTCCAAGCGCATGGGGTGCCTCTTGCAGATTTCGACCAGTGCCTCGACGGGGTCCTCGCCCGCGGGGATGGAAAAGGTGCCAAACTCGAAACCGGAAGGCGCTGCTCCGCCAAGTGCCTGCTCGGCTCGCTCAAGCGCCTCAGGCGTGACCGGCCGGGCGTAGGCTTCGGCAGGGGGGCGGATG
>JBNAWM010000108.1:0-4511 GCA_049699855.1 Candidatus Cryosericum sp.
TCACCTCGGGCACCACCGTCACGGCCCAGCAGGTCCACATCGAGGACAAGTACGTGAAGGCGTCCACTGGGAGTCAGCAGACCGACCCTGCCGTCAAGACGTGGCAGGGAACGATCGCAAATGTGGTCGCTCAGCCGGGCGTCAACGGCGCTGGCGAATCGGCGCTGGGCGTGGTTCTCCTCGCCGAGCAGGGGCAACCCTCCATCTTCTGGGTTCTTTCGACCTCTGTACTGCAGGATGCAGGCAGCCATGTGATCACCTTGGCTGAGCTTCAGGCTCTGCCGAATCTGGCCACGCAGAAGGTCACGATCCAGGGCAAGCTCCTGGCCGATGGTTCTGTCGACATCGTGAAACTGGTCCTGACGACGGGGGGCACGACCTCACAGCCGGAGAATCCAGGCAAAGGCAACGGCAAGCACTGACAGCACACCAGCAGCGCTGTCTCCCTGGCCCGCAGGTGACCCTGCGGGCCTTGTTCATTTCATGGACGCTGGGAGGACCGCACTTGCCCGGGACGCAAGAGACAGTACGATGTCTCCATGGACCCGGTCATCCGCAAGTCGCTGATTTACCCAATGGGGGGCTCCGGAACGGGTGCCTATGCGGCAACGCATGTGCTGGGCTGCTCGCACGGGTGCCGCTTCCCCTGCTATGCCTTCCTGATGATGCAGCGGTTTGGCAAGGTCGCCTCCTACGAGGAGTGGTGCCAGCCGCGCCTGGTCGCCAATACATTGCAGCTGGCGCAGAAGGAACTGCCCCGACTGCGCGGCAAGGCGCGCTTCGTGCATCTCTCGTTTGCGACCGACGCATTCATGTACGGGCACCCCGAGGTGACTGCACTGACGCTTCAGCTCATGCGCCTCATCAACTCCTACGACATTCCCGTCCACACGCTGACCAAGGGAGTCATCCCCGAGGAGGCGCTTCAGCTGTCCCACGAGAACCAGTTTGGCATCACCCTTGTCTCTCTGGATGAAGGTTTTCGCGCGCGGTACGAGCCCGGCACGGCACCCTATGCGGAGCGCGTGGCAGGACTGCGTCGGGCGCACGACTTGGGGTTCCAGTGCTTCGTGAACATGGAGCCCTATCCCACGCCCAACATCTGGGGGCAGGACATCGTTCCCATTCTCGAAGCCGTCAGCTTCGCTGACGAGATCCGTCTGGGCCAGCTCAACTACAACGACACGGTCAAGCAGTATGCTGGCTGGCGGGCATGGTACCGTCAGCAGGGAACCATCGCTCGCGGGTGGTGCGCGTCCCACGGCATCCAGTACGAAGGCACCTCTGCGGCGCAAGGCCGCCCTGCGCGCCACGCCGGCGGCGACCCCGAGGACCTGTTTGGGTTGTAACGGGGCCTGCTTCAGTCCACTCCGAACTCACGCAGTGTCTTGGCTCGGTCCAGCAGGGTGTTTGGGCCAGCAATGCGGATGCCCAGAATGCGCGCCCGAGCCCATGGCGATGTGAAGGTATCCGGAGAGTCGTCGAAGGTTGGGTCTGCAATGAAAAGATGGCCTTTTGCCTGAAGGCCGAATTCCGAGCGGAGAGCAGCCAGTTTGTACGAGGCCTCTGACAGAACCCCAGTATTATTTGCAAGAGAAGTTTTGCACTCCATGACGTGCAGGGTATTGTCCAAAAGAACCAGGTCGTCGTACTCGTTGCGGGACATGCCGCGAGAGAGCCTGACGCTGTGCGCCGTCTGGGCGGGTGGAACGTGGAGCCACGTCGTGGCCGCCCAATACACATACTCCTCGAACCAGCGTCCAGTCAAATACAGGACATCATCTCTGGAGAGGAGCCGGGGATCAGTGGGTTGGAATCCCAGTTGAGCCAGGCGTTCCTGAACGATCCGAACCGTGTCTGCAGGTGGACGTTCCATCGATACGGTGTCACGGAGGAGCTGCCATGTCTGCGATGGCAGGTTTAACTGTACGAAGCGCGTAAAGAACTGCACCGTGAAGTCGGCGGGCCGATGGAGGGTCAGTGGTTCAGAGTCGGCAGGTCCGACGATGTTGCAGGCATCCCAGTACTGCCGCAGTGTCAGGACGGTTGTGAACTCAGTGAATCTGTCGGCACCCGAGGGGAGGATCTGTTTCCAGCCGTTCTTTCCGATAGGCACATAGAAGATATGGGAGTTTCGGGAGCTGAACCACGCGTAGCACGCCACCGACATCATCTTCGTTCCACCCGTCAGGTTTACGAGATAATGATTGGCGTGTGACGCTCGCTGCAACTGTTGCACAACGTCGTCGATCGAGTCCTCCATGACGATGATACGCTCGCACTGGAGAGGGTTCAAGCCGGCGGCTTTGATGATGCAGTCGGTTTTTTGGAGTTCCTCCATCCTGAGCGTGGTCACAAACAGGTAGTGGTCGACTTCCTGCCCCAGACTCTGCATCTCAAGGATGAACAGCACATTTGGAATTGTCTGATCTCCCACGAGTGAAACAAGCGTCTTCATCGTGCCTCCCAGTCTTGAAGCCTTGTCGTCATGCTTTGGCACTGCTATCGAACGTTAAGAATGAGTGTATAGCATCTTCCCCAAGGTGCAACGCAAACGCATCGACTCGCCCCCTTTTTCTGGGGCTACCCGTGCCGCTGTCCGGCACAGGAAGATCGGATGCGGCTTCTACTGTTCGTCGTCCCTTGCTTGTCGTTCGTATTGGTCGCGCATGTCTTGTTCTGCATCCTGTTCCTGTTGCGTGCGGTCCTCTTCTTCCCTCATGTCGCGCTCTCTGTCCTCCTCTTCCTGCACGTACCATTGTCGTGTCTCTTCCTCGTCGTCCTGCTGTCGTGCTTCGTTCTCTCTATCAAACTGCTCCGTATCCTCACGCATGTCAAGTTCCCGCTGTTCCTGCCGGGCCGAATTCTGTTCAGGATCGAACAGGTCTTTTACGCTCCTAATCCCGCGGTCAAGAGCATCCGAAAGGTACTTTGCCGTTCGATTTGTAAAAATCTGAAAGAATGACATTGTGCGCCTCCTCTTGGAATGAATGTCTATACATAGTATAGACCAACGTCAAATATCGCACGACATCTTGACGTCGCTAGAGGGATGGTGTCCCCATCACGGGCTCGTGGTGACGATTCCACAGGGGATCGCTGCGCGTTGACGCGCTGGCAGAGGCAGGTACAATGAAGACTATCTGTCTTTGCTGCAGGAGGTATGGGGTGGAACACCAGGCGATGGAAAAGACGAAAAGGGTATCTCTCATTGCGGGATGGGGATCCGGAGCAGCCTTGGTCGGCTGTGTGGTGGCCACCGTGTTGTCCTCGGGGTGGCTGAGCGACACTCCGTTCAAGACGCCCTGGATGTTGTGGTTGTTCTGGGTCTCCGCCGGATTGACGGCAATCTCCATCGGTGCAATGCTGGCCGCCAATGGTCTTGCTCCTGAGAAGAGAGAACCCCAGTTGGTCATCATGGGGTTCCTGAAAGGGGACAATCCCCAGCCCATCATTGGACTTGTCACCTTTTTGGCGCTCCTCTATGACGTCAACCTCATCAGCGCGCTGGTTGCTGGAGGGGTGGTCTGGTGGCGTGCAGTTCTTGCCGTGTTTGCCGCTGTGGACATCGCATTGTGGGCAACGCTTGCTGTTCTCAGGCAAGCCAACCTTCATACCGACAGCTATCGGCTGGAAGAGACACCAGTGTTTGTCTATCCCCTCAGCAGGCCCTCTCGATGGACCGTGGACAGTCTGAACGATGCCTCTCCAGAAACCCTCATAAACAACACGTTTGGCAGCGAGGCACCAGATGCGGCCAAGTCTGCCTTGGCGGCAGTCGAAGGAAGGAGAATGATGGCGAATATCAACGTGCTCTTCGGCGGCGTCGGGTTTCACGCCCACAAGCTTGAGAAAGTCCATGTTCTCCTCACGACAGAGGTCACCTCTGCTCTCACGGGATCGGGGCATACCAGAGCTGTCGACGACCTCAAAGAGGCATTAGAGACAAAGATCAATGAAGTGATAGGAGTGGTTGACCCCGGACAGCACCGTAAAGTTGAAGTCATGGTCCATAAGTGCGAGAGCGGCAACGATCTGGAGCTCTTTCGCAGGTCGGTCGAAAAGGAGTTGTCCGATGTTCTGTCTGATCGCCGCTCTACGCCCAATGTCACCTTCGATCTGACCAGTGGCACAAGCATCGTGACGGCAGCGTTGCTGCTGACGGCATTGAAGCATGGATGCCAGGCAGAGTACGTGCCCCAGTCGAACCCGCCTCACCAAGAGGAATGCGCCCGTCCATATCTCGTTCCGACAACGATCGGTTCGATCTATGACCTGGCCCATCCCCTGATGGATGGTTTGGGAAGGGAGTAGCGACTTTCCACACCCACCTCCGTCATTCCCGAACGTCTTTCATCCGTTGTTCCCGCATGTCCTTCCTCCGTCGATTCCAAGTTTCCTTCCTCCGTCATTCCCAAATCTTCCTTCCTCCGTCGTTCCCGAATGTCCTTCCTCCGTCGTTCCCGAGTGCTCTTCCTCCGTCGTTCCCGAGTGCTCTTGTCGGGAACCAG
>JBNAWM010000109.1:0-4430 GCA_049699855.1 Candidatus Cryosericum sp.
CGCAGCCGCGGCCTTTGTCTCAGGCTTCAAGGCATGGCTGAACGCCGATGCTCAGCACAAGACTGACAACGGTGGCAACGACATTGTTGCAGCGGTGTCCGCTCTGGGTTATGATGCCTATATGACTGCCATCGAGGCCATCAAGATAGCCAATTCCACCTCGGGCGAGGACATCAGGAACGCGATGTCCAAGGTCAGCTTTGACGGAGTAACGGGCCACATCAGCTTCCCGAATGGCGGTGATGCAGCCAAGAGCGACGCGTTCATCAAGCAGGCAGACAATGGCGTCTTCAAGTTCATCAAGCGGCAGTCTGGTACAAGCTGATAGGTATCACGTATAGGGTAAGGCAAGATAAAAGAGCGCCGGCGGGGGTACCCCCGGCGCTTAAACATAAGCTTTGGAGGTTCCCTTATGTCTAAAATATTGCCCTACTTACTGGGTGGCATCTCCGTAGGCGGTCAGTACGCTCTGATTGCCATAGGCTATACGATGGTCTACGGTATTCTGCGACTGATCAACTTTGCTCACGGCGATATCTTCACCGCTGCCGGCTTCTTCATGGTGTACGCCGCAGCCAGCCTTCCCCTGTACCTATCCATTCCCCTGGTGATTCTGCTGACCATTCTCCTGGGTGTTCTGGTGGAAAGGGTTGCATATAAGCCCTTGCGTTCGGCGCCTCGCATGTCTGTCATGATCTCTGCCATCGGTATGAGTTATCTTCTGCAGAATGTGATGTGGTATATCACGGGCGGCCTGGCCAAGCGCTATCCCGTCATACCCTGGATCAGCGACTCCATCACCGTTCTGGGCTACACCACGAAGCGCGTAACCGTCATTACGCCCCTCCTGACGGTGATCCTGGTGGTAGCGCTGGTCATCCTGATTCAAAAGACAAAGATCGGCATGGCCATGCGTGCCGCGTCCCGTGATTTCGAGACAGCGAAGCTCATGGGAATCAAGATCGACAACGTCATCAGCTTCACCTTTGTCGTCGGATCCGCACTGGCGGCAGTGGGTTCCCTGCTGTACTTCTCCAATTACGCCACTGTCACACCTGTAGTGGGCGCCATGCCTGGCCTGAAGGCCTTCGTGGCCGCAGTGTTTGGCGGCATAGGCTCCATCCCCGGCGCCGTGCTGGGTGGGTTCATCATCGGAATCTCCGAGACCTTGACCAAGGGTGCCGGCCTGACGACTTTCTCCGACGCCGTCACATTCGCTTTACTGATCATCATTCTAGTGGTTAAACCCACTGGCCTCTTCGGAGAAAAAACGACCGAGAAGGTGTAACGGCATGAGAAAACAGAGAATACCTCAGTCGCTCATAATTGTCGGTGTCTGTTTGCTTTTCCTTGCGGTCGTGCTCATGCTGGACAACGTTCCTGGCATTCCCGTCATGCTGCTGATCGTCTTGCGCAAGGGCGCGATCTATGCGCTGGTAGCCGTATCGATGAACCTTTTGAACGGCTTTACAGGCCTGTTCTCCCTGGGCCAGGCGGGCTTTATGCTACTGGGCGCCTACACCTACGCCATCCTGACCATTCCGGTGGAGAACCAGGCGTTGGTCTATCAGCGCTATCCGAATGGCGGCATCGGCTTTTCTGTCACGGAGAGTCTCAGCAGAGTTCTGGGCCAGCCGGGACTGCTGTTGGGCGTTATCATCTGCCTGATTCTGGGCGGTATCGTGGCGGCCATCTTTGCCTATCTGATCGGTCTGCCAGTGCTGAAACTCAAGTCTGACTACCTGGCCATCGCCACCCTGGGCTTTGCCGAGATCATCCGCGCTGTGGTGCAATACGAAAAGCTGGGGCCCATCACGAACGGCTCCAACCTGCTTAGCAACTTCACGAACTTTTCGAACTTCCATCTGGGCTCTCTGAAACTGGACACCCTGATGCCGTTCATCTTCGCAGGCGTCAGCATCTGGATCATTACGCTGATTATCAACTCCACCTATGGCCGAGCGTTCAAGGCCATCCGAGACGATGAGATAGCAGCCGAGGCCATGGGAATAAATCTGGCAAAGCACAAGATTATGAGCTTTATCATCAGCTCGTTCTTCGCCGGGATCTCTGGCGCCCTGCTGGCCATGTATCAGGCTAGCGTCCAGGCTACGATCTTCAAGGCATCCATGACCTATGAAATCCTGCTGATTGTCGTCCTCGGCGGCATCGGTTCCATCTCTGGCTCCATCATTGCCGCGTTTCTGTTTGTGGGCTCCTCCGAGTGGTGGCTCCGCTTTTTGGACAACACGACCGTGTTGCCCAACTTCAACGCTAAGCTGCTGCTGGCGATTATCTTTGCTGTCGTCGTGGCGGGCGTCGTGTTCCTGGTAGCATACCGGCAGAACAAGGCCCAGAAGGGGCGGCCTGCGGCGGTCGGACACGGCAGAAAGCCATTGGCGCTCAAACCATCCGGGGTCATCACGATCGTGGTAGGAGTACTGGCGCTCCTGGGAGATCTTCTTTTCGTGATCAGCCCGGATCTGCAGGTGCCTCTGTTGCGCTCCGGGTTCCGGATGGTGGTCTTCTCTATTGTCATCATGATGGTCGTGCTGTTCTTCAGCAAGGGACTAATGGGCGACAAGGAGTTGCCGGACCTGTTCCGCACGGGGCCGCAAAAGACTCTGAACATGCGGGGGGATGACCACAAATGAGCGAAAACATCCTCAGGGTTGAGAACCTCACCATGCAGTTCGGCGGGGTAGTCGCCGTGGACAATATGAATCTCGAGGTCAACATGGGAGAGATCGTCTCCTTGATTGGCCCCAACGGTGCTGGAAAGACGACAGCCTTCAACGCCATCACGGGGGTATATCCCGCCACCAATGGCGTGGTGTACTTTGAGGGGAAGAAGATCGTAGAAAACTATCCGCACGGGAAAATGAAAAGGCTGTATAAGGCAGGGAACGGCGGCGCGTACACCCATGCGATCGAGCCCACCCCTGACAAAATTACTCGGATGGGTGTGGCCCGTACCTTCCAGAACATTCGCCTGTGGTCGTCTCAGACGGTCTTTGAGAACATTTTGATCGCTAAACACTGCCGCGTCACGGCGGGGCTCTTGTCTGCTACCTTCCGCATGAACAAGCTCGAGGAACGGCGCCAGCGGGAGGAGTGCGATGAGCTGCTGCGAATTCTGGGATTGGATGCAGTGCGTAATGAACTGGCAACTTCACTGCCCTACGGTCAGCAGCGCCGCGTTGAGATCGCCCGGGCGCTTGCGACTCAGCCCAAGCTTCTATTGCTGGATGAACCTGCTGCTGGCATGAACCCACAGGAAACGCAGGAGCTGACCGCTTTTATCGGTCGCATCCGCACTGACTTCAAACTAACAGTATTCATCATCGAGCACCATATGGACCTGGTCATGGACATCTCCGACCGAATCTATGTCCTGGACTTTGGCAAGTTGATCGCCAGCGGCACACCCGCCGAGGTTCAGAACAATCCGCGCGTCATCGACGCATATCTGGGGGTGAGCGAGGATGCTTAGGATTGAGAATCTCCATGTCTCCTACGGGGGCATCCGCGCGCTCCGCGGTGTTTCACTTGAAGTACCCGACGGCAAAATCGTCACACTGATCGGCGCCAACGGCGCTGGGAAATCCACGATGCTGCGCACCATCACCGGCCTGGTCAAGGCGGAGAGCGGCTCCATTCGATGGAATGATAACGAGCTGCTGGGCCAACCTACCGACAGGATTATCGGCGCGGGCGTCGCCATGTGTCCGGAGGGCCGCCGCGTCTTCGCTGACCTGACCGTTCTGGAGAATCTGAAGATCGGGGCGTACCTCCGCAAGGACCGAGCAGGCATCGAAGAAGACCTGCAATTGGTCTACAACCTCTTCCCCCGCTTGAAGGAGAGGGTCTGGCAACTGGCAGGCACCCTATCCGGTGGTGAACAGCAAATGCTGGCTGTAGGCCGGGCCCTGATGAGCCGTCCGCAACTCCTGCTTCTGGATGAGCCCTCCCTGGGGCTGGCGCCCCTCGTGGTGCAGGACATTTTCTCTATCATCAAAAAGATCAACAAGCAAGGCACTACCATGCTTCTCATCGAGCAGAACGCGAATATGGCACTAAAAACGGCGGATCTGGCCTACGTGCTGGAAACTGGCAACATCTCGATGTTTGGTACCGGCGCCGACCTGCTGGCCGACGAAAAAGTGAAAGAGGCGTATCTCGGCAAGCACAAGAGCTGACAAGGATGGGGGCTGCATCTTTCTGCCGGTGATGCAGCTCACTCCGAAACTGCGGCAGGGAGTCAGGGGCAGCCGCATCGATGACGCCCCTGGTGCGCTCCATGATACGACCCTTCAGGATCAACGGCATTCCCGTTCGATCGCGTTTGTTCAGGAGGCAAAAGGGGCTGCGCGCGTTACAGTTCTGCCACGGGTTCGGACATGCCTTCCTTGAACCAGGCACGCGCCATC
>JBNAWM010000110.1:0-4417 GCA_049699855.1 Candidatus Cryosericum sp.
GCTCTCTGAGCTTCATCGATGACCATGTTGGGGGCCATATTCACCAGTGTCTCCGGCGCTTCCTCGGCCTGAGTCAGAGTGGCCATATCGTCAAGCGTCACCTGGCGGTACCCGCTGAACATGGACTCATTTGCCAGCAGTGTGCTCTTGCCCGTCTGCCGCGCACCAGTCAGCACAAGCACGCGTGACACTCTGCTCGCCTGAGCAAGTCGTTCCGTCAACCACCGTCGTCTATACATTCTATTCACCTCGTGAATAGATTTTATTCACCATATGAATAGATTATCCACATCGCGTCAAGATACAATAACAATCCGCACGGTAGGACTCATGCCTGGCAAACGCGGTCTTCTGAAGGTGTGGAACACCCGTGGGCATCAGCAGCGAGGCTCCACCTGTACGCACGCTAGTGTTCCGCCGCCAGGGTCCTCACCAGGCGTGCCGCCCAGTCCTGAACTGCGGAATGGTTCTCGGGAATGATGAATTCCTGGCCTTTCTGAGCGGCCCGGAAGGTGTCGCCGTGCCAGCCGAAGGCGGCGCTGCCTTGGTGATAGGTCATGTCCGTCACCGAGCGGAAGCACTCGGGCAGGCTCCACTCACACAGGCTGGTACTGCCCCCGCGGGTGAGCCGCAAGCGCTCGTCCCAGAGGAAGCGCCCCCAGCCCGGAATGGCAGTACCAGGCAGAACAGGCGCCGCAACAAAGATCTGATTGTGTTTGTACGCGGGAGCATCAAGAAAGCACTCCTGCACATGAGGATGGGCACGTGCCCACGCAGGAAACTGCGTCGCCAGCGACCCCTCCCAGACCTCGCCGATCAGCAGGTAGCCGAAGATGGCATGCATGTCGCCCTCGGAGCCAAAGGACAGGCGCCCGTCGGTGTCCGTAGTGTGACGAAAGCGCCCGAAGAAGAGGAACAGGTCCCCCGGACCGACCTGGTGCTTGAGCAGATGGCTGGAAGCCGCATTGGCCTGCCCCAGCATCCCCCGCCATCCCGGCAGACGCCGCACCACCGAGGCGGCCAGGTCGGGATCGAGGTGCGCCCGGATTCCCTCCTGCGCCAGCGTCCACACGCCATGCGACAGGATCACCCTGCCTCCATGCCCGCGCCGCAGGTCACGCATCACGTCAAGGTACGACCGCCCGTCCCCCACCGAGAGTTCATCATACGCGACGGGTCCGTTACCCGCAGGGATGGGCAGTGACAGCATTCTCGCATCTGGCAGGACCGGGCTGGCCCAGCCGCCGTAGCCGCTGTCACATCCCTTGCGGCTCAGGATGACCTTCATCTGGTGCTCCCTCCGCTTTCCATGTCTGCCTCAGCACGCCAGAACAGGGCCCTTGGTTGCCACTCGATGATCACTTAAGCCGTTCTTCGTGTCGCGTCCATCTGGTGCACTTCCGTCTCGAGTCGCGCCAATCGTTCAATAATTGTGCTGAATCGGGGGGTGTCTCCGAAGAGCATCTCTCGCATACTGCGGTAGTCCTCCGTCAGTCGTGCGATCGTTTCCTCTGATGGCACAAGCCTCATCCTCTCTGGCGTCGCGTCTTCGTAGCGTGCCCACGATGAAGGGTAGAATTTCTCATTGAAGCGGACAACCGTTCTCAGCAGTTCCGGGTCTTCAAGAGCCTCTTCCTTAATGGGTGTTTGCGACAACATATACAGGTCATAGTAGTGCCGTGAGTACCGTTCCGGCGGTCTCCCATCTGTCCGGTGGGCTTCTCGGTGAAGGATAGTAGCCTTCTCCCAAAACGTTCTCCTGGCCTCCACTGTCCGGATAGCTGTCTCGGCTTGCTTAAACACATTGGGGTAGTAGTCGGCAGCATAGGGGCGAATCATCTTATCCGCAGAGGGAGTCCATGCTGCTAACGCTCCGATTTCCAATCGTATTTCCGGCATAACGTATGTGTCATGGAACAAATGCGGGTAGGCGAAACATATGGTCTGCTCGTCGCTTCCTTCGACATGAAGTTGTACTTTTTCTCTGATGTACGTTCTGGTCAGGCCCTCAATTTCTGGCATGAGCACTTCAGTCAAGTACTTGCTTGTCCTTTGACTCATTTGTTCGATGAGGTGATCTTGCTGGTTTTTGGTTCTCTCTGCCCATGGTTCGTCTCTGGAATATCCCAACAGTCGCCAGTCCAGGATCAGATCTATATCCTCCGAAAAGCGCTTTATGACACCATATCCCTTGGACAGACTTGTACCCCCTTTGAAACAGAAGTGCGTCGCGTCGTGGGTATGATGGAAGAGCACATCCAGGAGAAAGCATACCCAGAAGTCCTTCTCCACAATTGTCTCGCTGACACCCATTTTGAGAGCCGTATTACCAAAGAGCTCTCGCTTCCTCGTGGAACTCTCGTTTGCTATCTGGTACATTCCACTGCAAGGATCTTTCTGACTTCTTCGGCAACCCACACTCTGCTCGTCCTGGATTCACGAGCCAATCTTCCCTTCTCAGCCGGCGACAGAACACCAGCGATTTTTGCTCTCACAGCATCACTCATTCCATCTCTACCGAGTGCCTTGATGGCCTCGATGATCAATGCACTCTTGGCGGAAATCCCCGCTATTTCCTTCGGTGGAGCGTGCTTGAAGTAGAGTTTGATCCCTCCCAGCTCTACTTCCTTGTTTGTCCCGCTGCTCACAAAGTGATATTCCGCCGGGACCTGCGTTGAGAGCCCCAGCGCGTTCAATGCAGTGTTGCCACTTGGCGCAATCGTCCACCTATTCTTCCTTGCTATCTTCTCCGCGACATCGAGAGGAGATACTCCCACATCTTCCTGCAGGAAGTAGCTGTAATCGGGGCTCTTGTAGACTCCCCTCTTCACACGGACCAGTTTGCCTGCCGAGGTCAGTCTGAGTAGAGCCTTCTTTACGGCCTCGTAATTTCCAACATCATAGAAATCTGCCAGCACGTAGATGCTGTTCCTGGGGTCGTGTCTGATCTTATCTTCAATTCTTTGCTGGATAATATCTCGCTTCATCTCTTCCACCTCGTCCCCATTAATATATATAAATGGGGACGAAATAGCAAATGCATGGAAATTCTGCGACTCTCGCTATCTGCTCCCACGGCCTTCCGCCAGAATTTGGTCATTCCGGCCACGACCTATCGCGGGGCGGGGTAGCGGATGGACTTCTTCTTGCTGTAAGGAAGGAGGATCAAGCGAATCGAGATCAGCGGCTCGCGCAGCCATCCGTGCAGGACAAACCGCCTGGTCGACGAGAAGACACTTCTGCTGTTGAGGTAGAAGTGGCGGGTGTGCCGCCGTCGGCACTCCATCAGCAGGCGCGCGTCCTCAAAATACGTCAGGCTCTCGTCGTACCGGATCTCCCGCAGGAGGTCGCGGCGCACGAACTGGATCGACTTGGTCGTCCGGCTGATCCAGTTGATGAAGTCATAAAAGTGGTACCAGCCCCGAGCGAGCATCGAGTCGGGAACGGGGCGCAGGCCAACCATGCCCGTCCCCAGGTTTCGGCCCGCATGTGCCCTCAAGTAGCGGTCGAGCTCGTGCAGAAACCCCGGCAGGAAGTAGGTGTCGGCGTCGAGGAAGATGACCCAGTCGCTGGCCTCGGACAGCAGATCAATGCCGCGGTTGCGCGCGCGAGAGACGCCCGGTTCCTCCAGCCGCACGACCTTCGCTCCCGGAGGCGCAGTTGCAGCTATGACGGCCGCCGTCCCGTCGGTTGAGCCATTGTCGACGACGATGACCTCGAACCTGTCCGGAGGGTAGTCCACCTGCCTCAACGCGGCAAGCGTCGTGCCGATGTACTTTTCCTCGTTATAGGCAGGGATGACGATTGAGAAGAACAGCACTTCATCACCAGTTTTCAAAATGGTTTGCCTTCTTTCTGGAGCAGTTCGGCTCACGAGGGGCCACGGATGGCGTACAGGAAGCCATCCCATGACCCCGTGTAGACGGTGCCGTCGGGAGAAATCCGCGGCGACCCGAAAATCCCGTCGCCTGTTTCGAATTTCCACTTGAGCGTGCCGTCGGGGTTCAGCGCATACAGGTAGTTGTTGTTGGACCCGATGTAGATGGTCCCCTCACGGGAGATGACGGGTGCAGTGGTAATCTCGTCAAGACCTGCGGTGGTCCAGACGGGCATCCTCTTCATCACATGCTGAAGGAGGCCGGCGTTGGGCCAGCCCGTCTTGTACCGCCACTTGACCGTGCCATCCGGGTTGATGGCCGAGATGAAGCCATCCCAGCACGCCACATAGATGGTCCCGTCCTGCGCCACAGCAGGCGAGGCAACGGACGACGAGAGAATCACGTGGCTTGTCCTTCGCCTCCACTTGAGGGTGCCGTCGGGGTTCAGGGCGTAGAGGTTGTGATCGTTGGAGCCGACATAGACAGTCCCGTCTGCAGCGATCGCGGGCGAGGACCAGATCCTGCCGTCCGTCCGGTAG
>JBNAWM010000111.1:0-4409 GCA_049699855.1 Candidatus Cryosericum sp.
CTCTGTGTCCTGCTCATAGACCACCCCTGCCTTTCTTCTCACGAGTCTTTTTTAGACCGAAGAAGGCGCGCCCGTTCCAGTGAGTGCCGGTTATCGCAGTCGCTATGGCGGTAAGCGACCTGTAGCGTCGTCCCTCATACTCGAACCCGCCGTGGACCACGGTTACCTCATACGTGCGTCCGTTCCACTCGCGCACGAGCTTCGTTCCGACGACTGGTACGCCGACTTTGCGTTTTCTTTCCACACGTCTGCGGTCGAGGTTGCCGCCGTTTTCGTCGAAGCCGCGTGAGTCGAGTATCTCGTCCATCGTCTTTCGCGACTTATCGCTCAAGCCTCCGTATGCGATCTCCTGTATCCGGTAAGCTAACCGTTTGATGAGATATGGCCGGTTGGATGCTCTCGGGTCCTTGCCGTAGAGCGTACGCCAGAGCTGCTGCAGTTCGGCATGCGACAGGTTCTGCAGGTCCGCGATCTGTTTCAGAACTGAGTCACCAGTTCCGTCGGTTGTCTTCATTCATCACCCCCGAGATATTGCTTCCGAACAGGAGCTAGTGCTTGCCCTTCGCCGCAGCCCTCATCTGGGCGAGCGTCCTGCCCTTGGTCCACTGGACGTGCGGGCGATCCTTGAACTTCTTCCAGCTTCCGCCCCATTCGAGGCCGCACTGCTGGGCGATCTTCCCGAACAGATCCCACGGGCCGTTCCAGGTGACCTTGCCATCGATGACGAAGGCGTAATCAGCACCGAGGCCGAAGTTGTGCCAGGAGTATCCGCCGCGCGCATTGGTCACGATGCTTCCGGGCGCGGTGCGACCTTTGGCGTATAGCTGGTTCTGGCTCTCGATGGACCTGTAGCCCCAGGTCAGGACGACCTTGATGCCGTGGTCGGCAAGCTTCTTCTCGAAGAGGTTGAGCTTCTTGGCAAACTCGGGGTCGAGCCCGATCCTAGAAGCACTCATCGGCTCTCTCCCTTCGGAAGCGGTTTGGTGCAATGAACGCTCTTTTCTGCGAAAACATCAAGTCCAGTGTTCGTAAGCGTGCAGCCTTTCTTCATGTGGTTCATCTCGCGTCTCCTCCTTCGCAGTATTCCGGCGGCCAGAATCCCCGCCACCTCAGCCATTCGATCATCAAAGGTCATCCAGTTCGGATGGCAGTCTGTGGGCATGAACAACCTCCTGGGGCTTCACTAAGAGACTAAGCAGCCTCCAGTTGATATTTACTGGCGGGGATTCCAGCATGCCGGGAATCTACACGTACTCGTCCAGCCCGTGTTCCAGGAACAGGAAAGCGATCCGACGCCTAAGCTCGTCGATCTTGTGCCTGGAGACTCCGTCCTCGCGGGCGATGTCCACAATCGTGCGCTCCTGCAGTCGGGCGCACAGGTTCTGCAGGTCGGCAGGAAGAAGAGATACCGCGCATTGCACATCGATGCGCATCTCCAGAATGTCGAACGCTCGCCGGTTGATGCGGCCGGTGGCCATCAGATACTCCTCGGCGTCGATGGCATCCCCGCGCGACACTCTGTCGCCCGTCTCGGTCTCGATTGTTTCGTCCAGGGAGTAGTCGTGCTGTCGGAAGTCGAACTGGCTGGTGAGCCTCGCGGCAACCATCGTTCGGATCTTGTTGTCGAGCACAGTGTTGATGAATGTCTTCAGTGTCCCTTTGCGGGGGTTGTGCTTGGGGAGCTGCTGACGAAGGTGAAGCGAGAGGTCCTGCTCGATGTCTTCCTGATCGCTTCTTGTGTAGCCCACCTGGCCTATCAAGCGGCGCGTCTTGTAGCGGATGAGGTTGGCGGCATAGTCGTCGAGCCCCTCAAACGGATTGGTGTGATGCATTTCGCCTCCTCGGCCAGGAGGAGATCGTGAGGGTGCCGACTACCAGAGCGTCATGTCAGATGACAACAGGCGGAGGCATGCGATGCCGCTTTCGGTAAGCGACACCCACAACAACCTCCGCCTGGCGGTCAGTCATTCTCGGTGTAATGTGTGTTCGGTTGTCCTTCGACTTAGCTGTGCGCCTTGCGTCTTACGACCATCTTGAATGGAAGCCCGTCGCGCACGTCCAGGCATTCCACGACCCCGTTGCCTACCTGCCGAAACCTGGCAAGCATCGTTCGCACCTGGGGTTTCTCAAGGAACGTCTCGACATCTATCACCTCCTCGCGGGATTCGAGTCCTGAGAGCTTGTATTCGATGCTTATCTCCGTATTGTCGTCCATCACCGGCAGCCCGTCGGACAGCCTGAAGTCTCTGATCGAGCCGAACCGCGTATCCTGGATCAGCCTCCCGAACTCGCGGTCCGTCAATATCCGTTGCATGAAAGCGCTATCCTCCAGCATTCAACTGGGAACGGATAGTTGGCCAACTCTCGTTCCGGTGAGTATATGGTAGCCTGTGTGGAATGTGCTGGGGGTGCAATATGGGTGCGATTCGGATGCATTTGGGGTGCAGTTCCGTGTGAGGGAATCCAAGTTAGAACCCGGCACGATGGCGTCTGCCGAGGAGCTTCATGGCGGGCTTGGAGACGATTAACTAGATGTTCAGCCGGTAGTACCCCGGTTTCGGTGAAAACAGCAACTCGGAGCGCGCGTCTCCACTCCTGAATATCTGGCTCATCTTGGACGGTGGTTCAAAGCCACGCTCGTCAGCATGCAGATCGGCGATCTCACAAGCTATGACTGCATACCGCATGTCGGGCTGCCCGCGTAGATGGGCTTGATGGAGTATCCTGGCTACGTCTGCCTGCAGGGGAGTAAGGTGTGGAAGCTGCTTGCCGCGCAAGATGATGGTGTGGTAGTTGTTGCTCGGCTCGAACACTGATTCACAGTGCGCGTCACGAACAGCCTGCGCCCGAATCGCCCCCTGAGCCTTGCGCGCAAAACCGGCTACGAATTCGGCAAGCCTCCTGTCGACGCGGATTCTGCCGTCGTCCGTGGTGAACAGATCCGCGAGGCATATCACAAGGCGGGAGTCACGATACCAGGGGTTCGGCGAGTCGAGATGGAACTCAAACGGACTTAGGCTGAACAGAATGAACGGATCATATGAGCCGACAAGCAGATGGATGAACCGTTCCCGGTTCAGGCACCCGCAGCCTGTCATCGCGAAGTAGGCAGGGATAAGCACGCCTCCGGTATCAAGGTCGGCGAAATGTACTGGCTCATGGATATCCACACGCAGCGGCTCGACGGGCGTGAGACCGGCCGCTCTCGCTATGCCGCCCAATATCTTGCCGTGATCCATCTCATAGACGGCTAGGTCGCCCTCGGTCACCGGTATGGGATCGCATTCCCCGTCTTCGCACGTGCATATGGCGACCTTCGTCCCGTCGCGGTGAGTGATGACCTCATGTGAACATCCGCACCGGTGCTCGTTCGTGCATGGATAGTGCCAAGCTGTCTGGTCAGCCGGGACCATGAGCCTCTTCGCCGACGCGAGTATGTCCGGATCGGCGATCTCCCTCTCCCACTCTCTCATCACTCCGGCCGAGGCGAGCTTCTCACACGCCGACCAGAAACTCTTCATGCTCTTCGCCACTGTCCGCCTCCTCACTTGTTGTGAAACCCCGCTTGCGCAGCCATTGCTCGATCATCATGGCGTCCGTGTCTCTGGTAAGCTGAAGCTTGTTCGGCGGTGTAATAGTGATAGTGCGCGGCTTGTCCTCGCCTGTGTATTTGACCTTGAACTTGGCTCTTGTGATTGTCTCGTTGGGCAGAAGCTGAACGTTGTCATCTCTGAGCGCAAGAAAGACGTTCGGAGCGGCGTATGTCGTCTTCATCTTGTAGTGGACCTTGTGCCGCTCAATCCGAAGTTCGGTCAACATTATCCAGTCTATCCCCTCGACATCGCGCACATTAAGGCACTTCTCTCCATCGTAGATGATCGGGCTGAGGTCGTACTTGTCCAGCCCCGGAAAGAATGAAGAGTTACCTGCTATGAGTCTGCCGAGTTCCCTGCGATAGAGGTCCTGCTCGCCCTTGTTCTTCGCATGTATCCGCAGCTCTCCAATCGACGGCGCGTAGCATGCCACGTCGAACGCCTCCGGACGGTAGACGATCCCTTTCGACTTGTAGCCCTCAACGGCGCTTTCGCGCCTATAGGCGTCGCCATGGCGAATGAGAAACCAGACTTCGTCTTGGCCCGGGTAGATGAAGACACGGGTATTGGCCCCGCGCTTATGATCCTCAAACCATACGTCCAGGGCTGCCTCCATCTCAGTGACGCGATCATCACCCAGCTCAGGAAACGGCGTCGGCGTATCGGACTGATAGTGCTCGAACGTGCGGGAGCGGTAGATGTGCTGCTCCGAGTGAGCCTTCTCCAGGGCCAATGAATCGCGGCTCCAGATGCGCATGGCCATATCTATTTTTGCTTTTGGCAGGATGGTACCTATTGCTCTTAATGTAGCTGAAA
>JBNAWM010000112.1:0-4211 GCA_049699855.1 Candidatus Cryosericum sp.
CCTTCGAGGACGCAATCCGGCGTGCTGTCGCTCTTGGGGCCGATGCCGACACCCAGGCCGCCATCGCCGGTGGGGTCGCCGAAGCCCTCTACGGCGGCGTCCCCCGAGACATCGCCACAGAGGCCCGCGCGCGGCTGGCCCCCCAGTTCATCCAGATTCTCGACGCCTTCCAGGAGAAGTACAATCTGCCGAGGCCATAAACAAGAAGGCACCCAGTCATAATGGCTGGGCGCCAGTGAGTCGTTCTCGCTTCTGTCTACTTCGCTTCTGTTTCTTCTCCCGTATGTTCCTGCAGTTCCTCTGGCTTCGTTTCTTCCAGCAGACCCTTTGCTTTTGCCACTTCATCATCTGAACCGTGAGCAATGACAAGGTACTTGCCTGCTACCAGACTGTCCTCATACTTGATGATGTGCCGGTGAGAAACACCCAACCCGGCCAAAGCACCCAGGATGCCGCCTCCTGCTGCACCGAACGTCGCGCCTTCCGCACCGACGAACAGCATGGAGGCCAGCGAACCTGCAGCCATGAGAGGCCCGAAGCCGGGCACCAGGAAGAACCCTGCACCAATCAGCAAACCAAAAATGCCACCGGTCCAGGCGCCGGTCCCGGCACCCGCCATTGCTACATCACCTGTCGTGACAAAACCGTGGACATTCTCCTCGGTCTTCAAGTTCTGAGCAACTATTGACAGCTGCTTCGCCGGGAAACCCTTTTCGATGACTTGTTTGATGGCACTCTCTGCGGCTTCCATGGTTCCGTACACTGCAATGACGCTTTTGTCCATCGTAGCCTCCTGTTCTGGATTAAGAGATTGATGGTCTCTCTATCAAAGCATACGACTTTCCTGAAAAAGAGTGCATAGTCATTGTGAACTTTGTCCTCGCCTCTGACCCGGGGAGGAGAAACGCTCTCAGGAGCCTAGAACCAGCCTGCTTTCCTCATTGCCTCCTGGGCAATCCTGCCGCTGGGGCCGTCACCCCGCGCAACCGTGATGCCGACGCCTGGTCCCACCAGCTCCTGGATTTCCGCGATGTCCTTGTGCGTGAAGCCCGGGCACAGGATGATCGACTGGATACCCTCCGCCTTGACTAGCTTCTTGCAGACGTCCAGTGCCTGAGCCTGACCCCTCACCAGCCGCACGTACAGCTTATACATCTCCGTCCCCAGCAGGCAGGCATCCCGTTCGGGGTCCGCATCCGGCACGTGCGCCATAAACAACGTCGTGAATGTCATGATGTCACCTCCGCGCATATTCTACTCCTTTCCTTTGGGGTCAGGTGGTAACTCCGGGCGCAGTGGTAAGTTTTAGGCAGGACGAGACAGCGTGGTCTTTCAATTCTGGGACAACTTGGGAGGAAGGGTCTGCCTCTTCTTGTCGTTGTATCTCCCCCACTCCCTTGTCACCACCCTCTCGAATAGGTGTTTGCATGACGAGGGATGCTTCTGCCACGCAGGCGGCGGGGTCCAGGCGTTGAAGTTGCTTTTGGCGGCTCAACTCGTGTGGGGTCAAATGAAGCGCTGTGAAATGTAACGTTTGACCCCACAGGTGGCACAGATATCAAGCGGGCCGCTGCTATGTCTCTTTGCTTTTTTCGGTGCTGAGGATGGCAGAGATGTCCCGAATCAGAGGCTCGAGTTCGTGACGTGCGATTTGCCATATGACAGACTCGTCTATGCCAAAGTACTCATGTGCTATCCGATTTCTGAGACCAGACAAGGTCCTCCACGGAATCTCTCTGTGTTCTTCCTTGAAATCCTCCGGCAACATCCTGCTTGCCTCGCCAACGATCTCCAAATTTCGAGTAATGGCATCGACTGTTTCAGTGTTGCTCACAAAATCTGCGAAGGAGGCATACCGTCGGGCATATCTCGCGGCTCTTTGAGCTGCCTCCAGAATATCTGCAAGAAGAATAACCGCATCTCGCCTAGACAACTTGTAGCTCCTCGAGTATCTTCTTTTCAAGATAGGGGTTGTGTTTGATCATGCGGGGGGTCAGCAAATCAACGTTCATGCCCAGCAGTTCTTCCAGGTCGTTGGCAAGCTCTATGAAAGCAAATCCTCCGATAGCCCTATCAAAGTCGACCAGAAGGTCGACATCGCTGTTTGCCTTCTGCTGTCCTCGTGCATAAGACCCGAAAACCGCAATGCTGCTGACGCCATACTTATCTGCGAGGATCTGCTTGGAGTTTCGCAAGACCCTCTTGATCTCGACAAGAGTTTTTGCTCCAGGCGTCTTCCGCGTGCCTTTATGCTCCTTGCCCAACGAGGATGGCGCACCCGTTGCCGGTGTCTGGTGAGACGTTTTGTCAATACGAATCTCTTTCTGCATAGACAAAGTATATCCATATTTGAACAGCGTGGCACATGATTCGGTTGGCATGCTGTCGAGCCTCTTCTCGTCGATGCGATGGTCGGCGCATGGAAGCTGCCGTGACTGCCATCCCGCGGGGCTAGATATAACGTTTTGAAATGTAACGTTTGACCCCACAGAGCGACGGTCAAGGGAGATGGTGTGCCAGTGCGGTCAATTGAGCCGGCAGGACCTCCGGCAGATGCAAAGTGAAGGCTTCTAGCGTGCGTTGATCTTCAATGAAGGGCCGCAGATCAGCCATGACCTCGGTCGGGTTGAGGGCGGCGGCTTTGCTGGAGGCATCCCGCAGGACCTCGTCTGGCGCCCTTGCGTTGAGCAGAGCAAGGACGCGTGGCCAATTGGGCATGAGCGCCCAGTTCTGACGCTGTGCTTCCTGCAGGAACCACATAAGGTCAAAGACGTCACGACCCTTGAAGGGCAGTGTCTGAGCTGTTCCTTTACGGTACGCGCGCCCGATGAACGCGGCCAGTTTGTTGCCAAAGAGCGTCGGCAGGTCATAGGCGCGGACAAAGAACATGGTCTTGCCGGTACTGAGGGGCAATCTTTGGTCCCCGTACAGACCGATCCGGTCGCGAACAAGATCACAGCGAAGAAACAAGTTGGGAGAGTCGGCAGAGCTGTGGACCAGCCCCAGATGCTTGAGGACAGGGAACATCAGCGTAACCGATATTCCATTGCCACTCACCTTCGCTTGGACAGGGCTGTAGTGCAGCGAACGCTGTATGTAGGACTGCGCATCAGCTGCGAACGCGCGGGCATCGACGGTCTCTTCGGTGTCGAAGTCGAGGTCTTCGGACAGGCGGGGCAGTCCATAGAGACGGTGCAGGCATGTACCGCCGGTGAAGAGGAAGCCGCGGTACGCCGGATCGTTGTACACAAACTCCAGCAGGTTGTCCTGAAGAACCTCCTTCAGTTTCGTTCGCACGAGCAGGGGATTGAGGCCAGCATTCAATGTAATGACCTTGGCCAGCTGTTCTTCAATCATAGGATGCTCTCCTTTTGAAGGATGGCGAGAATGCGTTTCATCTTGGGGATGCCGGTCTTGCGAACGAGGACCGCAAACTTCCGACGGTCTTGAGGGGCGAGGGCATCCCAATTGAATCGGCCGGTCTCAAGGAGGTAGGAGGACATCTCCTGCGCTGTCTTGAACGGTCGCAGGTACAGTGTGTCGAAGAGCGCTTTGCCTGGTGGGGCGATGGCAACTTGCAGTCCCTGGTAGGGAACCAGGTCGTAGTCGGCAAAGAGCCCCGGCCGGCGGATCTGCCGGTAGACGAAGGTTCCAATTGGTGTTACGTAGGTTCGGGGAGTCTTCTGTGTTACACAGGTGACCGCGAATGGCGACTCCGGGATGACTCCGGCTCGCTCAAGAACGTACGCGAGCGAGACATAGGAGGGAAAGCGCACAATACCGGAAAGGTATTCCAGCAGTCGTTGCTTGCCCTCCCGTGTAGCGTCCGCAGTCTGCCATGATGGTGCAGGGACGTAGAGCCCCGCTCGCAGCGGGATGAGATCCCCTGCCTTCTGCATGCGCCGGACCCTGTAGTCAAGCGTTGCGGGAGAGGCATTCAACAATACACCAAGGTTCTGCTTGGTGACATATGGCACTGCTGCAAGTGCTCGCCGAGCTACGCCGAAGTCCATGGTCTGCTCCACTTTTAGTAAACTTCTTTCGTAATATTGGAGCGAAACAGCAATATTGTCAAGGGGAGTCCTTCGTCACTCTCCCCACCTTTCCTGTTCGTCTGGAGCGCGCATTGGCCTCGGGCCTCTATACTGCCTAGACTATGGAAGCGCGTGGGCGAAACATTGTGCCAGATCGCAGTTGCCGCGCTGGCAGCC
>JBNAWM010000113.1:0-4175 GCA_049699855.1 Candidatus Cryosericum sp.
CCAACCCGCCGGGAGGGTGGGAGAGTTTCTGGGACGAGGCAGCACGCAGGACTGACTACACCGGCGGGCGTCCACCGGTGATTGCGGACACGGCAGAGCTGGCACGGCATGGGGAGGACATCACCACGCTGGTGACAAAGGTGGTGACACCCGAACTGCTGGCCGCCACTCCCCATCTCAAACTGGTTCAAGTGCCCATCGCAGGCGTCGAGACCATCGACATGGCGCTCCTCAGGAGGGCCGCCATCCCGCTTGCCAATTCGCACGACAATCGGGAGGTGACAGCCGAGCAGGCCCTGGCGCTGATGTTCGCGCTGGCGCGCCGCATCGTCCCCTACGATCGTGATATGCGGAGGGGCATCTGGCATGGATATTTCATCGCGGCATGGGAGCCGGTGACCGCGCTCTTCGGCAAGACGGTGGGTATCGCCGGCCTGGGCAACATAGGCCTGCATATTGCCAAAGTCTGCAAGGCTCTGGGGATGACGGTGAGAGGGCTCAAGCGGACACCGGTCAGTGCGCAGGCCGCGGATGTGGACAAAATCTATTTGCCTGATGAGAAGCTGGAGTTCCTCAAGGGCAGCGATGTTGTCATCGATGTCCTGCCCCTGACCGCCGAAACGCAGAACTTCTTTGGCAAGGCGGAGTTCGAGGCCATGCGCGGCCATCTGTTTATCAACATCGGCCGCGGCGGAAGCGTGGACGAGAAGGCGCTGTATGATGCGCTGAAGGATGGAACGCTCGCGGGCGCGGGTCTCGACCCCTGGTGGATCTACCCGCAGATCCCCACCCCACGCGACGAGACAGGCACGATGATCCCGGTCCTGCCTGCGCACGAGCCGTTCTGGGAGCTGGACAACGTCGTACTCTCACCTCACATCGGCGGCTTTACCGACATCTCGGTCAGGGGACTGTGGACGGATTCGTTTGAGAATGCCATCCGCGCCGACCGCGGCGAGACCCCGCGCAACCTGGTGGACCTGGAGCACGGCTACTAGAAGACAGACTGCATCATCCGGAGAGGAGAAACGAACCCCGCCTTGAGGGCGGGGTTCCTGCGTTGCGGGGCGTTTGCCGGACAGCACTGCAGGCGGCGGCGAACGTCTTTTTTCGCTTCCCGAAAAGGGAGTACAATACGAGTGAGAGAAGAATTCTGATTGATTGGAGGTAGTGCTATGGCCGTCTACATTGGAACAGTCCCACCCGTCGGGTGGGAGAAGGTCTGGGACGAAGCAGCGCGGCGTGCGGGCTACAGCGGCCCACGCCCTGCAGTCATCACCGACATGGCCGAGCTGGCCCGGCACGGAGAGGACATCGGCGCACTGGTCACGCGGACGGTGACGCCCGAATTGCTGGCAGCGGCGCCTCATCTGAAGCTGGTGCAGGTACCGTTTGCAGGCGTTGACAGCTTTGACCTGGCAACTCTGAGAAACGCCGGCGTGCCGCTTGCCAATTCACACGGCAACCGGGAGGTGACGGCGGAGCATGCCATTGCCCTGATGTTTGCGCTGACGCGCCGCATCATTCCCTATGACCGGGACCTGAGGCAAGGCATCTGGCACGGCTTTGCCACCATGGACGAGCCGATCATCGGGCTCTTCGGCAAGACGGTGGGCATCGCCGGCCTGGGCAACATCGGCGGGCACATCCTGCGCATCTGCCGCGCCATGGACATGAAGGTGCTGGGGCTGAAGCGCACGGCAGGCGGTGCCTACAGCGATTTGGTGGACCGCGCATACGGACCGGACGAAAAGATGGACTTCCTGCGTGCCAGTGACTTTGTGGTCGATGTCCTGCCCTTGACCGCCGAAACGCAGAACTTTTTTGGCAAGGCGGAGTTCGAGGCCATGCGCGGTCACTGGTTCATCAACATCGGCCGCGGCGGCACCGTGGATGAGAAGGCGCTGTATGATGCGCTCAAGGATGGAACGCTTGCCGGAGCCGGCATCGACCCGTGGTGGGTGTATCCCCCCCAGCCGGTGGCCAAGGACCCGGTGACGGGGCGCATGCTGCACCCGGTTTTCCCCGCTCATGAGCCATTCTGGGAACTGCCCAACGTGGTCATGTCCCCGCACACCGGAGGTTTTGCCGATGTCTCCGTCGACGGTCTCTGGGGTGAGTCCTTCGAGAATGCCATTCGCGCCGACCGCGGCGAGACACCCCGCAACCTGGTGGACCTGGAGCGCGGCTACTAGGCACGACCGCCGCCTTGGTGTGGCGCGCGTACACCAGCACATGAACGGCGATAGGGCAGCCCCGAACGGTATGTCGGGGCTGTTCGCATCCTGGATGGTGCAACCTTTGGGCTGCAACTGGGCTATTAGGTATGAAGATCAAGAGCGTTGACGCGAAGGGATGGCGTATGGCTGACGAGGTCACAGAGGTGGTCGAGCGCGTTCGAAAGGGCGACGAGGAGGCATTTGACAGGCTGTACGACCTGACGGTCCATCAGCTGTACAAGATGCTCTATACGTATCTCATGACGCGGGAGGACATCGAGGACGTGATCCAGGAAACGTATCTGAAGCTCTACCAGGTTCGCAGGAGGCTGGACAGCAGGCGCTCGGTGCCCGTCTACCTGAGGACAATCGCGATCAACTGCGCGCGGCGCAAGTTGAGGAGAAGCCATCCGGCAGTGGTTCCGATGGAAGAGGACGACCCCTCGGAGGTCGATGCGGTAGAAGGAACGGTACGGCAGGCGTTGCAGAAACTGTCTCCGGAAGATCGTCTTGTCATGGGGCTGTTCTATGGTGATCAGGCCTCGATCCGTGACATCTGCAGGATGACAGGCGAGAAGGAAGGAACGGTCAAATCCCGGCTCTCACGGGCACGGGAACGATTACGGGAGGTGATCGACGATGGAACATGACGACACGAAGTACGCAGACATGCTGAACGAGGAGCTCAAGGGCGTCGAGCCCGGGACGGAATTGCACGCCAAGGTGCGCGGGCGCATCGCAGGGGCTGTCCTTCGGACGCACCGGCGCAACGCAGCCCTGGGCCTGATCAGTGCTGTCATCATTGTGACGATGACACTGAGCGCAGTGACCCCGGTCTTCGGGCGCAACGGAACACTGCCCCAGGTCATCACGGCGCTGACGGCAGAACATCAGGCGCAAAGCGTCAGCAGGAGCCTTGGAACGACAAGCGTTGAGCAGACAAGTGCCGCTTTGCTCGTTCCAGAGGCAGCTATCCAGACAGTCGCTGCCAGTTCACTCTCGGAGACTGACAGCATTCTGGCGCTGGTTATCGCCGACTGCTCAGGGAAGCCCGTGGAAGATGTGGTACAGATGCGAACAACAGACGGGCTGGGCTGGGGCATCATCATGGACCAGCTGGGCGTGTCGGGGCGTGACATCAGCAATGCGATGAGTCAGGCACAGTCTGTTGCCACCACCTCCGGTACCGCCGCTGGAACGTCTTCGCAGACCCCGCCGGTCACAGTCGCACCCACGCTCAGCAACAAGAATGGCGACAAGGTTGTTGTAAGCGGCGAGATTGCGCTGGTTCCTCCCGTGTCTCAGACGAGCTTGACCGTGGCGGGCAAGACGTTTGCCATCGTGGCGGGTACGCAGATGAAGTATCACGGCAAGCCCATCACGGCCGACGAGATCCTTGCCAAACGGACCGCGGGAATGCTGTATGCGACCGTTCAGGGAACGAAGCTGGCCGACGGGGGTCTGATTGCCAACCTCGTCATCGTGCAGGATGCGCTGGGCGACGCGGAACGTCAGCAAACCCAAGAGCAGACACAAGAACAGACACAAGAACAGACGCAGCAGCAAACCCAGCAGCAGGCAGGTCAGCCGGCGTCCAACGATCAGCAGGTCCGCGGCAAGGTGACTGCCGTGAGCCCCACCGTCCTGCGCGTCGATGGATTTGCCAGCGACATCCTCCTGAACGCGGCCACCAAGGTGGAACAGGTTGGCGCCGGAACGGCAGACCTCACCTTCATCAAGGTCGGTCAGACGGTACAGGTGCATGTGATCACCTCGGGCGCCACGGTCACGGCGCAGCAGGTCCACATCGAGGACAAGTACGTGAAAGTGGCCACGCCTCCCGTGATCGCCCCGGTAACACCGTCCTCTGAGAATCAGGAGCAGAATCAGTCCAAGGTAAGCAACGATCAGCAGGTCCGCGGCAAGGTGACTGCCGTGAGCCCCACCGTCCTGCGC
>JBNAWM010000114.1:0-4138 GCA_049699855.1 Candidatus Cryosericum sp.
GGCTGATCGGCGCCATCGACCCGCGGGCGGATCCGGTGCGCATCGAGCTGGTGGACGAGCGATGGTCCTCCGTTGCCGTCCGGCGTGCTGCCGCCAGCGAGGGCGTTTCCGAGGCCGACGGGCGCGCGACCAAGGACCAGTGGGAGGCCGTCTACATCCTGCAAGGCTATCTGGACGGGCGCAGGGAGAAGCCCGGCCCCGGTGACTAGCATGGACGAACAGCCGGAGGAGACACAGGCACCCATCCCTGCCGCGCCGCGCAGGAGGTGGATCACCCCCGCACGCATCGTCGCCATCCTGCTTGTGATCATCCTGGCTTCCGGGGGCATCGCCTGGACGCGCGTCATGCGGGTGGTGCCGGCGCAGGAGGGCGCCTACGTCGACGTGCGCGCCGGCGACAGCGTTTTGCTGGTCAGTCAGCGCGTCTACGAGCTGGGCATGACCTCCGGTCCACAGGCTCTGCGGTGGTACTGGCGCATCCGTGGCGGCGGCACCCTGCATGAGGGGCGCTACGTTCTTGCCGGCATCGCGGGGATGGATGCCCTGTACCGGCTGTTCGCCTCGGGTTCGGCGCTGGTGGTGCGCGTGACCCTGCCGGAGGGCTACACCGTGGCCCAGATGGCCGTGCGCCTGCAGGAGCAGGCAGGCATCGCGCAGGCCGCGTTTCTCAAGGCGGCCACCGACAGTGCGGGCCACCTGCTGGAGGGACACCTGTTCCCCGACACCTACGACCTGTTGTATGCCGAGGATGCGGGAGCGGTCGTGGCCCGCATGGAGCAGAGGCTGGCCAGTGTCCTGCCTGCCGGCTGGGTTGCCCAGGCTACCCGGCGTAAGCTGACCAGCGACCAGCTGCTGACCGTCGCCTCCATCGTGGAGCGCGAGGCCAAATATGACGCGGATCGTCCGCTGGTGGCCAGCGTCATCTTCAACCGCCTGTCGGCGGGCATGCTGCTGCAGATGGACGCCACGCTCGGCTACGTCCTGCCCAGTCAGAACGGCTTCTACAGCTATGACCAGCTCAAGGACGACTCCCCGTACAACACCTACGTGCACGCCGGCCTGCCGCCGACGCCCATCTGCAATCCAGGACTGGCGTCGCTGGAGGCGGCCGCGCACGCTCCCGAAACGGCGTACCTCTACTTCCTTGCCAAGCCGGACGGGCACTGCGTCTTTGCCAAAACGTTTGCCGAACACCAGCGCAACATGCGGCTGTATCTTCCAGGAGGCAATTGACATGACTCATCCGATCCTTGTGGGCATCGCAGGCGGTTCCGGTTCGGGCAAGACCACGGTCGCAGAGAAGATCATGCGCGAGACGGCCCAGCCGGTCGTCTTCCTCAAGCAGGACTCGTACTACCGCAACTTCGACGGTCTGTCCATCGAGGAGAAGCGTGCCATCAATTACGACCACCCCAGCGCCTATGACAACGACCTGCTGATCCAGCATCTGCAGTGCCTCCTGCGCGGCGAGGCGGTGGATGTGCCGGTCTACAGCTACGCCCGCTACGAGCGGGAGCCGTGGACGGACCATGTGGAGCCTCGTCCGGTCATCATCCTGGAGGGGATCCTGGTGCTGGAGAACGCGGACCTGCGCAGTCTGATGGACATCAAGCTGTACGTGGACACCGATGCCGACGAGCGCTTCATCCGCCGTCTTCTGCGTGACACCAGGGAGCGCGGCCGCACGGTGGAGTCGGTCGTGAAGCAGTACATGGACGTCGTGCGCCCCATGCACCTGCAGTTCGTCGAGCCTTCCAAGCGGTACGCGGACTTGATTATCCCCGAGGGAGGCTTCAACCTGGTGGCTATCGACGTCATCGTGAGCAAGCTCCAGCACTTCCTGAACTCGGCGGGCTGATGGAAGTCGTTGCACAGTTCCGGGTGCCCAATGCCGAGGTGTGGTTCGTCCAGGCGGTCCTGACGGACTGCGAGGGACAGGCCGTCGTCTCGCTGGGCAAACGGTGGCCGAATGACAGCGTCATCAGCGTGCTGTACGATGATTCGGCCGCAGGGGAGCTTGCGCTCCTGTTTGCATATTTGACATCCATTGGTAAGATGATGTCAGTTCCTGATGGCGAACCTGATGGGGGGAGTGCGAGTGGCAGGCAATGACGATGAGAGGCTGCGCAAACAGATAGAGGACTTCCTGGACCGCCGCGAGTATGATGCTGCCCTGCGCTTGGTTGCGCGGGAGGCGGACCAGGCGTATCAGGCGCGCCGCTATGCCCAGGGCGTCCTGGTCCTCAGCATGTTCATCCGCCTGCTGGAGGACCGCCACGTTGCGCTGTGGGCGCCGTACATCGGAGCCTATCAGAAGATGGTGGGACTCGATCACCAGCTGGGCGACAAGTCCGCCACCATCCGCGACCTCATCCAGCTCTCGCGCTACTGCATTAAGGAGGGCGACTTCGACAAGGCTCTGGCTGCCAGCAACAATGCTCTTACTGTAGATGCGCACAGCACCGATGCCCTCAACCAGAAGGCGCGCGTCCTTGCCTATCGTCGTGACTACGCCCAGGCCTTCAAGGTGCTGGAGCAGAGCCTTGAGATCAATCCCCGCAATCCCCGTACGCTCTACCTGAAGGCGAGCACGCTGGGCAACAACGGCAAGTTTGCGGACGCGCTGGCCGTGTACGAGCAAGTGCGCATGATCGATCCCGCCTATCCCGGGCTGGCGCGTGCGCTGGCCGAGATGCGCCGCCAGATTGACTGGAAGGTCAAGGCCGTCGAGGGACCCGGAAGCGGCATCCATCCAGCGCAGGGCCCGGACCTCGACCGCGTGCCGGCCATCCAGCGCAAGGGACCGTCCTCCGAACCGCAGGGCCAGCAGGAGAATGCCCTGGAAGCCTTGTACGACGAAGCGGTTGCTGGTGAGTCGGCAAGCGGTGAACCTGCCCCCACTGCAGCCCAGCCCGAGCAGGTCTTTACGACCTTCGTCCCGGACGAGGCGCCCACCCCCGAGCCCGAAACTCCGCAGGAACAGCCCGTCGAGGCGCCGGCGCGCCCTGCCGTGATGCCGCATCAGGCATGGATGGGGCCGGAGCAGGAGAACGAGCCGTCTCCCAGACTACCGCTTGGCTCGGAGGCCGAGGCACTCACGGTCCTTTCTCCCGAGGAACTGCGGCAGGCTTCCGTGCGAAAGGAAGTCGAGGAGCAGGGCGGGTCAGAGACAGCTCCGGAGGGCGACGTGCGCCCCTCTGCGGGCGGCCGTGGCGCCGAGCAGCAGCTGGTCAGTCTGCTCAAGGCGGTCAGCGACGGCGGAATGGACCACGCGGCCCTGATGCGGCGCGTTGCCCAGGTGGAGGGGGTCATGGTGCCGCTGTCTTTGGCGGTACTGTACTTCAACTTCGCGCGCAACCCCCAGGATGCGGGTACAGCGGGCGACCTGCTGGAATGGCTGTCGCATGCCGGCTACGCCCACCTGCCCGTAATGGTGGTGGAAGAGGCGCTGGCAGGCGGTGCCGCCATCGACATGAACGATCCGCGCATTGCCGCCATCATCCTGTCAGCCGACGGCGCCGACATGTCGCCGCGCCTGCGCGCCAGCAGGGCAGAGCTGCTGCTTGAGCGGGGCGACACCTCGGGGTACATCCGGGAGGAGCTGGCCATGCTTCGGCAGGCGGCAGGCACGGTTTCGCCCGAGGGCACAACGCGCCAGCTGTTCCAGATCCTGACGCATTGCACGCGCGAGGAAACCTGCGTGGCGCAGGTGCTGGGAGCCGCTGGCGAACTGGGCGTGCTGGACCAGCTGGTTGACCGCCTGGCGGTGGAGGACGGCATGGCAAAGGTGCCGGCGCTGGAGGCTGCCATCGTGGAGCGGCTGGGGCGCACGGGTGTAGACGAGGCCACCTTCCTGAGCAACGAGGAGCTGTTCCGGCAGGTCACGCTGGGTTCCGAGAAGGCCGCCATCCTGCGCCGCATCCTGGCGCACGCGACCAACCCGACGGTCCGGCGCAAGGTCTTGCAGTCCCTGCTGGTGCTGGACACGCCGAACGCGGCCGAGTTCACCGAGCTGGTGGGGCTGATGGCGCGCGAGCACGACGCCACCGGCATGGCCTATCTCATTCAGTACCTGGTGGACCACAAGGGGGAGCTGACCGACGGGCGCTTCCTGCTGGAGAAGCTGGGGCACCTCGCC
>JBNAWM010000115.1:0-4115 GCA_049699855.1 Candidatus Cryosericum sp.
GTGTTCATCAACTCGTAACCGTAAGACTCCTGCTTTGACAGGGACACCAATATCCATGCCCGCATCCAGAAATTCGGGCTCATTCCGATGTCGCTGAAGCCACACATGGCCTTCGTGGTGCAGCTATCGCCGCGCATGTTCTTCCTCCTTTCACTTATATATGTTTTTTGCATATAGATATCGTATGCTATCTCCAGGAAGTGTCAATGGGTGAACTTTATGACGATTTCATCACGAATGCGGCGGTTGTTTCCTGGCCTGTCACTCCCACATTCGTGGGGGCAGCGCCACGACTTGCTTTGCTCAGAGAACTGGTTTGAGCATCTCCACAATGTCGCGAGCAGTCAGGAGGCGCAGTTTTCCGAGAGGTCCTTCCGCAAGCGCATTGAAAGCAATATCGCGCAGTTCGCCCGCTGCAATGCCAAGGTCTCCCAGCGTCGAGGGAGCTCCCCATCGTTGAAATGCCATTTTCATGGCTGCAATGCCTTCCTCCACAGTCTCTACGTCCCAGACTGCCTTTGCCCACCGCTGGAACTGGCCGGGGTTGTTCTCACGCTGATACGTCATCCACGCGGGCAGAATCACTGCCATGCCGGCGCCATGGGCCACGTCCGGATGCAGTGCGCTCATGGCAGACTCGATACTGCGTGCTGACCAGTCGCTGTGATCGATGCCAGCTGAACTAAGACCGTTCATGGCCAGTGTCGCAGCCCACGCCAGGTTCGCCCGGGCCCCGAAGTCGGCATGATCCGCCTGCAGCCGGTCCACCATCCTGATGACTGTACGCATCAGTCCCTCGTCCAGTGCAAGTGTCGTTTCCTCGAATGATCCCACCAGGTAGCTTGCCATGATGTGGCTGAGAACCGCGATGGCGCCATTCACCGTCTGCCGCCATGGCAGGCTGGTTTGAACGCTGGGATCCACGATCGCTATGCGCGGGTACAAGGCGGGGGATGCGATGCTCCACTTCCTGTGCTGCTCGCTCTCCGTCAACACCGCCCATTGATCCATCTCACTGCCCGAAGCCGAAATCGTCACCACGACGAACACTGGAAGTGCACGCTCAATGAGGCACTTCCCCTCAAAACAGGCCCACAGGTTATCGATGTAGACGCCCGCTGCCACGCACTTTGCGGTGTCGATGACACTGCCGCCCCCGACCGCCAGAATACCATCCACCTGCTGTTCTCGAGCGATCTGCGCCAGTTCGCGGGCAAGCTTCAGCTCCGGGTTTGGACGCACACCCCAGGCTTCCGTTACAAGAATACCCGAGACGCTCAGCGATTGGACAACCGCCTGATAAACACCGTTCTCGCGAATGGATCCTTCACCCGCCACCAGCAGGACCTTGTGTATGCCTTCGCGGGCAATGGCAGGACCAACCTGCTGTACCGTGTCACGGCCAAAGATGACCCGGGTCGGATTATAGAACTCGAAGTTGTGCATGCCTCACCTCTTTCGCGCCGGCGTGGCGCATCCACTCACGAAAGACACTTGAACGATGCAGGTATCACGTGTGCCGGGTCAGTGCCGGCCGCACGCCGAACACATACCAGACCCCCGGTCCCACGGTGCGGCCAGCGTTCTGTTCGCTCTGCAGAAACGCAGGGATCTCCTCTTCCTCCAAGAGGACCACCTCGATCTCCTCGCTGGGTTCCAGCTCCTGCTGGGGCTGTTGGTTGCGTGGATCGTTTTCATCAATCTCTGCGCTGAAAATGTACTGATTGTCATCATTGGACATGCCGACATTCACCTTGAGAGGACCGCTTGAGCCGACGATGCGGCCAAAAAAACCGGTCTCTTCGCGCAGCTCGCGCAAAGCCTCAGTCTCGGGATCGCTGCCAACCGCAGCGGTGCCGGCACAGAATCCGATGATGGTATTTTCGATGGCCTGGCGAAACTGCCGCAACAGCACGTATCGCCCACTGGGCACCAGACGCGCGACGACCACCACCACGTACGTGTTCGATGCTCTGGCCACGCATTCCCACGAGGTTTCTTCTCCACTGTCGGTCACGAACGTGTCCTCGCGCAGGACCAGCCATTTTCCCTGCCCGATGATGCGCTCGCCTGTCTTCTTCATCCACTGTCTCCCTTGCGTTTAGCTTTCTGTTCCCAATCTGCGCAGTCTGCCTGTTCCTAGTCCGGTTCCACGGTCAGTGCATTGATACCGGGGCGCCAATCAAACACTGCGATGTCGCCGACTCGGTCGAATCCCAGCCGGGTATACAGCTGGACTACCTCGGGATTTGCCTGGAGCGCCAGGTGCGAGTATCCCATCCGAGCCGCTCGCACAAGTGCTTCCTGCGACAGCAAAACCCCCGCGCCGCGCTTCCGGAACATCTGCGGCACTCCCAGCCAGTGCAGTCCCGCGACCCCGTCTCCGGCAAACAGCAGGGCCCCGCCCACCGGTGTATCACCCTGCAGTGCCATCAGCCGATGCCACCGTCCCGAGAGAAGCCCCGTTTCGGTGAGCACCAGTTCAAGATCACGGAATTCGGTCAACTGAAAACCATCGAGCACCACGTGCATCCACTGTTCGCGTTCACGCTCCGAGACCGCTTCTATGACGGTCAGCTCGGGCGTGGATGGCTGGCTGACGGTGGCATCGGCCAGAGAGTGCAGCATGCCCGTCCAGAAGTAACGCAGTTCGAGCCCATGACTGGCAAGCCGCGTCGCAAGATCATGAGGTCTGGAACAACTGTCCACGTACCAGGTGACCGGCAGAGCCCTTTGGCGGAATGGCTGCAGCAACCGCTCGATTTCCTCGTCAGCGGACTCTGTGCTCAGGCGGGCTCTGAAAATGCGGTTGCGGTCCACGTGCGGCGCTCTCACCGAAGAGGCAAAAGCCCCCTCCAGGACATACGTCCCCTTCTGGCCATCCACGGTCAGGAAGTACTGGGCCATTTCCTCGCTGACGATGCACGCGCCCTCGTCCATCGCCTGGTTGCTCAAACCCACACTATCCCTCGTCGCCTTCGTGGTCCGCATGACCTTCTTCCTCCTCCTGATAGAGATGGCCCGTGACGCTTGCAGCGAGAAGGGCTCCCAGGATGTCGTCCTGCGATGCCCCGAGATGTATCGCTGATGCGGAACTCCCGTGGGAGCACGCCGCTGCGGCGACCTTCTTCAGAGAAGTACTGCTGATGCGAGCAAGGCCGAGGTCTTCAAGGGTCATGGGGAGACCGGTGCTGAGAAAGAAGTTCATGACGTCATCCATTTCGGTCCGCGGGACATCCTCTAGAATGAGCTGGACGATGCTGCCAAACGCAGCCAGTTCGCCGGCGTACAACGTCCGCGCCGGGGGCAGGAGCGTCAGTGCATTGGCAACGCTGAACGCCACCGCGCTTACACCGTTCTCGAACGCTATGCCTGAGCAGAGGATGTTCGCCTCCAGGACTGCCTCGAACGCCGGTGTCGGCATCCCATTCTGGGCCGCGACCAAGGCACGCAGACCATCGGCAAGGATGGTGTCATACCCTGTTCGAGCCATCGCATATGCTGACAAGCTCTCCTGCCCACCCGAGACGTTGGGCGTCCCCGCCTGACGCTGTGAACGGGCTCCCAGCCATGCGGCAATCCCGCTACCCATGCCGGCCACCAGCGAGCGCGGAGACTGACGGGCGACCAGAGAGCTGTCCACGACCACCACACCAGCATGAGTCCCGAACGCTCGCGTCTCACGGACGACGCCGTTCTTGTCCGTCACCACGCTGACGGAACTGCATGCCGCCCCGGTGGCAGCCACCGTGGGAACGGCTACCAGCGGCAGGCGATGCAAGGCCGCTGCAGCACGCGCAGCGTCCAGCGCACGGCCGCCACCGATCCCGATGACAACATCATACGAGCCTGCCTCGGCCGCTTTGCTCAGGCGGTCGATCTCGGCAGATGTGCACATCCCTCCAAACTTCTCGTAGCCGATGCTGGTATCCGTTCCCCTGAAAGCCTTCTCCATGGGTTCCTGCATCTCTGCCATTGTTTGCTCTTCTGCCACAACCAGTGCGGCCTTCCCAAGCCCCGACACGTAGTCCTGCAACCTGTTCATCTCGCCAGGACCCTGGACATACAGATCGGGCGCTCCCAGTGTCTTTGTCATGATCGACCTCCCATTCCCT
>JBNAWM010000116.1:0-4085 GCA_049699855.1 Candidatus Cryosericum sp.
GGAGAGGCCTGGGTTATTCTCCTGGACAAAGGACAGGTACCGGTCACACGCATCATCAACTCTGTGGGCCCCGCCGACCTCGTCCCCATGAACCCGCGATGGATTGGCCAGCTCCACAAGGCCAAGATTGCCCTCGATCGCCTCTTCGTCTTCGTCTGCAAGCTTGTGACCGCCGGCACCAAAGAACTTGATGCCATTGTACTCAGGAGGATTGTGTGATGCCGAAATCATCGCACCCGCCATGTACTTCGTCTCACGTGCAAGAATGAGGGCCAGTCCCGGGGTGGGCAGGACTCCGAGCAGGTCCACCGATACCCCCGTTTCCATGAATCCTGCACCCAGTGCCGCTGCTATCATCTCCGACGAGACTCGTGGATCCCATGCAACAGCGACCAACCGCCTGGCATGCTCCGGGAGCCTGCCATCAAAAAAGATCGACGCTGCGGCCCCCAGCGACAGGGCAAGTTTCGATGTGATTTGGACGTTCACGACGCCCCGGACTCCATCAGTTCCGAATAGATTTCTCTTTGCCATACAATAACTATACGGCGCTTAGGTTCCAGCGCAAGGCTCCGGCTCACACCGCATTCGGCCCAGCCGTCTCGTCACCCAAGCACAGCGACACGAAAAGAGCCGAGAGCTTGCTCTCGGCTCTTGACGGAATCCTGGCGACTTTCCGCTCAGCCCTGCGAGGGCCGAGACCTGTGTGCCCGTCGCTTCAAGATTGCTGCCGCGACCCACACAAGCGCCCACAGCAAAAGACCGTAGAAGACGATGAAGAGGATGGACCCACCCAGCCACGTCCAGAACGCAGCCAACCCGTGGCCAAATCGAACCAGGGACTGAGCAAAAGCCGATCCAAACCCACGAGGTGCAATGAAGGCGTCGGCAGTCTGCACAAGCTGGACAGTGACAGTGGCAAGCGACACTGCCGTGTCCATGTACCGCTGCTGCCCTTCGTACTGCTCAATCTCCGTACGCACAGAGCGAAGCTGTTCCTGAACCGCCAGCATATCTTTGACGTCGGCCGCCTTCTTCAGGAAAGCGACAAGCTGTTCCTCTTCGGCTCGCAGTACCTTCAGACGTGCCTCAATGTCGATGTACTGTGAGGTAACGTCCTGGGAGCCGCTGCTGCGACTCGTCACTGTACCCAGGGTCGTCAGGTCGCTGACAAGCTGATCCGCCTTGTTCGAAGGAACGCGCAGGGTCGCAATCGCCACGACCCTGGTATCCGACTTCTGGAGCGAGGATTCCGCCACAAAACCGCCATGACTTGCTGCGAAGAGCTCACAGCTGTGCAGGGCCTTCTCTGCATCTGTCACGTCCAGACCCAGGTTCGCATTGAAAATGATCTTGCGGTCAGTCAGAGCCGGCTGACTTCCTGATACCGCCTGACCTGTCGTCCCCCCTTTTGTTGCAAACACGTCTGCAGACGAATTCAGCGCCAACGTTCCCTGGGAGTCTGCAGGAGCGCGCTCCGATGAAACGGGAACGCTCCTGGCGCACCCACTTACGGCAAGAGTCAAGATCAGGGTGACCAGGAGCAGTGAGATGCATCGACGCAGATTCATGATTCCATCCATACACGCCTCCTCGCCCGGAGCACATCCCGGGCATTCCCCACCCTTACGGAACGATGCAGACAGTCAACGCCGCGGAGTCGATTACAGATAACCAGGATGCAAGAGAGTATCCAGGAACTATCCGCAATCCTGAAGCTCCCTCGCCGCTGAAACCGTTTACGACTATCAGGTTGACAAAGTCACGAACCTCACCAGCATCAAGCGTCACGCTGACCTCCTGGCCGGGAGCCGCGTTCTCAAGTTCTTGAGCAGTGTCCGCATGTTTCTGTCTCAGCCAGGTCACCAGCACCTGTTTGCGAAGACCATCGCCACCAAGCAGAACACGAGGCGTGCGAGGCTGGCAGGCCACCTTGGGAGATCCTGTTGATTTCAGCATCACTTCCGGGGCAGCATCGGTCACCGGAGCAGAGTTTTGAACACGAAGAGCGGCCCCAGACGTCTGCATTGGCATGGAAGCCGGCCACATCGCTCCCCCAACGTACAGGACCACAACGACCAGCACAGCCATGACCGGAGAGAGCCCCAGCCACAAGCTCTGGAGAGAGCGCCGATGCATCCGTTCGTTGTGCACGGCAGACATCACGGAAACCGCAATCGAACGCTCCATTGGTCTCAGCTCGGCAGCCAGATCCCGCCGCAGTGCATCCGGCAGGTTCAGCGGCTGTTCAGCTTGATCCAGCATCCAGTGGTCGAACTTCATCTTATCGCTCATCTTCTGTCACCACTCATAAGACGCATTCAACGCCCCAAGGTTCCCGAGAGAAGTTCACGCAGCTGTGCACGGGCACGGAAGACCCTGCTCTTGACTGTCCCCAGTGGCAGTTCCAACCTCGACGCAGCTTCTTCATAGCTCAAACCATCAAGGTCCACCAGCGCAAATGCCGCTCTGAATGCGGGGTCAACTCTCTGCAACGCAGCCTGAAATGCCGCTTTGATCTCCTCTGCGTCGAAATTGTCCACACCCTCTTGTTGCGACTCCACCGTCAGCAGATCTGCCTGGTTTTCACCAGTGCTCTGTGGATGTTGAGCTCGCTTGCGCACAGCGTCGATGCCTGTGTTTGTGGCAATGCGGTACAGGTATGACGAGAGCCGAGATTGGCCGCGAAACTTGCGCAGAGTTCTATAGAGCTTCAGGAATGTCTCCTGTGTGACATCATACGCCAAGTCACGGTCAAACGTCACCCGCACCGCGACTGAAAAGACAAATCCCTCATAGTAACGGACGATCGCCTCATACAGCTCGACCCGCCCGCCTATGATCTCATCAATCGTCTGTTCCAGCCTCGGCATATCTTCCATGCTGCCATTATAGGAGCAGTAAGCACTCTGTACAGCGACGATGCCGAATACAACCACCCTGTCCGCAGTTTGACAGCATGTGCGTCGTACATATAATCATAGTTGTGCCGAAGTGGCGGAACTGGCAGACGCAGCAGACTCAAAATCTGCCGGGGTAACACCCGTGTGGGTTCAATTCCCTCCTTCGGCACCAGTCAATTCTTGTCGCTGTCCTCCCCTTGACAACAATTCAGGTTACTGTAAACTTACGTTATTAGTAACTCTATGTTATGGGAGGCAAGCAATGACAGAATCAGAACATGTATCAGCGCGCACGCCATACAATCTCAACCGTTTGCGCACCTACAACGCACTCATGGGTCTCCTTCACCTTGCACAGGCGGTCCTCATCGTTATCCTGGGCTGGGGGAAGGGTCTGACCGTTCCCATCACAACGAACTACCTCAAAGCCGGTGGTCCTGGCGGTATGCCTGTTTCAACTCCGCAGACCCTCGGGACATTCCGTCTTGGCCCTGCAATCGCTGTTTTCCTGCTCCTTTCTGCAATTGCTCACTTCGTCACGATCCTGCCCGGCGTGTTTGAGTGGTACAAAGCCAACCTTGGCCGAGGCATCAACTACATACGCTGGTACGAATACGCCCTGAGCTCTTCGGTCATGATCGTCATCATTGCAGAGTTGTCGGGCATGTATGATCTGCCCAGCACGATCATGATCTTCTTCCTGAACGCCGCGATGAACCTGTTCGGGCTCATGATGGAACTGCACAATCAGACGACCGCCCACACAAACTGGACGGCATTCATCTTTGGCTCCATCATCGGATTCATCCCCTGGGTCGTCATCTCGCTCTACTTCTTCAATGCTGCGGCGAGTGCGACTGGAACGATTCCCACCTTCGTGTACTACATCCTGGGAACCATCTTTGTGTTCTTCAACTGCTTTGCGATCAATATGGTTCTTCAGTATCGCAAAGTCGGAAAGTGGCGTGACTACATTTTTGGCGAGAGAATCTATGTTCTCTTGTCCCTCGTTGCCAAGTCCGCTCTCGCCTGGCAGATCTTCTTTGGCGCAGTGGCCCGCAAGTAAGCCCTCCCCAGTCTCCTGAAATGAAGAACGCCCGGGCCAACCCCGGGCGTTCTTTGTCGCCACACGTGCCAAGATTACTCTGAAATCTTCCCTCGCCTCACCAGGTCATCCGCCAC
>JBNAWM010000117.1:0-3957 GCA_049699855.1 Candidatus Cryosericum sp.
GACAACCACCTGCTGGGCTAGGTCCCGCACCGAGGGCAGCTGCTGCCCGGCCTTCAGCTCGCCCGAAGCGATCCGCTTCCTGATCAGATCCATGATCTGGGTATAGATGGGCGTTCTGTCGTCAAACTCCATGCTGTACCTCCCCAGCCACAAACTAGTGTACTAGTACACTATGCTTATAGTACACTTGCTGGATTTGTCAAGACCCTCCACACCATCCTGCACTGCCGGGACACGACACCAGACAACCCTCTGTCGCCTCAGATGACACGCAAAATGCCCTTATACTGTATGCGCACCAGACAGCATACGGGAGGAATTGTGAGCACAACGGAACGACCAGTGCGAAGAAGCGAGTGCGAGGTGACCGACCGGACCACGATCGAGCGCATCCTGCAGCGTGCCACGGTGTGCCACGTTGCCATGGTGGATGCAGGGGACCCCTACATCGTCGCCATGAACTGCGGATGGGATGGAGAGCACCTGCTGCTGCACTCTGCAGCGCAGGGCAGGAAGATCGACATCCTGCGAGCCAACCCGCGTGTCTGCATCGAGGTGGAGGAGGACGTTCGGCGCATCACCGGCGCAAGGGGCGAAGATTGCACCGAGAACTACGTCACTGTCGTCGGAAGCGGAACCGCCTCCTTTGTTCTCGACCAGACAGCCAAGAGCCGCGACTTGAATGCCATCATTCGACAGTGCCATGCCGGTTTTCCCGAAGAGCTCTTCTCCACCGCAACCCTGAACCAGGTGGCGGTCATCGAGGTGTCCTTCGACCACCTGACATGCAAAGCCAAGGGAACGGCTCCGCGGCCATAATGCACCGCTGTGTACAGGAGGAACAGCCATATGATCTATCACATTGAACGCGAAGACGTCTGGAAGAAGGCTCTGGCAGACGGGGTGTATACCCCGGACAGCTACGAGTCGGACGGGTTCATCCACTGCTCGGCATTGGAACAAATCGCCCTCGTGGCGAACCGTCACTACGCAGGACAGCAAGGGCTGGTCCTGCTGTGCATAAGCCAGAAGCTGCTTGATGCCGAGACGCTGTGGGAGCCCTCGGACGGCTTGTACTATCCTCACATCTATGGACCGCTCAACACCTCTGCCGTGGTCGCGGCCCTTCCATTCCCCTGCCGCCAGGACGGAACCTTTGACCTGCCCGCGGACATGCCGGAAGATACAGACGACTCTCCGGAGGAAGAGCTGTAGGGCACCCGCTGTTATTGAGGCGGAGAAGAACAGACTGGTCCCCGACTAAAACATTCGGGGATGACGGCCCGACGAAGACACTCGGGGATGACGGCCCGACGAAGACACTCGGGGATGACGGCCCGACAGAAACATCCGGGTTTGACGACTGAATCCCCAGGAGGAGCATCCAGACAGGACACTTGATGCCTGGCGCCCGCTCTCTCGTGCAGGACGTTGCAATGGCGTGGTTTTCCATACACTATTGACAGGCGCCCGCAGTGTGGGGCGATGCGACTATTCCGCTACCAAGACAGGGAGGAACACAATGGGTTGGATTATCGCTCTGGGAGTCATTGTCCTCTTGGCCATATGGCTCATCGGCATCTACAACCAGCTGGTCCGCAAGCGTACCATGAAAGACGAAGCATGGTCTGGCATGGACGTGCAGCTGAAGCGTCGGTACGATCTTATTCCAAACCTGGTCGAAACGGTCAAGGGCTATGCAGGGCATGAGGACAAGGTGTTCGCCGAGGTCACCGAGATGCGCTCACGCGCCATGGGAGCCACAGGCGTAGCAGAGAAGGCCGCCGCCGAGAACCAGCTGGGTGCAACGCTGAAGTCGCTGTTTGCCGTGGCGGAGGCCTATCCCGAGCTCAAGGCCAACACCAACTTCCTTGACCTGCAGGCAAAGCTCGCGGACCTCGAGGACCAGATTCAGATGGCACGCCGGTACTACAACGGCACGGTACGGGATTACAACATCCTGTGCGAAACGTTCCCCTCGGTCTTTGTCGCCAACATGTTCGGCTTCAAGAAAGCAGAGTTCTTTGAGCTGAACGGCCCCGAAGAGCGCGAAGCCCCCAAGGTTTCCTTCAGCGGCGACAGCAAGTAGCAACCCGGTCATGCCCCGCGTGCCGGCCATGAAGAAGTTTGCCTGCACTGCGCTTGTGTTGATGGCAGTCCTCCTGTTCCTGTCCCCCGCGGACAGGGCAGGAGGCGCCGAGGCCGAGCGGATCCTGTCATTCGACAGTGTCGTCAATGTCCACGCAGACTCGACCATCAGCGTTCAGGAGACGATTGCCTTCGTCTCGGCCGGCATGAGCATTCAGCATGGCTTGTACCGCGACTTCCCGACAGACTATACCAATCCGGCCACCGGCAGGGTGACGCGGGTCGCCTTCGAGGTACAGGGACTGACGCGGGATGGAACAGCAGAGCCATGGCACGCAGTCCGCCTGACAAACGGCGTCCGCGTCTATTTCGGCTCCAGCTCGGTGACCCTCCCGCCGGGCGAACACACCTACGTCTTCCGCTACACCTCGGACCGTCAGCTGGGCTTCTTTGCAGATCACGACGAACTGTACTGGAACGTGACCGGGAACGGCTGGGAGTTTCGCATCGAGCGGGCAAGCTGCACGGTCATCCTGCCTGAAACTGCTTGGCAGCACATCACCGGCCTGACTGCCTACACCGGTCCGACGGGATCCAGGGGGACTGACTACACGGTTTCCCGGGATGGCGCCGGCAATCCCGTCTTCACAACCACGACGCCTCTTGCCCTCCATGAGGGACTGAGCGTTGTCGTCGGCTGGGAGAAAGGATTTGTGGCACCGCCCTCATCCCTCCAGCGCGTCCTGTGGTGGCTTCGGGACAGCCGCACGGTGGCAATCGCCGCCCTGGCGACCCTGGGTCTCCTGCTGTACTACCTGCTCACGTGGATACGGGTGGGCCGTGATCCGCGACCGGGGACGATTGTGCCGCGCTTTGAGCCTCCCGAGGGCCTCGGCCCGGCCGCCGTCCGGTACCTGCGGCTCATGGGACCGGATGTCAAGGGTCTTGCAGCAGCTCTCACTGACCTTGCTGTCAAAGGTGCACTGACCATCTCGCAGAGCGAGGACGGTTCCTTTGCCGTCGACACAACCGGGGTCGTGCCGGCCACGCTCACCCCTGAGGAAACAGAACTGCTCCAGGAACTCTTCGACGGACGTTCACGCACGCAGCTCGTCTTCAAGCAGAGCGCACACGGACGCGTCCAGGCCGTGCAGAAGGCGCTCCGCCAGGCACTTCAGAGCCTGTATGGCAAAGGCTACTTCGTCACCAACACCCGCTACGCTGCCGTCGGCATCGCCCTCTCGATCGCTGGCGTCGCCGCTGCCGGATTGCTGGGCACTGCACAGCCTGAGAGAGTCTTCGGGTTCCTGTTCATGTCGGTCTGGCTATCGATCTGGACCTTTGGCGTCGCGGCGCTCCTGGCGCAAATTGGCGCCTCCTGGCGCGCCCGGCGGTCAGGAACGCGCGCGGGCCGCACTGCCGCCACAGGGAGTTCCATCGGTCTCATCCTCTTCTCCATCCCCTTCCTGCTGGGTGAGGCCTTTGGCACGGTTGCCTTCGTGGCACTGGCGGGACCTCTGCTCCTGGCCCTCGTCTTGGTGACAGCCGTCATCGACGCCGTCTTCTTCCGCCTTCTGCGCGCCTACACGCCACAGGGACGCGCGGTCCTTGACGAAATCCTCGGCTTCAGGATGTACCTGGGAACTGCCGAGCGCGATCGCATGAACACGCTGACGCCTGTGGACCACACCCCGGAGACGTTCGAGCGGTACCTGCCCTATGCCATCGCCATGGACGTCGAACAGCGGTGGACCGAGGACTTTGCTGATGTGCTTGAGCGCTCCGACGCCTCCGGTCAACCCTCGTACCAGCCGATATGGTTCTCGAGCGGAGCACTGACCACGGCTGGTGTCTCTGCGCTGACTGCAT
>JBNAWM010000118.1:0-3933 GCA_049699855.1 Candidatus Cryosericum sp.
ACGGTTCATCATTCTTCTTTTTCTTCATCGGCTTACTTCGACAATCTCGGGGTCTGCCCAACCTCAAATCACTCGGCAAAGCATCGCTCCATTCCAAATCCCCCTGCCGCCACTGGCTGTGCAGAAGGAGATCGTGGTGGAGATCGAGGGCTACCAGAGAGTCATCAACGGCGCCCGCGCCGTCCTCGACAACTACCGCCCCCACATCCCCATCCACTCCGACTGGCCGATGGCGGAGTTGGGCGAGGTTTGCATCGTGAATCCTCGCAAGTCCGAGCTGGCTGACCTTGATGGCTCAACAGTCGTGTCATTCGTCCCGATGTCCGACATCGGCGAGCATGAGATGTACTTCGAGCCGCGAGAATCGAAGCAGTTAAGCGAGGTCACCACGAGCTATACCTACTTCAAGGACGGTGATGTACTTCTGGCTAAAGTCACGCCCTGTTTTGAAAACGGGAAAGCAGGCATTGCGCGCGGGCTGCGCAATGGCATCGGTTTCGGCTCAAGTGAGTTCTACGTTCTACGGCCTACGGGTACATTGCTCCCTGAGTGGGTCTTCATGTGTGCCGCAACGCCAGCGTTTCGGGCGTGGGCTTCGCCACAGATGACGGGAACCGGCGGATTGCAGCGCGTGCCGCGCGCAGTTGTGGAGAGCTATCAAATCCCCCTCCCGCCCCTCGCAACCCAGCAAGCCATCGTCGCCGAGATCGAAGCCGAGCAAGCCCTGGTCGCCGCCAACCGCGAGCTGATCACTCGCTTCGAGAAGAAGATCCAAGCCACCCTCGCCCGCGTCTGGGGAGAGGATAAGTCGGCTTCGGCAGAGACCTGAGCCGCGGAGGAAGCCTCTGAACCAGGTAGCTACCTGGTTCACTCCTTCACAAGCCCAAGGGAATAGGAATATATTGAAGTTCTCTGGGATGCATGCGAGACCAGCTACCGGCCTTTATGGCCCGGTCTGAGTACCCAGGTATGTGCGAGTTACACGAAGCTCTGCTCAACGAGTACAAATCGGATGACGGGGAGGTATGCCCTAGCAGCAGTTGGAGTGGCGGCAGAGCCGTTTCCTGCTATACTTTCTTGGAAAGAAGAGGGCACCGACGCATGACTCGGATCTACGGATGGACATGTCAACAGTGAGGTGATCGCATGGATGACAAAGAGAGTCTGGAAAGGGTGAAGGCTGCCAAGGCCAAGTGGCAGCAGCGTGCTGACAGGATCCCTGATGGCAGGACCTGCAAGACGTATTCTGACTGTGCCACCAGCTCGGGAATCGATGTGAACCTGCTCTATACGCCCGAGGATATTGAGCAGATGGATTATATGCGCGATCTTGGGTTTCCGGGGGAGTATCCCTACACGAGGGGATATCAGGCCACCATGTACCGTGGGCGCCTGTGGACGATGCGCCAGTACGCTGGATTCGCTACCGTCGAGGAGTCAAACCGTCGGTACAAGTACTTGCTGAATCAGGGTCAGACGGGCCTCTCGATTGCGTTCGATCTTCCCACCCAGCTGGGCATGGATGCTGATCACCCGCTGTCAGAGGGCGAGGTTGGCAAGGTGGGCGTCTCTGTAAGTTCCCTTGCAGACCTGGAGGTGCTGTTTGATGGCATCCCACTGGACCAGGTGAGCACATCGATGACGATCAACGCTCCCGCCGCTGTCCTGCTGGCAATGTACATTGCACTGGCAAGGCGCAACGGCATCAGCGCCGACAAGCTGAACGGCACGATCCAGAACGATATCCTCAAGGAGTACAGCGCCCGTGGTACGTACATCTATCCACCGGGTCCATCGATGCGCATTATCAATGACATCTTCGCTTATTGCTCCAAGGAAGTGCCAAACTGGAACACGATCAGCATCAGCGGTTATCACATGCGCGAGGCTGGCTGCACCGCGGTTCAGGAGGTTGCGTTTACGCTTGCAGATGGCATTGCCTATGTCGATGCAGCCGTGAAGGCAGGTCTCGATGTTGACACGTTTGCGTCACGGCTTTCGTTCTTCTTCAATGCCCACAACAACCTGCTGGAGGAGGTTGCCAAGTTCCGGGCTGCACGCCGCATGTGGGCACGGATCATGAAAGAGCGATTCCACGCACAGAATCCCAAGAGCCTGATGCTGAGGTTTCACACTCAGACGGCTGGGTGCACGCTGACCAGTCAACAGCCCGACAACAATGTCGTGCGTGTGACGCTTCAGGCACTTGCAGCAGTCCTGGGAGGTACCCAGTCGCTGCATACCAACAGCCGTGATGAGGCTCTTTCCCTGCCGACTGAGGATTCAGTGCGCATTGCTCTCCGGACTCAGCAGATCATCGGGTACGAGTCCGGCGTGACCGATACCGTCGATCCACTCGCTGGCAGCTACTATGTAGAGTCCATGACAAACCGCATCGAGGAGGAAGCCTGGAAGTACATTGCCCGCATCGATGAGATGGGCGGTGCAGTGAAGGCGGTCGAACGGGGGTTCATTCAGCAGGAGATCCAGAAGAGCAGTTACCAATACCAGCTGGAGATCGAGTCTGGCAAGAAGGTCATCGTGGGAGTCAACAAGTTCCAGGTGCAGGACAAACCCGCCATGAATCTGACACGCATTGACCCCACTCTCTATGAGAAGCGCCATGAGGAACTGGTTGCCATGAAAGGGCGCCGGGATCCTGCCAAAGTGCAGACTGCGCTGGCAAAGGTGAAGAACGCTGCGGTCACCGACGAGAACCTGATGCCTCCGATCATCGAGGCGGTCGATGCGTACGCGACGCTGGGCGAGGTTTGTGACGTATTGCGGTCAGTGTTTGGCGAATACCAGCCGGACGCTTCGTTCTAGGGAGGAAACCATGGAAGACAAGATCAGAGTTCTGGTAGCGAAGCCCGGGCTGGACGGACACGACCGTGGAGCCAAGGTCCTGGCGAGAGCCTTTATGGACGCCGGCATGGAGGTGATCTACACAGGGATCCGCCGTACGCCGGAGCAGATTGCAGAAGTTGCCGTTCAGGAGGATGTGGATGTGGTGGCGCTGTCCTGTCTGTCGGGGGCACACAACACGTTGTTTCCCAAGGTTGTCGACCTGCTGAAGGAGAAGGGAGCGGGCGACATGCTGGTCCTGGGGGGAGGCGTCATTCCCGAAGAGGACATTCCATTCCTCAAGGAGCACGGGATCAGCGAGATCTTTGGACCGGGAACGTCACTCTCCACCATTGTGGATTACATCAAGAGCCACGTGACGAGGGAAGCCTAGCAAGGTGGACGTCGCTCAGGGTGTTCTGGCTGGCGACACGAGAGCCATTGCCCGCGCCATCACATGGGTTGAAAACGGCGATCCGCGCGGCGCTGACCTCATCCGCGCTGTGTATGGCAGGACAGGACGCGCCTATATCGTTGGGTTGACTGGTTCGCCGGGCGTGGGCAAGAGCACGCTGGTCGCCCGTCTTGCTGCATTTCTGGCTGGCCGGGGGCAGAAGGTGGGTGTCCTGGCTGTCGATCCGACCAGTCCCTTCTCGGGCGGAGCGATCCTCGGAGATCGGGTCCGTATGTTCGACGTGGCTCTCGCTCGCAATGTGTACATTCGCAGCATGGGAACGCGGGGATCCACCGGGGGGCTGAACCGCACGACACGCATGGCTGCGCGTATCCTTGATGCAGCCGGGTTCGACTGGATTCTTGTCGAGACGGTAGGCGCCGGCCAATCCGAGGTCGACGTCCATGATGTTGCGTATACGACGGTTGTTGTCATGGCGCCCGGCATGGGCGATGATATTCAGGCCATGAAAGCCGGAATCATGGAGATTGGCGATGTGTTTGTGGTGAACAAGGCGGACCGCGAGGGGGCAGACCGCACAGCCGTCCAGCTAAGCTCCATTCTTCAATTGTCGATGACGGCTGGCTGGAACCCTCCTGTTCTTAAGGCCTCGGCCGAGCAGAACGAAGGAATTG
>JBNAWM010000119.1:0-3891 GCA_049699855.1 Candidatus Cryosericum sp.
TGTAACATTTGGAACCGTCCCGAATGTTACAGCGAGCTAGTAGTTGAACTGCTGGACCAGGTAGGAGGGATTCAGGCCCTCGCCGGTCGCGTGCTCGATCATGGTATTCCAGGCGAATTTAGCCCCGGGGGTGAACACGCTGTCGCGGAACCACGCGCCGCTCCTCGGAGCCAGAATCTGTCCATCGCCCGCTGCATGCAGGGTGTGGTCAAACTGGGAGGCGAGCATTTCGCCCAGCAGGTAGTTGTGGTAGTAGACAGGCGCCATGGCAAAGTGATACTTGGCGGCCCAGTCGGGCTTTTCCAGCCGCTCTTCGGGAACATTGAGATACTGGATGTCCCGGACGCCTTCGTACCACAGGTGGCTGTCGCTCTTCTCGGTGCGGTACAGCTCGCGCTCGAACAGCGCGAAGTGGGTGATCCACCGGGTCGAGACCAGCATCTGGTTGCGGATGGCGATGGGCAGGTCAGCCTGGAGTCTCTCAAAGCTGGCCTGGTCGATGCCCACGATCTGCCTGTACCACTTGGGGTCGCGTGACATACGCCCAAAGAACATGGCCACGGCCTCGGTCGTGAAGATGTGCGCGGGCTGGCGCAGGACCGGCGGCAGGGTCATGTCGGTGTACTTGTCGTAGACGGCGTGCCCCATCTCGTGCAGCATCGTCTCCATCTCGGTCTCGTTGGGCCTGAGGTTGGCCAGGACGCGCACGTCGCCCTGGTTGTCCAGGTGCATGGTAAAGGCGTGCTGGTCCTTGCCCGTGCGCTCGTACAGGTCACTGCGGGCGATGATGTCCCGGATGTCCAGCCCGATGGCGTCATACGTCGCCGTGGCCAGCTCCTCCACGACGTGCTGCCCCTTGCCCTCGTAGTAGACGGCCAGGTCGACGTCTGTGGTGCGTGGCGCCTCCTGGAAGAACATATCGCTCATGTGCCAGGGCATCAGCTTGTCGGGCTCGACACCCAGCCGCTTGCCGACCGCCTGATCGATGGAGTCCTTGACCCGGCGGAACAGCTCGTCGGTCTGGTCGCGGTAGCTTTCCAGCGTGTGCTTCAGCCACTCGCCATCAAACTCCTGCAACTGGATGGACATCTCGTAGTAGTTGGCGTATCCCAGCTTGGCGGCGGACTCGTTGCGGAGCTGGATCAGCTCCATGAGCCCCGGCTCGAGCACGGCACCCACCTGCTTGCCAGCCAGCCATGCCTGCTTGCGGAGGTCGTTGTCGGTGCTTGTGCGCAGGATCTCCTCGATCTGCTTGTTGTTGACCTCCCTGCCGTCGATGGTGCCGCGGAACTTGGTTGTGATGCCCTGCAGGGCGATCTGCTTGCTGACCAGCCGCTGCAGCATGTCCTTGTCCAGCTGGTTCTCGACCATCATGTTGTGGATCAGGCTCAGCTGGCGCCGCTCGGATTCTGACAGGTCGGCCGCCGCCAGCATGCTGTTCACCGTGTCAAAGCGCGCCTTGTCGGCCAGAAACAGCCGCATCTCCAGGTCCGCGTGCTCGGCCTGGGCCGCAAACTCGTCCCTTCCGGTGGTCGAGAGGTTCCATGCGGCAATATTGCACTGGTAGTAGAGTTGATTGAGCTGGTCGTTCAGTTGTTTCAGAAAAGCAGTTGTTTCCATCGGTACCTCCTAGGATTTGTACAGTTTACGATGGAATCCGCGAATGCACAATGGCGTGTGTGCGCGGACCGCTTGAACGTGTTCTGTTGACACGCTGAGGCTCCATTGTATACTTTGGATGTTCTCTGGGGCAGGGTGAAATTCCCGACCGGTGGTAATGGCGAAGAGCTTAGCCCACGAGCCGCTTTGGCGGTAGGACCTGGTGTGATTCCGGGGCCGACAGTACAGTCTGGACGGGAAGAGGCATCCCTTTCCGTATCCCCAGGTTGATGGCAGCCGCAAGACTGCATCCACATGGAGGTAGAGAATGGAACAGAAAAAACTGCGCGTGCTTGCGCTCGTCGGCATGCTGGCCGCCGTCGGGTATGTGCTTCAACTGCTTGAATTTCCCCTTCTGCCGGGCGCTCCCTTCCTCAAGTTCGACTTTGGCGATGTCGCTGTCTTCATGGCAGGATCCGCGATGGGTCCGGCGGCCATGGTCCTCACGGCGGTCGTCAAGGGGATCCTGTGGGCCCTCATCGGCCGCGGTGCCGACGGCTGGGTTGGAGCGGGCATGAACACGATCACGGTCATCGCCTTTGCCCTGCCCGTGGCATTCACCTTCCGCTCGAGAAAGGCCTGGGTCAAGGTAGGTGCCGCTGCTTTCGGCGTCCTGTTCATGACCGTTGTGATGGCCGGCATGAACCTGGTAATCGACCCCTGGTACTTCAAGATGTCGGTGGCAGCCGTCAAAGCCATCATCGTGAGCGCCATCATCCCCTTCAACCTTCTGCGTGGCCTGCTCAACGGCACGGTCTCCGTTCTGGTCCTGCTGGCCCTCCAGCGCCGGGGCCGCTCCTTCGTGTAACATTCGGGACGGTTCCAAATGTTACAGTAACATTCGGGACGGTTCCAAATGTTACAGTGAACACCGATACTTCGGGACCGCCCGAGCCCTTTTGTTTAAGGCGAGGGGCGCTCCTGTCCCAAATGTTACAGCGGCCACCTGCCACGAGTGTGACTGTTGCCTCGCGAGGCGCGGTGCGTATACTGTCCTCACGCGCCGGGGCTCCGAGCGACCGGCATCCCGCGAGGTGACATGTGAATTCAGCTGACATTCGAGAAGGCTATCTTCGGTTCTTTGAAGGACATGACCATCTGAGGCTGCCCAGCGCGCCTCTGCTCTCCCCCGACCCCACTCTGCTGTTCACGGCGGCTGGTATGGTGCCGCTGAAGCAGTACTACCTGGGCGAGGCGACGCCCCCGAGCGTGCGCATGACGTCGGACCAGAAGTGCATACGGACCAACGACATCGAGCGTGTCGGCCGCACGGCGCGGCACCACACGTTCTTTGAGATGCTGGGCAATTTCTCGATTGGCGACTACTTCAAGGACGACGCCATCGCAATGGCCTACGACTTCTCCACCAGGGTGCTGGGCCTCCCGGCCGACCGCATCTGGGTAACTATATATAAAGAGGACCTGCAGACGGCGGACATCTGGCAGAAGGTCGGCATCCCGCGCGACCGCATCGTGCCCATGGGGGCGGACGACAACTTCTGGACCATGGGCCCCGTGGGTCCCTGCGGCCCGTGCACCGAGCTGTACATCGACCGCGGCGTGCGCCATCCGGGCGACGAGAACCAGCGTATGGGCGACGAGGGTGACCGCTTCCTGGAGTACTGGAACCTGGTCTTCACGCAGTTCGATCGCCAGCCTGACGGCTCGCTGAAGCCGCTTGCCCGCAAGAACATCGACACCGGCCTGGGGCTTGAGCGCATGACCAGCATCATCGAGGACACGGATACGGACTTCGAGACGGACGGCTTCCGGCCTATCATCCAGACGGTTGCGGAGCTGTCGCGGCAGGAGTATGGCGCCGACGCGCGCGTCACAGCGCGCATGAAGACCATCGCCGACCATGTGCGCGCCTGCACCTTCCTCATGGCGGAACATCTCTTGCCCAGCAACGAGAAGCAGGGTTACGTCCTGCGCCGCCTCCTGCGCCGCTCCCAGGCGCTGGGGCGCATGATCGGTATCGAGGGCAGCTTCATGGGCACGGTGGCGGACAGCGTCATCGACCTCATGCAGGGCCCCTTCCCGGAACTGGCGGCCGAGGGTGAGCGCATCAAGCGCGACATGGAAGTGGAGGAACAGCGCTTCGACCGAACGCTCCGCGAGGGCTTGGTGGAGTTCACCAAGGCAGTGGACCAGGTGCGGCAGAGCGGCGGCGACACCTTGCCGGGCAAGACCGCCTTCTACCTGCACGACACGATGGGCTTCCCGGTGGAA
>JBNAWM010000120.1:0-3861 GCA_049699855.1 Candidatus Cryosericum sp.
GCCCAGCGTCGTCGGCCTGTGGAGCTCAAGGTTTGTCACGACATACTCTGATGTACTGCTGATGCTCCTCCAGGCGCTTGCCGGCATCCTGCTGTCCTGGGCGGCGATTCTTCCCCTGGTATTCCTTATTCTTGCCCCTTCAGAGCTGGCCATCACCGTCTTCTGGCTTTGGGTCGGCTGGGCAGGCCTCTACATCGTGGTTCCCCCGAACGCGTGGAGATGGTTCAGAACAATCATACGCCCGCACCTCCGCTGAGGGGAGATGGAAGATTTGAAATGTAACGTTTGACCCCGGGGGACGCGGGGCTAGGACTCACCGGCAAGCTGGCCACAGGCTCCGCTGATGTCGCTTCCAAAGCTGGCCCTGCGGGTCCAGGCGATCTCCCGCTTGTTCAGAATTTCCTCAAATGCTCTCACAGAGGAACCTCTTGGAGCCTTGAACCGGTCCGGGCGGCCGCTGCTGTCGCTCACGGGGTTGTAGATAATCAGGTTGACGACGCTCAGTCGAAGCACTTCCTTGTATTTGTGAATGAGGTCGGCCAGCGCATCGGCGTTGCGCGTGCTGTCGTTCAGACCGCCCAGCAGGAGGTACTCGATCATGAGTTTCCGGTTCGTTTTTGCAACATAGGCATCGAGAGCCGGCATCAGCTGCTCCAGGGGATAGGTCCTGTTGATGGGCATCAAGATGGAGCGCAGGCCGTTGACGGGCGCATGCAGGGAGATGGCCAGGTTGACCTGCCAGTCTTCGTCGGCGAAGCGCTCGATGCCGGGAACGATGCCGCTTGTCGAAACGGAGATGCGGCGCTGTCCCAGGTTGAAACCATCCGGGTCGTTCAGCTGGAGGATGGCACTCTTGACGTTGTCATAGTTGAGGAAAGGCTCTCCCTCTCCCATGAACACGACGTTGGTGACCCTCTCGCCGTCAGACTTCAGCTCTCGGGCAAAGAAGAGGACTTGCTCGACGATCTCGGCAGCTGTCAGGACCCGCGTGAACCCCAGATGTCCAGTGGCACAGAAGGCGCAGTTCAACTGGCACCCGGCCTCGGTGGAGACGCAGACGGTCCGAGGGCCATCCCCATATGGAATGAGGACGCTCTCGATGGACACGTTGTCGGACGTACCAAAGAGCACCTTCACGGAGCCGTCTGCTGACTGCTGTCGCCTCTTGAGCGTCAACTCGCTGAACGGCATGCGGCGGTCCAGCTCCTGCCTCAGAGCGAGGGGGATGTTGTCGATCGTGTCAAAGGACTCCTTCAGATCTCTGAAGACTGCCAGCTTGATCTGCTTGAAACGGTATGCAGGTTGCCGCAGGTCATCCAGTCTCGCGCGAAGCTTCTCCACGTCCATGGATCAGTCACGGCCCTCTCGTTCTCCGTGCCTCAGCGTCCGCATCCCTGTTATCCTGTCCGCCCGTTACTTCGGTCCCGCCGCGGCCATCCATGTCGAACCACCATCGGTGGTCATGAAGAGCTTGCCCGCTTCGTCAATACCCCAGCCTGTTGCAGTCGTGATGAAGGAGTAGGTTTTCAAATCCGATTTGGGGGACACGGAAGCAAGCGTCCAGGTATCACCGCCATCCGTGGTGCTGTAGCACTGCATGGTGTGGGTCTGCGTCATCTGTGCGCCATTGCGAACAAAGTCCAGCATAATGATGCCATCTTTCCTTTCGGATCCGAAGAACACCGGCGCATAGGCATCGGCGTAGTAGTCGGTGGCGGGTGACAGGCCTGCGTAGGCGGAGGGCACGGGCAGCGAAAACAGCTTCCAGTTCAACCCGCCATCCGTCGTCTTGAACATCAGGACAAACGTATAGGCGCTGTAGGAACACGTTACATACCCGACCTCAGGCGTGGCGAACGTCATGCCCGTCGGATAGCCCGCGACGCCGGACATTTTCCCGGACGCGTCGGTCATGCCGGTGATGTCTCCCGAAAACGCGAACGTCTTCCCACCATCGGTCGTTCGATAGAGGGATTTTGCCATCTGTCCGGCGCCCGGCGTCCCGGTAATCATCAGATAGCCGTTCGACGCATCAGGAAAACTGACCATGAGGCCGCCGATGTCGTTCTTCTCCCACTCCAGTTTGGTGGTTATGCTGGCTCTGTCCCATGTCGCTCCCCCATCGCTGGTTCGATACACGGCGACCTGTGGCTGATTGTCCGTACCGGCATTGACGGCGACGAATGCTGTCTTCTCATCCAGAAAGCATGCCCCAGCAACCGGTGCCGTCTGTCCCGACATGGGCGCCTGAAAAATGGACACATCCGTCCATGTGGCTCCTCCGTCGGCAGTTCTGAAGATCTGGTCGTCTTTGGTCAATACCCATCCGCTCTTGCTGTCCACCATCGTGATCGCCGACAGATCTGCCGGTTGCGTCATCGCAGCCTTTCCGTTCAATCTGTGCAGCAGCATGCCAACCCCGGCCACGACAACAAGTGCCACAACAACCACCGTCGAAACGACTGCTTTTCCTGTCCTGTTCATCGATACTGCCTCCTGGCGCCAAGGCTCGATCTCCTGAAGTCTGCGTTGCACGTTCCCGCAGATGTGAGACTCTCCCGCGCCACTTCTCAGACGTACCCCCTGCCGGAAAGTTCCGCGGGGAGCCCTCCGGCAACGGCGAAATCAGCGGGCGCCTGCTGGGCCCGGCACCTCTTCCTCGACTACTTGGCCTTGCCCTGATTTGCTACAGCAGCGGCTGCCCTGGCTGCAGCTTCAGGATCACCGAGATACGTGTGACTAATGGGCCTCAGGTTTTCGTCCAGCTTGTACAGGAGCGGGATGCCCGTGGGAATGTTCAGCTCCGTGATCTCCTCATCGCTGACACCGTCCAGATACTTCACCAGAGCTCGCAGAGAGTTTCCATGCGCTGTGACGATGACTTTCTTGCCAGCTTTCACCGAGGGAGCGATCGTCCCCTCCCAGTATGGAACAAACCGTGACACCGTGTCCTTGAGACACTCGGTGAGAGGCAGGTCTGCTTCCGGCACATCGGCATAGCGGGGATCGTGCCCCGGCCACCGTTCATCGGACTTCTCCAAGGCCGGCGGCTGTGTGCTGTAGCTTCGGCGCCACAGCTTGACCTGTGCCTCGCCGTACTTCTCGGCCGTCTCTGCCTTGTTGAGCCCCTGCAACGCGCCGTAATGGCGCTCATTCAGCCGCCAGTTGCGAACGACGGGGATCCACATGAGGTCCATTTCATCCATGACGATCCACAAGGTGCGGATGGCTCGCTTCAGTACCGACGTATACGCCAGGTCAAAGTGGTATCCGCTGTCCCGCAGCAGTTTGCCTGCAGCGTGTGCCTCCGCAATGCCTTTCTCGCTCAGGTCGACGTCTGTCCACCCAGTGAAGCGGTTCTCCATGTTCCATGTGCTTTCACCATGCCGCAGCAGTACTACTTCATACATGTCGTGCCTCCTTGGAAATTCGGTATGACTTCAGCATATCAACGATACGTGATCCACAGTATGAACGCTCTGTGGAATGACAGGTCTCACCTGCTGGCCACAAACCGGTCGAGACGTCCCCGAGCCATCAGCAGAGGAATGACCACGACCTGCAGTGCGATGCCCGGAAGTCCGGTCACAATGCTTGTCCAGACGTACACAACGGCCGGAACTTTCAGACCGATGAGTGGCCCCAGCAGTGCGACGGCCAGGCCGAGGGCGACCCTCCCAGCCACCATGGCCAGCAGGAGAGCCCAGACGGGCGCGAGCCGCCAGGAGCGGCGGCTGGTCCCTGCCACCAACCCGTAGACCGCCAGCTCAACAACCATGGGCGGCAGGATGGCAACGGCAGGCATGCCGGTCATCAGCGTACTGAGGAGCGGAGTGGCGATGCCAAGAAAGGTTCCTGCCG
>JBNAWM010000121.1:0-3736 GCA_049699855.1 Candidatus Cryosericum sp.
CTCCAAAACTGATGATTGCCGTGAAGAAAGCGGTTGACGACAATCCTGAACGCCGGTTCGTTCTCAGCGGCTCAGCGAATCTTCTCCTCATGAAACGCGTATCAGAGACGCTGGCGGGGCGGGCGACCTACCACGTCCTCTATCCACCGACATGGTCAGAATGGCAAGGGAATGGCGTGCCGCAATGGTTGCTTGCCATGTTTGAGGGACGAGTGCCGGACGAGGCCAGGACTTCAATGAAAACAGAGCTCTCTTCCGTGCTGTTTGCAGGGTTCATGCCCGGTATACGTGAGGGCTCCGCCTCCGATGCAGTATTCTTTTGGGAGGGATATGTCCGCACGTACCTCGAGCGCGATCTGCGCGAACTATCCGAGGTCACGTCCGTGGTTGACTTCCGGCGTGTGATGCAGCTTGCGGCCATGCGAACAGGATCCCTTGTCTCTCAAAGCGATATCGCGAAGGACAGCGGAGTCAGCCAACCTACGGTGTGGAGGTATCTCAATCTGCTTGAGATTTCTCATCTCTACGCGCGCCTGCCGCCTGCACCGGTCACCAGCCTGGGGGCGGTCACAAAGACGCCAAAAGGATACGTCGTTGATAGCGGGCTTGCCACAGCGCTGGGTGGCTACCTGTCACCGGGTTCGCTCGACGAGACCTTCATGGGACACTTGCTGGAGAGTGCAGTCTTCATGGCGCTTCAAGTAGTTGCCGAGCTGTGGATGGCCCAGCTGTCGTTTGTTCGTATGCGCGAGGCCCCATATCGCGAGATCGACTTCATCATGGAAAGAGACCGCAGGCGATTGGCCATCGAGGTCAAGCTGAGCCAGCATGTCAGCTACGCGGACGCTCGTTCCATTGTGTGGATGATGGGCGAGGACAGCCAATGTGTCGGCGGCGTCGTTGTCTATGACGGGACGGACATCCAGCTCCTAGCTGACCATGTCATTGCTGTGCCGTGGTCGATGCTTTAGCAAACTCTTGTCATAGAGCGGGCTGCAGAAGATATTGAACAAGTTATTCATGTCGTGAATAGATGTTATTCAGGGCGTGAATAAAGTGCGGCGTTCTTCTTCTCCTGTGGTCGTGCTTAGGGCAATAGCCGCAGGTGCAGGCTATGGGGAGGGGCGATATGGCCGCGGCCAGTTGCACCCCGCTCGCAGTGGTGTACTCTGAACGTGGCGCACGAAAAGGTGGAGGAATGGGATGCATGTGACAGGTGAGGCTGCGGCAGGGCTGTACGGTGAGGTGCGGGCGCTGGTTGATGACGCGCGCATGGCTCGCAAGGACCGGGTGGTCCGTCTGCGGCAGGTTCTGGAGGAGGTGCTGGAGGAGGCGGTGCGTGATGATGCCGCCTGCACGGCAGCGGACATTTTTCAGCGGTCAGTGTATGTCATGCAGAGGGATGGCGTCAGCCCCCGCATCCAGCGGCGCGTGCATGCCCTGCGCGAAGCCGCCAACCACAGTGCCCATGAGTTGACGTTTGTGCCCACCGAGGCGCAGGAGCGGCGAGGCATCGGTGCCCTGTGCGAACTGATCGCCGCGCTCAGCGGCCTGGCCGTTCCCGTGGAGCTGCAGGCGTACTGTGGCGTGGAGGGAGACGTCCTGGAAGAGGCCTTGCAGTCTGCAGGCCGGATTGGAGCCGTGCGTGTCCTGGTCTTGGACGCGGGTGAGCCGTCGCAGGGAATGGGCGCCAGCGGGCATGCGTTGTGGTACCGCGCGGCGCGCTGTGTGCTGGACGAGCCGGATGAGGGCGTTGAGACCACGCTGCTGCTCACCGGGGCATGGGCGCACACGCCGCTGTGGCCCTTTGCCACGATCAGCGCAACAGCCTGCGTGCGGGCAAGCGACGGGCGCATCAGTACGACAGGTGCCAGCCTGGTTGCGGTCCAGCCGGACATCCTGGTCGAGGCGACGACGCTGGGCGGGTGCTTCTCCCCGGGGCGTGAGACACCCAATGCGAGGCTGGCGCTGGTCAGCCGGTACCGGCCGCGCGTTGTCAGGTGGCAGATCGTCGCGGGCGTGATTGCAAACAGCCTGTTCGACAGCCTGGCCGCCGGCATGGAGGTGGATGTCACGACTTTTGTGGAGGAGCAGTTGCGGCGGCAGGGCATGGCTCTGCTGGTGTTGTCGGAAGAAGACGTGGATATGATCCGCCGCAGTGTGCAGGACCACGCGGGCACCATCCGGCGAGCCGCCCAGCGTGTTCGTGCCCTGGGGACGGCGGCGACCGAGGTGTCGCTGGGATCGAGCAGATATGGTCTGCAAGGAAGGCTGGATGCGCTGGTGACCCGCAGGGACACACGCTCGTTCAGTGTCGTGGAGCTCAAGAATGGTGCGCTTCCCTTTGCGGCCTCGGGTGAGCAGGGAGATGCCGGGGTGCGGCCCGACCATGCAGCCCAGGTCTGGTGTTATGACCTGCTGGTGCAGTCGGCTCTGGGTTCTCTGCCCCAGACGTCGGATGTCGTGTACGTGGCCGACGAGGTCAACCCCTGGCGTCCGGCGGCCCCTGATGAGCGCGACCTGGTGCGCCTTCTGCAGACGCGCAACGAGGTGGTTGCCCTGGACCACGCGCTGGCCTTCGAGGGCGACTTCTCGGTCTTCGGACATCTGGAGCGCAAGGGGCTTGGGCCGGCGGGGCGCTTCGACGCCGAGGCAGCTGCCACGCTGGCGGAAGCCCTTGAGGGAGCGACGGAGGCGGAGCGGGCGTACTTCCTGGCCTTCTCGGCCTTTCTGGCGCGCGAACGCTGGACAGCGGATCTGGGCGCGGGCGACGACAACGGGCACGGCGCCGGATTTGCCGGGCTGTGGCTCATGGACCTGGCGCAGAAGGAGCAGCGGCTGGCGGTCCTGTCGCACCTGCGCATAGCGGGGCGCGATGCCGAAAGCGGCGCCGTCCGTTTGGTCCAGCGGCCCCTGCGGCAGGACGGGACCAGCTTCCGCGAGGGTGATGGCATCATCCTGTACCGTCATGAGGGGACCGATGCGCGTCCGTTGCAGGGAGCCCTGTTCAAGGGAACGATCACGGCCATCGATCACCGGCTGGGCGAGGTGACGGTCATGCTGTACGACCGGCATGCGAGCCTGGACCCTGCCGGGCAGTGGGCGCTGGAGTCCGATGCGTCAGGCGGGCTCGTCAATGCTCAGTATGCGGGCTTGCTGCGCTTTCTGCAGGTCGGGTCTTCGCGGCGCGCCCTGCTGATGGGCGTGGAGGAGCCGCGGTCGGTGGACCCCGCCCTGCTGGACGTCCAGCCCGTGCGTCAGCTGACGGTGCACCAGCGCAGTCTGCTGGAGCGGGCGCTGGCAGCGCAGGACTACTTTCTCATGCAGGGGCCGCCCGGGTCGGGCAAGACACAGATGATGATGGTCGAGATGGTGCGGCATCTGGTGCGCCGCACGGATGAGTGCGTCCTCCTGCTGGCGTATACCAACCGCGCCGTGGGCGAGATGTGCCATGCCCTGAGCGGCGACGAGGACCCAGCCCTGCACGGCTACCTTGTCTTTGGCAGGGATGCCGGTGGGGACGCGCAGATGCAGGGCAACAGCTTTGCCGCCCTGCTGGAGCAGCACGGGGCGGTCGAGGTGCGCGCGCTGGCAGGCCGCAGCCGGGTCTTCGTGGCAACAGTGGCCATGTGTACGCAGCACCCCGAGATCCTGCAAGAACTGAAGCGGCGCCATGTGCGGGTCACAGCCATCGTAGACGAGGCAGCTCAGCTGCTGGAGCCGCAGGTGATCGGCA
>JBNAWM010000122.1:0-3694 GCA_049699855.1 Candidatus Cryosericum sp.
CTCAACAATCGTGATGAGCTGAAAAGGCTTCAGGCACAACTCTCGATCCAGCAGCAGCTGCCCGTGAAAACCATCCTCGTCCAGGTCACGGGCCGGGCAGCCAATCCATTTCCCCTCGACTCCTTCATCGATCATGGAACGGCCCTGGGAGTGGTCAAAGATGCGGGCGTCTTCGTGGTCGACGAGAGCGGCCAGACGTACGCGTATGGCAAGGTGGGTGACGCGTTTGCCGCGAATGCCCTCGTTCTGCCGCTCCTTGACAGCCGATGCGTCCTGGCGGGCATCGACAGCCGTACGGGCGAAGATGTCCTCGTGAAGGGGACTGACGGTGAATTCTGCGAGCTGTCTGGCATCTCGCCGCTTCCCCAATTTCAATCGGGCGATGTCGTGGTCACCTCCAGCGCCTCCGCAACCTTTCCGCCCAACATTCCCATCGGCAGGGTCGACAGCGTTACCAGCGGGGGAACGACCCGACTGATCCTGCGTCCCTTCGCCGCCGTATCCGCCGCCCGCTACCTGCTTGTCATCAAGGGGTCCAAATGACGACCAGGCAGGAATATGCCGTGCTGGCAGGCGTTGCCCTGCTGGAGACATGCATAATCGCGCTGTTGTGCGGAATCGCACTCCCGGTCCCGGGGGCTGGATTTGTTCCGTTTCTTGTCGCCGCGGGTGTCGTCTTCTACTACAGCGCCCGCCACCCTGCTCCGTTCGGCGTCATTGCGGGCCTTTTCACCACACTGCTCCTTGCCTACTTCAGCCAGTCGCTGGCGCTTCCAACAGCTCTCCTCCTGCTGGCGGTCACTGGTGTTGCTCCGTCCATCGAACAGCTGGCTCCTGCCATCGCACGCATGACCTTCGCCGGAGCCTTTGCGTTCACCGCTCTCCTGCTCAGCCTGCTTACGAGAGGCAGCGGCACGCCAGGCCTTACTGCCTTCGTTCTCTTCACCCTCATCGCCGCCCTGGCAGGTGCGGTTGAGTCGCGCTACCTGATCAGACGCTCCCCCCTTGAGGCCCGACATGGATAAACCACAGCAGACTCGTCAGACTCGCCGCTTTCTCGCAGTCACCGTGCTCTTTACACTGCTCCTCGGAGGCATCATTGGACGGCTGTACTACCTGCAGGTAGTCAAGGGCAGCTACTACGCAGGAGTGGCGGATGACAACCGTCTGCGCATCATCAGCACCGATGCTCCGCGAGGAGAAATCCGCGACCGGAACGGCATCGTCCTCGCCACGGATGTTCCCTCCTTCGACATCGTGGTCACTACCTATGATCTCAAGAAGCCAGACCAGGAACTGGCCGTGGTATCACAGCTGTCTGGCATCAAGCTGTCCGCGCTCCAGGAGATCATTAAGAAGGCCGGTGTGGGTCCGTACACGCCCATCACCGTTGTACGTAACGTCAGCAAGGACGTGGCACTGAAGCTGGCGGAACAGGAACCCAACCTGCCTGGCATCCAGCTGGTCATGTCTACGAAGAGATCCTATCCGCTTGGGACCCTGGCCGCGCACGTCCTGGGCTACACGGGTGAAATCAGCGAAACTCAGCTTCAGGCCCTTCAGAGCGAAGGGTATGTCATGAAGGACACGATCGGGAAAGACGGCGTCGAACTGCAGTATGAATCTTTACTGCGCGGCCAGAAGAGCCAAAAGCTGGTCGAGGTCGACGCGGAGGGCAAGGCAATCCGCACACTGCAGGAAAAGCCTGCCGTTCCCGGTCAGAGTCTGGTCCTGACCATCGATTCGCGGCTGCAGAAGACGTGCGAGGACATCCTGGGCAACAACCAGGGAGCGGCGATCATGATGGACCCTCGCAACGGCGAACTCCTGGCCCTGGCAAGTGCCCCAACATTCGATCCCAACAAATTCATTTCGGGCATCTCCGACCAGGATTGGAAGACGTGGACCGCGCAGGGGTCGCTGTTTGACAGGGCCATCTCGGCGTCATTCCCTCCGGGGAGTACATTCAAGGTCGTCACAGGGGCGGCAGGGCTCGAAACTCGCTCAATCACCGATCGAAGCATTATCTACTGCGGCGGCGGCCTCACGGTGGGAGGACGGCTGTTCAAATGCTGGATCTGGCCCGGCGGCCACGGCAACGAGGACATCTACAAAGCCTACGCTGACTCCTGTGACGTCTACTTCTGGACGGTGGCGCGGCTGGTGGGAATCGAGTCTATGGACACCTACGCCAAGAAGTTCGGCCTGGACAAACTCACCGGCATCGACCTGCCGGGTGAGACGGCAGGCTTTGTTCCAACACCCGCGTGGAAGCTCAGCAAGCTGAAAGAACCCTGGTACGAAGGCGACACGATGAACATGGGCATCGGCCAGGGGTACGTCCTGGAGACTCCCATTCGCAACCTTTCGATCTTCAGCTCGATTGCCATGAACGGGACGCTGTGGCGTCCACATCTTCTCAAGGCTTCAGTCGATCCGGTCACGAAGGCAGAGACACAAACGGTCCCCGTTGTTCAAGAGACTCTGGGGGTCAGCACCAGCAGCCTGGACATCATCAAGAAGGGCCTCAACCTCGTGACCAAGACGGGAGGAACGGCCATGATCCAGGTAGGAAACATTCAGATCTGCGCGAAAACAGGCACGGCCGAAACGGGTACCCCGAACCTGTATCATACGTGGATGGTGGCATTCGCGCCCATGGACAATCCGCAGATTGCAGTCCTCTTGATGTATGAGAACTCGCCCTATCAGCACAGCACCAGCATGACCCCTCTGCTCCGCAAGATGCTGGTGCAGTACTTCGACCTGTATGGAGGAGAAAATGGCAGCAACTAGCCCGGCAAACATCGTTGTCTTCAAGGGAAGCCAAACTGAAATTCTGGCCCTTGTCCACCCAAAGGCAAAGTGGAAAGAAGCACAGCGCATGCTGGTAGCTCAGGCAGCAGCCCAACATCGCATTCTGCCCCAACTCAAACTGCAGGTGGACCTTCAGAACAGGCTGTGTGGACCAAAAACACTAGCAACGCTTGAACGTGCCCTCCGAAACGTCGTTGGTGACAATCTCAGCATCAACAACTACCGCATTCGTGAATCCAAGAAGACTGCATCCGCCGGAGATTCGGCCCTGATCATTGCACGTGACCTGGCCAGAAGTGAGGTGATCCAGACGACCCGCGATGTCGTCGTCATCGGGTCGGTACCAGCAGGATCCCGTATTGAAACGATGCGATCGTGCTTTGTTTTTGGCACCATTGGCGGCACAGTGGCGGCCGGAACCCGTGGCGGCCAGGGCGCAGTAATCACGTGCCTGGAGATAGCCGGGGGCGCTTCGCTGTCGGTTGGCTCTGCCAGCGCCGTGCTTCATCTGGCCCCTGCCGGCATCCACAACCACTATTATGTTGCAAGTGCCGTCCAGGGCAAGCTGGATGTGCAGACCCACATCCTGGAGCAGAACCCTCGGTGAAATCCAGACGCCTCCCCCTGTTCTTCATCGTCAGCGTTCTGCTGCTCATCGCCTTTGGCCTGGCCACCTTCTACACCGCCAGCCTGGCAGAGCGGTACACGCTCGGGCACTATGGAAGTTTCCATTCCTACTTTCAGAAGACTCTCCTTCTGCTAGGCTTCAGTCTGCTCGTGGGGATTATGCTGCAGTTCATCAACTACCGGGCCCTCCGCTTTCTTGCGGTGCCCATCTACGTCGTCCAGACGGCATTGCTGACTGTGGTGCTTTTCG
>JBNAWM010000123.1:0-3680 GCA_049699855.1 Candidatus Cryosericum sp.
CATCGCAGTCTGGATGGCCTCATCGAGTTCCGCGCCGAGATCGACCGCAAGCTGCACGAGCGACAGGAGCGGGCCGGCGACGAGAGCAGTCTGCGCCTGCGCGAGCGGGAGCTGGAGGACAGTCTGTCCCGGCTGGGGGCATCCCTCACGGCACGCCGCAGACAGGGCGCACCCCTACTGGCCCGCAAGGTGGAGGAGCAGTTGGCAGTGCTGGCCATGCCCAGCGCGCGGTTTGTCTGCTCCATCGAACAGAGCGTCGACGACCAGGGGATTGCCGTGGGCGATGAGCGCTTCAAGGCCACCGAGACGGGGCTGGACATGGTCGAGTTTCTCATCGCACCCAATCCGGGCGAGGGACTGCGGCCCCTGCGGGAGATTGCCTCGGGAGGAGAGCTGTCGCGCATCATGCTTGCGCTCAAGACAGTCTTTGCCGAGAACGACGCCATCCCCACGATGGTGTTCGACGAGGTGGACGCCGGCATCGGCGGCGAAACGGGACTTGCCGTCGCAACCAAGCTGGCCAGCCTTGGAGTGTATCGCCAGGTGATCGTGATCACGCATCTGCCGACGATCGCGGCCCGCGCGCGGACACACCTCGTGATCGAAAAGGAGCTGAGCGGCGACAGCACCAGGGTCGTCGTGCGCGAGGTGGCTGGAGAGGAACGTGTACGGGAGCTGGCACGCATGGTGTCGGGCGACCGCGCATCCGAGGCTGCCCTGGCCAATGCACGTGAATTGCTGTTTCCCTAATTTCCTCTGGAGGTGCACAATATGATTCTGGTGATCAACCCCGGTTCCACGTCGACCAAGGTTGCCCTGTACGAAGGCGAGAACGTCATGGCACAGGAGTCTCTCAACCATTCCGCCCAGGAGCTTGCCACATTCTCCCGCATTGCCGACCAGCTGGACATGAGGGTCCAGACGGTGAACGACTTCCTGGAACGCCATGGCACCAGTGCGGCTCAGTTGAGCGCGGTCATGGCGCGGGGCGGCGTTCTGCACCCGCTGGCTTCCGGTATCTACCGCGTGAATGAGCGCATGCTGCAGGACTGTGCCGAGGCACGGATCGCAGAACATGCGTCGAATCTGGGTGCCCTGATTGCGGATCGTGTCGTGCAGGGCACGTCAGTGCCATGCTACATCGCCGACCCCGTCTCCGTGGACGAGTTTGAGGACGTGGCGCGCATCTCGGGCCTCAAAGAGCTTCCGCGTCGCTCGCTGGTGCATGCCCTGAACATTCGGCGGGTCGCCTACAACGTGGCCAGAGGCCGTGGGGCTGCACTGGAGGATCTGAACATGATCGTGGCACATCTTGGGGGTGGCATTTCGATCGCTCCCCTGCGCCATGGCCGCATCGTCGATGTCAACAACGCCAACGAACAGGGGCCGTTCTCGCCGGAACGGGCGGGAGGGGTGCCGGCTGTCGGCCTTGTGAAGCTGAGCTTCGAGGAGGGGGCTGACGAGGCATCGATCGTTCGGCGGCTGACGCGCGAAGGAGGCCTTGTCTCATACCTTGGGACGAACAGCGCCCGTGAGGTGGAGGCGCGTATCCAGGCGGGCGACAAGAGTGCCCTGCTGGTGTATGAGGGCATGGCCTATCAGATTTCCAAGGAGATCGGCGCGATGGCCACGGTCCTGCAGGGAGACGTGGATGTCATCGTCCTGACCGGTGGACTGGCGAACAGTGGCATGCTGGTACAGTGGATCGTCGAGCGGGTCGGCTTTATCGCTCCCGTCGAGGTCGTACCGGGCGAAAACGAGCTTGAGGCTCTGAATGAGGCGTACCTGCGGCTTACGCAAGGCGTCGAAGCTGAGAAGACGTACGAATAGGGGGTTGCATGGAGATCAGGACATTTGAACAACTGCTGGCAGAGGCGAAGAAGCTGGGGCGCAGAAAGGTCGCCGTCGTTTTTCCGGAGGCGGTCTCGTTGCATGCAGCGGTGCTTGCTCAGCAGGCTGGTATCGCCGCGCCTGTGCTTGTCGGCCTGCCGGACCGCATCGCGTCCCTGCTTGCAGAAGCAGGCGTCTCGGCCGCCGACTACGAAGTCGTCCCCGCGCATGACCCGGTAGAGGCAAGCGCTATCGCTGTCAAGCTGGCGCATGACGACGAGGTGGACGTCCTGCTGAAGGGTGGGGCGCAGACGGCACAACTGCTCCATGCCGTACTGGACAAGGAGAACGGCATCCGGGCGAGTAAGGTGATGTCCGAGTGCACCATCTACGAAGACACGCGGATGCGCAAATCTCTGCTGGCCGTGGTGGATGGAGGCATCCTGGTCGCTCCGACGCTGGATGAGAAGGTGGAGAGCATCAGGAATACGGTCGGGGTGTTTCATCGGCTGGGGTATCCAAATCCGAAGGTAGCGGTACTTGCGGCGGTCGAGACGGTATCGGAGAAGATGCCCTGCACCCAGGACGCAGCCATCATCGCACGCATGAACGAACGCGGGCAGATCAAGGGATGTGTGGTGGACGGGCCCCTGGCGCTGGACAACGCGGTATCTCCGGAGGCTGCGCGCATCAAGGGTATCGGTGGCGATGTCGCCGGCCAGGCAGACATCCTGATCGTTCCGGACATCGAAGCCGGCAACATGCTGGGCAAGTCCATGACCTACTTTGCCGGGTTCACCTCGGCGCACGTGACGATCGGGGCACGCAAGCCGGTCCTGGTGCCGTCACGGGCCGATGACGGGCAGACCAAGCTGATGTCGGTGGCGCTGGGCATCGTGGCGTATTTCGGGGAGGTATGACATGGAGTGCATGACACATCTGTCGGACATTGCAGGTCTTGTGAAGACCCTGCCGCGCAAGCGCATGGCGGTTGCCTATGGAGAGGACGCCCATACGCTGCAGGCAGTTCAGCGCGCGGTGCGCGAAGGCATCGTCGACGCCATCGTTGTGGGAGGCAGGGAGAAGATCCTGGCTGCGGCCGGCGAGAGTGGGGTCGATGCCAGTCTGTTCGAGATCCTGGACGTGGCTGGCGAGATGCCATCGGTGAAGGCGGCCGTAGGACTGGTGCGGGATGGATCGGTGCACATGCTTATGAAGGGGCTTGCCCATACGGACAACTACATGCGGGGCATCCTGGACAAGGAGGCGGGTCTGCTGCCCGAAGGGGGACTGCTGTCGCACGTTGCCGTGTTTGACCTTCCGGGCTATCCACGCCTGCTCGTGCTGTCGGATGCGGCAGTGATTCCGGAGCCTACCCTTCAGCAGAAGGTCGCCATCACCAGGTATGCCGTCCGAGTCGCCCAAAGCTTGTGCATCGAGGTGCCCAAGGTGGCATTCCTGTCGGCCAGCGAGAACGTCCTCAAGTTCACCAGCAGTCAGGAGGCCGCGATCCTGACCGAGATGGCCCTGCGCAAGCAGTTTGGCAGTGTCATCGCCGAGGGTCCGATCTCCGTCGACCTGGCGCTCTTTCCGGAGGTTGCCGAGATCAAGGGGTTCAAGGGCCGGATTCGCGGGGATGCCGACGTCCTCATCGTTCCTGGCATCGACAGCGGGAATGTGCTGTACAAGGCGATGATCTGGTTCGGCAAGGGGGAGTCGGCCGGCATGGTGACGGGCACTACGGCGCCGTGCATCCTGACCAGCCGCGGGGATTCTGAAGATTCCAAGTTCTATTCCATCGCACTCGGTGCATTGAACGCCTGAAAACAAGGCTATACTATTAGTTTGGA
>JBNAWM010000124.1:0-3659 GCA_049699855.1 Candidatus Cryosericum sp.
CTGATTGGCGACGAGCGCCAGCTGCCCGCGGTCGTCCAGCAGCCGGCCCACTTCACTGCGGTGACGGATCCCCTGCTTCGGGATGCCGGGTTCCGTGACCTGCGGATGTCGCTGTTCGAGCGCCTGCTGCTGCGCTGCCAGGAACAGGGGTGGACGAATGCCTTTGGCATGCTGACAGACCAGGCTCGCATGCATCAGGAGATCGTCGCTTTCCCCGACTGGCAGTTCTACGGAGGGCGGCTGCAGCCGCTGTATGCGTGGCAGTCATCCACGGAGCCCGCCTTTGTGCCCGACTCGCAGGATCCCCTGGAGGGTCTGCTTGCAACGCACCGCCTGCTGTTTGTCCCCTCGTCCGAGCAGGATGGCGTCTCGCGGATCCACGAGGAGGAAGCCCGGCGCGTTGCCCGTCTGGTTCAGTCATTTTCGGCGGCCTACCGCCGGAGGGATCCGACATTCGACCCCACTGCCTCCATCGGCGTCATCACGCCCTTCCGGGCGCAGGCGGCGTGCATTTACCGCGCTCTGCCCGCCGATCTGCAGGGAGTGACCGTGGACACGGTGGAGCGATACCAGGGGGGCGAACGCGACATCATCATCGTGTCGTTTGCCGTGCATTCGGCCTCGCAGATGCCGTCCATCACCGCACCATCCTGGGATGGCTCGGTGGACCGCAAGCTCAACGTCCTGCTGACGCGAGCGCGCAAGCATCTGGTCCTGCTGGGGGATCCGCGCGCGCTCGAGGACTCATGCCTGGAGGATGGCAGCCCCTCGCACCACGCCCGTCTCCTTCAGTACCTTCGGGAGCAGGGCGCCTGGCTTGAGCATCCCGAACACCTGCTGTAACATTTGGGACGGTTCCAAATCTGTAACACTGTTACACTTTGGGGACAGGCACCATCGTGCGTGGAATCAGCCGAGAGCGTCTTCGAGCAGCTGGACGAGTATGGCGCGGCGTGCAAGGAAGGTGCCTGCGGGCACGAAATGCACCGTCGTTGGTCCAAGCGTGCGCTGTGCTGCAACGTCCCGGTTCACGAGGACTGCATGTCTCGGGTGTGTCTCCTTGATGAGCCGAGCGAGACCGCTGGGAACGCTTGTTCCAGCAGAGCGCGTGTCCTTGACCTCAATGGGCAGGATGCGATCGCCGCGCGTCACGACGAAGTCGACCTCGTCCATTGCTCCCTTGGTGCGCCAGTAGTGCAGCTCGTCTGTCGCGGGCAAAACTTTCAGGAGCTCTTGAAACACGACTTGTTCAACGATGTGTCCGCGGTCAGTGCGGCTGTCGAGGGCAGCAAAGCTGGGAACGGTGCTGTTTCTCAGGCCACTGTCCACGAAATATGCCTTGGGTGTCTTGCGCAGTCCGGTCAGCATGTTGCTGGAGTAGGGTGTGATGAGTGCGCACACATATGTTCCTTGCAGCATCGCGACATACTGGCGGATGGTCTCCGAGGACGACCGCGCCTCGTTGGCCAGTCCCTCCCATGTCATTTGGCTGCCGACTTGCAGTGCCAGGGTTCTGACGAGTCTGTTGTAGACATCGGGACGGCCCACGCGCAGGAATTGAGACACATCCCGGGTGACGTACGTTTCGTAGATCTGACGCAGCTGCTCAGCACGCTCAGCGGTCTTCGATGCAGTAGCGACCGCAGGGTAGCCACCCCAGATGGCAAAGTCGGCAAACAGGCGGACGATCGACTCGCTGTAAAGGCGGTGGAATAGGGGAAAATCACCATCATCCCGCGCAGCAGCCGGAACGGATTGCTGAACGATGTCACCGAAGGAGAGCGGATAGAGTACGAGCTCGCGCGACCGTCCGACCAGATGCTCCCGTGTGGTACTCCGGATCTCCAGTGAAGAGGACCCGGACACGACAAGCTTGATGCCGACGTTCAGATCATACAAGACTTTGAGGGCGAGACCGGGATTTGGCAGTCGCTGCACTTCATCGATGAGCAGATACGAGCGGGGACTGGTGTGCGTGTCGTGCAGGAACTGCAGGAGACTCCCCGGGCTGGTGACGAGCTCGGCTGTGCCCGGATCATCGGCGCTGAAGTAGAAGATGTCGCCAGGTGGCACCCCGTTTTCCAGCAACCGCTGGACAAGCATGAGGAGGAGTGTCGTCTTGCCAGCCTGGCGAGCCCCTGTAAGCACAACAACGTAGGGATTGTCCATCCAGCCTGCCAGGGTGTCCAGTTCGCGACGCGGGATCCACGCGTGCTGAAATGGTCGCCCCGTGCGCCATGGGTTTCGCATATCGAAGATCTCAGTGTCCATCGTGGTCTCCTCCTTTGTTCAAAGGCAGTGTACCACGTGTTGTCCAAATGACAAGTGCCCTCGTCATTTGGAGCAACTAAATGACATGTAGTATCGTCACAGGGCCTGACCAGAACGGGCAGCAAGACACCGCATCCCGAACACCTGCTGTAACATTTGGAACCGTCCCGAAATGTCCCGAAATGTTACACTTTGGTGTCAGGCACCATCGTGGTGGCGCCTGCGTCAGCTGCAGTGCGTTACAGTGGAGGAGGCGTACTGCCCATAAGGACGGCAGCTCTCTGCGTCTTCAGGGTCCCGAGGGCGTCGGACAGGACGGTGAAGTGGATGTAGAAGCCGCTGGGGGCAAGGTCACGCGGAATGTCCCAGGTGCTCTCAAATCCATCGCTGGCACCTGCCGGAATGGTCAGGTGGGTGAGGACCTGGGCGAACGCTCTTCCCTTGGACCAGCGGTAGATGACCTTGCCGGAGATGTCGGTGATGGTCCAGTCAAACTGCTGGGCGCTGGGGAAGTCGAGAACCAGGGGCTGATCGCTCAGGTTGACAATGGTGTACTTGACCGTCAGCCTCGTGCCCACGCGGTAGATCAGCTGGTCGGTCGTGAAGTTGACGTGGATGTCCTGGGCGGCCGCAGCTCCGACCTCGATCTGTGTTGTCGCGCCGGTCGGCTCGGTGGTGGTGCTGGTGAGCACAAACTCCAGCTGGTAGCTGCCGGGGGCAAGGTCCACTGAGGGTTTCCACGAGCCGGTGAGCTCCATGGTCTCGCCCATCATGACGGTGCGGGTGCTCATCACGTCGGCAAACATCTTGCCGGTGGACCAGCGGGCAACGACCCTGCCATTCTGGCGGAGGATCAGGTCGTAGACTTGCGCCGAGGTGAAGGTCAGCTCCAGGGGATGGTCGTTTCCGTTGTACAGGGTATAGCGCCAGTCGATGGCCTCACCTGGGGCGTAGGATGGCTTGCCCGTGGTAAAGGTGACGGTGGGCGGGGCATAGCGGATGCCGACGATGGGCTCGGCGGCTTCTGTCCTATGCACCCCTACCGAAACGGCCAGTGCCAGAATCATCAAGGCTATCAGTACTCTCTTCATCGCTTCCACCTCCGTCTAGCGGCCCTTGAGGCTGCCGGCTTTCTCTTCTTGGACGGACGTCGGGCGCTTTCGGTTCCCGCGTCTCTTCACGCTGTCGCTTCCCCCAACAGCATGCCTGCGTGGGGCATCCGTGTCAAGGAGGGGAACCGTGGACATGCAAAAACCCCTGTGCCATATGCCGGCACAAGGGTGGTTGTTACTTGTTACGGCTGTTTCTCGCCGTTCAGAATCTTGATGCGGTCCTCGTACTCCTCTTTGGTGATCTCGCCGGAGGCGAATCTCTTCCGAAGAATCTCC
>JBNAWM010000125.1:0-1729 GCA_049699855.1 Candidatus Cryosericum sp.
GCCTTGCCGAGGGCATGGCCAAAGGGACGGCGCGCGTGGGCACCCACCCCGAGGAGTTTGCCATCGCTCTGGAGGTGCAGGAGGCCCTGCGCAAGGGAAAGCCGGTCGTTGCGCTGGAATCGGCCATCATCACGCATGGCATGCCTTATCCCATCAATCTGGAACTGGCACAGGAGCTGGAAGACATGGTCCGCAAGGGCGGTGCGGTTCCTGCCACCACTGCCCTCGTTTCGGGCAGCATCAAGGTCGGGCTCTCCCGTTCCGAGCTGGAAATGCTGGCTCGCGCCAAGTGGGTCAAGAAGATTGGACCCCGTGACATTCCTGTTGCGGTGGCCATGGGCTTCAGCGGTGGCACCACCGTCGCTGCCTCTCTGCACATCGCGGACGCTGCTGGCATCCGCGTCTTTGTCACCGGAGGCATCGGGGGCGTGCACCGCGGCATAGGCGAAACCCTGGACATCTCCCAGGATCTGCCCACCATCGCCCGGTCGCACTGCATCACCGTGTGCGCTGGAGCCAAATCCATCCTCGACCTGCACAACACGCTGGAGTACCTCGAAACCGTGTCCGTGCTGGTCCTGGGCTACCAGACCGACACCCTGCCCGCCTTCTACGTGCGCGACTCCGGCATCCCCCTTGAGCACCGTGTGGACAGCGCGGCCGACATCGTCTCCATCATTGAGGCGCGCGACCGCCTGAAGCTGGACACGGGCATTCTTGTCACCAACCCGATCGCCGAGAGCGACCAGGTCGACCCGAAGAAACACGAGAAAGTCCTGCAGGCGGCCCTCAAGAAGGCTGCCGAGGAGCACGTCGAGGGCAAGGCCATGACCCCCTTCATCCTCGCCTACATGCAGAAGAACCTGCCCGGCGTGATCGAGGCGAACATCGCCCTGATCAAGAACAACGTCGCGCTGGGCACCCAGATCGCCACACTGCTCGGGTCTCGCTGACCGCCGGGTCCATGTTCTTCGTCACGGGCGACCTCAACATCGACACCACGACGGTGGCGCCCGTCCTGTCGCCCTCCGGCAAGGAGGCACAGGCATCCATCCTCCTCTCCCTTGGCGGACAGGGAGGCAATGTCGCTTTCTTCCTGCGCTGCCTGGGGCAGCAGGTCCGCCTGTTCGGAACGCTGGGAAGCGACGTGGCGGGCGACCTGTACCTCGCCCGTCTCAACAGCCTTGGCATCGACTACCAGGGTGGTCGGGCAGATGAGCCTACTGGCATGGTGAGCGTCGTCCAGGAAGCAGGCTCATACCACATGTATCGCCAGCGGGGAGCAAATGCCTGCGCCGACCAAACGGCCCTTGCCCACTTTGTGCGTTCCGCCCTGAAGACCCCCACGGGGCTCCTGTTCATCTCGGGGTACAGCCTGCTGGATGGAAAGTCGCGGACCGCCATCGAGCTGATGCTCACCAGGCCCGCTTCCTCGCGGCCCATTGTTGCCATGGACCCCTCCAGCATCAATGCCATGAGTGTCATGGGGCGCAGTGCAGTGCTCGCGGCCGCGAGGCGTTGCGACTACCTTCTGCCTAACGACGAAGAAGCCTGCTGGCTTGCGCAGGAATCCAGTGCAGAGGCCGCTGCAGCTGCCCTTCACGCTGCCACCGGCACCACCATCGTCGTCAAGCTCGGCTCCGGCGGGGCACTCCTGTGTGGCAGTGATGGCATGATCACGGCGCCCGGAATCCCCATCACCTCGGTGGACGTGACCGGAGCAGGCGAC
>JBNAWM010000125.1:1739-3615 GCA_049699855.1 Candidatus Cryosericum sp.
CGACTCGTTTGCCGCTGCGTTTCTGTCGTCGGTAAGGACGGGTTTGAGCCTCCAGGCCGCGCTCGAGGAAGGCGTGCGCTTCAGCGCTGCCAAGGTCCAGTTGGCGGGGACCCAGCCCACCCAGCTCCTGAACTACCGCGCCTGAGCCCTGCAGCCCGTCACGGGTCCTCCTGCACTGCGGCCGCTGGAGACGATCCCCAGCGCCAGACCGGCAAGGATCACGACACCCCCCAGCAATTCGACAGGTGCCGGCCGGTCGCCCAGAACCACAAACGCCAGTATCGATCCTAGAATCGGCTCCGACAGCAGCATGAGTGCCACAAACTGCGGCTGGAACCAGCGCAGTGAAGCATTGACCAGACCGTGGCCCATTGTCTGCCCAACGATGGCCGTCACGGCAAGCCACAGGAAGGACCTGGCCGACAGCGCGAAGAGCGGGCGCCCCGTCGCCAGACACACGATGCCCAGCAGGACTGCCGCCCAGCCGAAGGCGCCGGCATTGTACGACACCGGGTCCATCGAGCGCGATGCCCTGCGCCCGACGATCAGGTACAGTGATTCTGCCAGCGCGCCGCCCAGTGCGAGCAGATTGCCGGTGTTGGCAGCCGCGCCCGACTGCAGTCCGATGAACAGGCCGCCGGCGGTCACGATGGCCACCGCGCCCCACAGCAGGCGACTCGTGCGCTCGCGAAACAGCGCCAGGTCCAGCACCGCGACGAACAGCGGGTTCATGGTCACAAAGACCAGCGAGGAGAGCACCGATGTCTTGGTGAGCGACGTCACCCACAGCCCAAAGTGCAGCGCCAGCAGAGCCCCCGCCAGGACTGTCATATTTCGGGACACAAGCACCCCTCGCCTTGAACGAGAGGGCTCGAGGGGTTCCATTTTGTTACAGCTGAACGGCGTTGCCACCTCAGGCTGGGCAGGAGATGTCTTCGCCCCACGATTGGAACCCCAGCGCCATACAAGCAGCACCAGCAGGAGCAACGTCGACAATGCCACCCGCCAGAACGACATGACCAGCGGATCGGCGCCCGCCAGCTTCATGAACGTCGATGTCCCCGAGATTCCCAGGACAGCCAGTCCCAGCTCTGTCCATGCCCGGGCATTCGGCCGCCCTCCCTTCGTTCCGCTTTTCACAGGACTCATGTCGTACAGTATAGTCAACCTCTGACGCAACAAGAGGCTTTGTGCCGCCTTGGACCGACAGCAGAACAGGTGCAGTCCCTGCAGGTCCGATGCTGATTCCCGACAAGAGCGTTCGGGAATGACGAACACCCTTTGTCACCCCCGAATGCTTGAGTCGGGGGTCCAGTCATTGGGTTCGTAGACGTTGATTCCCGACAAAAGCATTCGGGAAGGACGAAGTGGAAGACATAATGGCTATGGCGGAGCCTGCGCGCTCACCCGGACGCGGCCAACGCTGTCCATGATGACGTACCAGTACCGCGTGCCCGTGCGATCGACCAAGGTCACGGTGCCCCCGAGCACGGACGGCTGACCACGAAAATGACCACCAGAACCACTATAGAAGCTGATGACGTAGTACTCTCGAGAACCGATGTAGCCAACCAGCTTGAACGGTTTGGGCAGTGCCAGGTGCACTCCATAGGGAAAGTCATGCCGAACGAAACGGCTGGGATCCGGCCACGGTCCACCATCCGAGGGCGGCCAATAGTGCAGTGTCGTTCGAGGCAGTCCCGTTGTGCCGTCAAGACGGGGGAGAAGCTCAAAGCAATAGAAGGTCCGATCGGAACTGGGATTGGTGCAGAAGTACATGTTCAAGTCAGCCTGGTACAGGATCGCATGGGCACGCGCCAGCCGCATGTCGCTGGCAAGCTGATAGGCCGCAGCCTGCATGCGGCTTGTCTCCAAG
>JBNAWM010000126.1:0-3556 GCA_049699855.1 Candidatus Cryosericum sp.
GCCGCAGATTCGCAATCTGGGCACGATTGGTGGAAATGTCGCCAACGCATCCCCCGCGGGAGACACGATCCCCGCCCTCATCGTTCTGGATGCAATGGTTTCGATCGCCAGTCGCGCCGGAACCAGAGAAGTTGCCGTCATCGACTTCTTCACCGGGCCGGGCCGCTCCGTGTTGGCCCCGGAGGAGCTCGTGACAGGGTTTCATTTTCCTGCGACGGGTCCCGACGAGCTGACCGGCTTTGGCAAGCTGGGTTCGCGCCAGGCCATGACGATCTCCACGGCGAATATGGCGTTCTACTTCAGAATCGGCGCGAACCGCCGCATTGCGGAAGCTCGCATCGCATTTGGATCGGTGGCTCCGACCGTCATTCGGGCGCACAAGACCGAGGAACTGTTCCGCCAGCTGCCACCGGTCCTCTCCTGGGACGCCATCCGCGGCGCAGCCCAGATGGCATGGAAGGAAGTGAGTCCCATCGATGACCTGAGGGCGACTGCCGTCTATCGCAAGGAAGCTGTCGTTGGACTGCTTGCCGAGGGCGCCTACGAAGCGCTGTCGACGTGCTGGCATGAAAGTTAAGATCAGGCTTTTTCAGGACTATAAGCAGTATCATGACACGCCCGACTACGAGCTGGACCTTCCGGCAGGAACAACGGCTGGCGAGATTGTGAGACAGCTTGGCATCAAGGGCCCGGAGCTGGCGTATCTCACGCTGATCATCAAGGGCAAGCGCGTCTTTGAGGAGTATGCCCTTCAGGACGGCGACGAGCTGGTGTTTGCAGCCCCCATCGGTGGCGGCTGAGCGTGAAAGGAGCGATGTGATGGACGAAATCCGTTTCGAGCAGATCAACAGGATCGATGCACAGGACAAGGCATGCGGCACCACGAGGTACATGTCGGACCTTTCATTCCCGGGCATGCTGTATGCGTCGTTTGTACGCAGCAAGTACCCGCACGCACTCATCAAGAGTGTCGATGTCAGCAGGGCGATGGCGCTGGACGGCGTCGTCATAGTGCTGACGGCGAAGGATGTGACGGGGTTCAACGGGTTTGGCATTGTCAACCCTGACATGCCGGTGATCTGCGGCGACAAGGTGCGGTACATGGGAGACACTGTTGCGCTGGTGGCCGCTGTGACCGAACGCATTGCCGAGCAGGCCGCCGCTCTCGTGGACGTGGAGTACGAGGTTCTGCCGGTCGTCGACGATCCGATCGAGGCACTGAAACCGGATGCCCCCAAGGTCCATGAGAAAGGGAACGTGTGCCTTCACACACTGATCAACAAGGGCGATGTCGAGCAGGGATTCAGCGAAGCGGACGTGATCATCGAGCATGAATATCGGACACCGCGCCAGGCCCATACGCCGCTGGAAACAGAATCTGGTATCGCTGTTCCTGAGCCGGATGGTTCACTCTCACTGTACGCTGGCTCTCAGTACTCCTTCCGCGACCAGCTGCAGCTTGCGCGCATCCTGGGTATGAACCCCCGCATGATCCACGTGTACAGCAACCCTGTGGGAGGTGCGTTTGGGGGAAAAGATGAGCTCACCATCCAGGGTGGTATCGCCCTGCTGGCCATGAAGACGGGCAAGCCCGTCAAGGTCTTCCTGTCGCGCGAGGAGTCACTGGTTTCGGGCTGGAAGCGCCACCCGTTCATTGTGCGCATCAAAACCGGCTTCAAGCGTGACGGGACGATGCTGGCCAACGAGGTCACCTGTTACGAGGACAAGGGGGCCTACTCTTCGCTGGGCGGCCCGGTGCTCAACCTGGCCCTGGAGCACGCATCGTCGCTGTATCGTGTTCCCAACACCCGACACGAGGGGTGGGGCGTGTTCACCAACAATGGCGTCAGTGGTGCATTTCGTGGGTTTGGCGTACCACAGGTGATCTTCGCACTGGAGTCCAACATCAATGAAGCGGCCGAGAAGCTGGGCATGGATCCTGTGACCATTCGGCGCAAGAATGTCTTGCATCAGGGCGAGGTTTCGCCGATTGGTCATACCCTGCGGACCGGGGTGTCCATGGAACTCGTGCTGGATGCCATCGAGAAGTCGGACCTGTGGCAGCACAGGAACGAGGAGAAGAAGACGGACAAGCCCTGGCTCAAGCGGGGAGTGGCGTTTGCGATCGCTCCCCAGGGGGCGGGGCTGGGCGTTGGCATCCCCGACTACGGTGGCGCCTACCTTGATCTGGACAGCGACGGCAATTTCACTCTGCGCATTGGTCTGGTGGAGTACGGCCAGGGGACACACACCGGCTTCACGCAGATGATCGCCGGTTTACTGCACGTGCACCCATCCCGCATACGCCTCGTCGCCGGGCAGACGGAGGGTTCCGTCGATGCGGGCCCCGCCACCGCCTCGCGCTCGATGTATACGGCTTCCAACGCCATCGATGCAGCGTTCCGTGACTTTGGCGTCAAGGTGGCCGCGGCCATGGATGCCAAGTATCACACGGGAGCGGACGCCGTTTGCGAGGCAAAGGATGGGGGCATGATGACGCCCGTCGGCTTCCGGACGTACGAGGAGCTGGCCCAGGAGTTTGCGCAGGAGGCGCCGCTGCGTGGCGAGGGGTACTTCGTCTGGCCGACTGCCGACCGGGAGATCCCCGGAGCTGCGGGACTGCCGCACTGGATCTACAGCTTTGCTGCGCAGGCAGCGCTTGTCGAAGTGAACACCCTGACGGGCGAGACCCGCGTGCTGAAGGTCGCAACAGCCCTGGACACCGGGCACACGGTCAACCGTCAGCAGGTGGAAGGGCAGATTGACGGCGGTGTCGCGCAGGGCGAGGGCTTTGCCTTGTTCGAGGACACCGTGATCACCAAGGGGCAGATTCGCACGAAGAACTTCTCGACCTACATCATCCCGACAGTCAAGGACGTGCCCAGCCAGGAGCACATCCTGCTGGAGAACCCGGAAGGGACAAGCGCCCTTGGGGTGCGCGGCATCGCCGAGGTAGTCATGGTCCCCGTGATCCCTGCCATTGCCCTGGCGATCCACGACGCCACCGGTGTCTGGGTGCGCCAGATGCCAGCGACGCCCGAGCGGGTGTATCGTCTCCTGCACCCGGACGTACAGTAGTCGCAACCGGCGATCATGGGCCCCCGTCACTCTTCTCCCGTGGCGGGGGCTTTTGCTTTGGCGGGGAACTCAGGCACGATGGTGTTCGTCTAATTCCTGAGGGCGTATGCCTATGGGGCTTGTGGCATATTGTGAATAAAATGTGAAGTTCAGCTCTCAGACAACTGGCGAGATTTGCGTTGTATTAGTAAAGGCGATTCATCCTGTTTTGATGTTGCAGAATGATCTGCAACGGTCACACTATGTGTAGCAACAACCAGGAGGTGCTTGATGAAGAAAGTCTCAGTATTGCTTTTGATCATCGTTTCATTGATTATGGCTTCGTTCGCAGGAATCGGCGTGCCAAGGGCAAAGGCTCTAAGTGCTCCCACGGTCACACTGAGCACATATCAGGCAGGAGCTGCAGCTCAGTACACGATTGCGTTTACGACGGGAAAAGTTGTTTCTCAGAGTCAATCGATCAAGGTGACCTTTCCTA
>JBNAWM010000127.1:0-3529 GCA_049699855.1 Candidatus Cryosericum sp.
TCGTGAACCGCGGTATCGTGGAGGCCCCCATGGGAACCACCCTGCGGGAGCTCGTCTACGACTTCGGAGGCGGGATCACAGGGGGAAGGCGCCTGGGCTTCCTCCAGACGGGAGGCAGTGCTGGGACGGTCGTCTCGGAACGCGAGCTGGACACCCCACTGGATTTTGCCTCCATGAAGACCAGCGGCGTGTCTCTCGGCTCAGGGGTCATCCTGGTGGCGTCGGAGGAGGTGCCGCTCTTGCCCTTCCTGGCTGAGGTGGCCCATTTCTTCTGGCATGAGTCCTGTGGCAAGTGCACGCCCTGCCGCGAGGGAACCCTGCAGGTGAAGGCCATTATGGATGCCCTCGTGGACAGGACGGCGGACCCGCGGGCCCTGGAGCGCCTCCGCAGACTGCTGAACACGCTCACCAACACCTCGTTCTGTGGACTGGGACAGGCAGTGCCGCTGGCCTTCGAATCTGCCCTGCGCACCTTCCCCTCGGTCTTCGAGCAGGCCCTTGCCGAATCACATGTGCCGGAACCTCGTGAAGAAGAGGTCTAGCAGGAGCGAACGGACATGAAGATGAGCGAGGTCCTGGCAATCACCAACGCAACCTGTGTGGCCGGAGAGCACCTTGACGAGGTGGAGGTGACCCATGCCTTCGCCTCCGACCTCATGAGCGACGTGCTGGCGATGAGTGGGCCCGGGACCCTGCTCATCACGGGGCTCACCACCCCCCAAATCATCCGGACGGTGCAGATGCTGGACCTGCCTGCCATCCTGGTAGTGCGGGGCAAGCAGGTCCCCCCGGAGGTCGCCGACCTGGCCCGCGCCACGGGCATTATCGTCCTGGCGACCCGCGACATCATGTATGTCGCCTCTGGCAAGCTCTATGCGCATGGGCTGACGGGATAAGGGATGTCGCTGGCGCAGAGCGTCGAGGCGCTGAGGTACCTGGGACTGTTCAGCAGCCTGGACGCTGAAAGTATCATGTCACCCGCTGTCTATGCTCTGCATCCAGAGGACCGCATCGCGGCAGCGCGCACGCTTATGCGCGAAAAGTCGGTTTCGGGGATCCCCATCGTCGATGCCGATTTTCGGCTGGTGGGCATCATCTCGGTTTCAAGGATCATCGAAGCCCTCGCCGATGGGCGGCTGGCCGAGCCGCTGGCATCGGCCATGACGCGCGACGTCGTCACTCTGCACGTGCACGACAGCCTTGAGGTCATCCTCTCGCACTTTCAGCAGTTCAAGTTTGGCCGGTTCCCGGTCGTCGATGAGGGGAACAAACTGGTCGGCATGATCACCGACATCGACGTGCTTTCAGCAATGCTGCAGAGTTTTTATTCGGTGTACGTCCACGATCAGCAGCGCGTGGCCACCATCGGCAGCTTCTCCGCCCTATCACAGGAATTCGAGACGAGTTCTGACTTCTTCTGGGAAATTGGTTGTCAGGGCCTTGATCATGCCGGCGAGGGCTCCGCCCGCCTCAAGGCGTTCCTCCAAAGCAAGGGGCTGGAGGAGTCCGTCATACGCAGGGCGAGCGTCTGTACCTATGAAGCCGAGATCAACGTGTGCATCCATGCAGGAGGAAAAGGCACTCTGCGGGCCATCGTCCACGATGGAGAGGTCATTGTGCGCGTGGAAGACGAGGGCCCAGGCATCGAGAACATAGACCTCGCCATGAAAGAGGGCTGGTCAACGGCGACCGATGCCATCCGCGAAAAAGGATTCGGGGCCGGAATGGGTCTTCCGAACATCCGTAGGTTCTCCGACCACCTGGTCATCATGTCTGGCAAGGGGAAGCCAACCAAGGTCGAGATGATCTTTCTCGCGAACAAGAAACTGGAGGGAACATGACACTGGGAGAACTCATCACAGCTCTTGACGTTGACATCGCCGTTCAGGCGGGCCTCGAGAGGCCTGTCGCCTCCGGCTACACGTGCGATCTGCTGTCGGAAGTCATTGCAAAGGCTGCCCCGGGTTCGGTGTGGGTGACCATTCAGACACACATCAATGTCGTGGCTGTCGCAGCGATGGTTGGCATCAGCGCGATCATCGTTTGCGAGGGACGCACCTGCGAGCCCGATGTGATCAGCCATGCTGTCAAAGAAGGGATTGTCCTTCTCTATTCCAAGGATTCTGCGTTTGCCGTGTCCGGCAGACTCTATGAACTGGGCCTGAGGTAGCTCGTGCTTGAAGTACCAGGCGATCTGCACCTGCATTCGTGCCTGTCGCCGTGCGCCGACATCACCATGGTCCCCGGCGAAGTCAGCAGGCGGCTTGTGGACCGTGGAATCCGGGTTGCCGCACTGACCGACCACAACAGCGCATGCAACACGGGAGTGTTTGAACGCGTCTTCCGCAGGAACGGCATCCTGCTGGTCCCGGGCATCGAGGTGACGACTGCCGAAGAAGTCCACCTGCTGTGCTACTTCGAGACGAACAGCGCGCTGTGGCTCTTTGGCCGCAGGCTGTATGCCTCCTATCCACGCGTCGCCGGCGACCCCGAGCACTTTGGCTTTCAGCTGATCTGCAACGAGCGGGACGAGTACGTCGGCCAGTTTCCCTTCCTGCTCTCCATGGCCAGTCCAATGACGCTCGATCAGGTGAAAGCTCTCACGGAAGAACTGGGCGGCATTGTCGTGCCGAGTCACGTGGACCGCCGCTGGGGACTGCTCTCCCAGCTGGGCGTGGTGACCCCCGCATTGCAGTTTGCCACATACGAGATTGCACACAAAGCCAATATCGGGAAAACGCTGCCGCAGCTGCCGGGGCATCCTCAGGTCATCTCCAGCAGCGATGCCCACAACCTTGACTCCATCGGCCCTGCCCGGTTCGTCCTTGCCATCGCGGAGGTATCGACCCGCGAGGTCCTGATGGCCCTGCGGCATGAACAGGGCCGGGAGGTGCGGCTCCTGTGAGAACGATTGCCGACCACATCCTGGATATCGCCTCCAACAGCGTCACAGCCGGTGCGACCGAGATATGGCTGGATATCAGCTGTGACCCGACCACGCACCGGTTTGTGTTCACGGTACGAGACAATGGACGCGGAATGGAGAGTGACACGCAGCAGCGCGTGTTCGATCCCTTCTTTACGACACGACCGCACAACATCCGAAGGTTCGGCCTTGGCCTGCCGTTCCTTCGACAGAACGCCGAGGCCTCCGGCGGCGGGGTTGAGCTCTCCAGTGTCCCCGGCAAAGGTACTATGCTCACAGCAGAGTTCCACACAGACAACGTCGACTGCGTGCCGGTCGGCGACATCCCTTCGACGATCTTCACCCTGTTGACGTCCGACCGTGACGTGCGCTGGCATATCCACCGCTGTGAGGGAAATCTGTCGTATACTGTTTCCACCGACGAACTTCGGGCTGTCTTCCCGATGGACGAGCTTGCGGATCCCGGGGCACAGCTGCTGCTCCTGGAGTTCCTGCGGGAACTGGAACATGGGGTTCTCGGTAGCGCAAGCAACGCAAGCGAATAGTCTCACGTGAGAGGGTGCCTATGAAGACGAAGTACGGAAGCGAGTACATATCCAGGGC
>JBNAWM010000128.1:0-3455 GCA_049699855.1 Candidatus Cryosericum sp.
CACAGTACTCGCGTCCCCTGTCGTTTGGTCGGGCGAGGGCTCTTGACCAGCTGTATGCTCATCGGGAGAGCGTCATCTTCACAACGGTGCAGGGACTGGTCGATCCTTCGCTTCCACCCGGCGAGTTCATGAGACTGGCATCGGACTTGGCAGTCGGCGACCGCATTATGCCGCAGTCGCTGGCCCGCCGGCTGGTCGAAATGGGCTATGAGGGTGTTGCCTCAGTGACCGAAATGGGCCAGTTCAGCATGCGCGGCAACGTATTCGATCTGTATTCCCAGATGGGCGAGTACCCTGCACGCGTCGTGCTGGAAGGCAACACGGTTGCGCGCATCAAGCTGTTCGACCCGGTGACCCAGCAGTCGGTCGAGCCGGTGCCCTCACTGCGCATCGTGCCGCCTTACCCCGTTGTGATGGACAGAGAAGCGCGGCAGACCGTCGCTGCCCTTGCGGCAGAGCACTGGACGCACGAGGCAGAACAGCGGAGGGGTCAGGAGGACCATGCGGACCAGCCCTTCCTTGACGACCTGGAGTCGTTTGTTGCCGAAGTGGGCGGCAAAGGCATCAACTATCTCCTGTACCAGTATGGCGACCTGGACGGTCTGTGTGGTGGCCTGTCCCGGTTTCTTTCGGCTGATGCCGCCGTGGTGTTCCTCGATGTCGATCCAGCCGGCGAGCTCTCGCGCATCGTTGACTCTGCTTTGGAGCTGTACGACCGTGCATTACAGGCTGGCATCGTCCCCTCTTCGGATGCCCTGAACCAGTTTGCACAGTCTGCGACCAAAGCTCTCGGGCTGTTTTCGCGCGAGGTCAAGCTGACAGCCACCTCTGAGCAGGGGGCGCTGGTCCTGCCCTCACACGACCTGCCGCCTCTGACGCTCTCGGGATCGCTGGGCGAGTTCCTCAGGGTGCATGCCCCCGGAGACACTCCCATTGATATCGTGTCGTGGAATCCGGACAAGGCCCGGCATCTCGTGGGCGATACGACCCTGGAGCTGCAGGTGTTGGAAAGGATTTCCATCATCCGTGGAGCTCCAGCTTCGGGCTTCGCCGCAAGCGGCGTGGTTGTCCTCACTGACAGGGAACTGTTCCCGAAAACCGCGATGAGTCCCAAGAAGACAAGTCGGTTTTCGCAGGCCATCTCACGTCTGGATGATCTGCACGAGGGAGACTATGTTGTCCATCGGGATTACGGCATCGGCGTGTTCCGAGGGATGACTGCCATGACGGTGGACGGCATCACGCGCGACTACATCTCGCTGGAATACCGGGACAAGTCTGTCCTCCACGTGCCGATCGAGCGGCTCGGGTATCTCGAGAAATACGTGGGGGATCGCGCCGAGATCGCGCTGGATGAACCCGGATCGCGCAAGTGGAAGCGGGCTCGTGCCGAGGCAGCCGCCGATGCCCGCCGCGTTGCCCGCGAACTGCTGGAGACGGCCGCAAAGAGACATGCCCGTGAGGGACATGTGTTCAAACCAAATCCGGAACTTGAATCTCCGGTCGTGGATGCGTTCACCTATGAGCTGACGCCCGATCAGACCAAGGCCATAGCAGACGTGCTGGGCGACATGGAGGCAGGGAAGCCGATGGATCGCCTGGTATGCGGAGATGTGGGCTTTGGTAAGACGGAGGTCGCCATTCGTGCAGCAGCGCGGGCGGTGGCAAATGGCAAGCAGGTGGCGATCGTGGCGCCCACGACAATTCTGGCGATGCAGCACTTCCGCAACTTCGAGGAGCGGTTTGAACCGGTGGGCTACAAGGTCGCACTGTTTTCCAGGATGGTAGGTTCGAACGAGCTTGCCTCGAGCCGGAGGCAGCTGCGCGAGGGCAGTATCGACATTGCCATTGGGACCCACAAGGTGCTGAACATGGCTGGCGACTTCAAGGACATTGGTCTCCTCATTGTCGACGAGGAACAGCTGTTCGGCGTGCTGGACAAGGAGAAGATCAAGAAGATGAAGGCCGAGGTGGACGTCCTGACCCTGAGCGCCACGCCTATTCCGCGGACTCTCGAGTCTGGGATCGTGGGTATCCGCGACATTTCGCTTATCAACACGCCTCCCGTAGGACGGTATCCGATCCGGACCTTTCTCATGCCCTTTGACGAAGAACAGGTGAGGAGGGCCGTTCAGGCTGAACTGGATCGCCACGGGCAGGTCTACGTTGTCCACAACCGCATCATGGATATCGATGCGCGGTTTTCACTGCTGTCGCGCCTGTTTCCCGGGGCACGCATCGCCGTCGCCCATGGGCAGGTGAGGAGCGAGCTGCTGGAGCAGATCATGCTGGACTTCTATGAAGGCAGGTATGACATCCTGCTGTCGACCACGATCATCGAGGCGGGCCTCGACTTTCCCAATGTGAACACAATCATTGTGGATGAGGGGGAGCGGCTGGGGCTTGCCCAGCTCTATCAACTGCGAGGCAGGGTGGGCCGGGCACAGCGTCACGCCTATGCCTACATCTTCTATTCGCACGGTGTTCTGCGTGACTCTGTTGCCTTCAAGCGGCTCGAAGCGATCGCGTCGGCCGTGGACTTTGGCGCGGGCATGCAGGTGGCGCTGAAGGACCTCGAACTGCGCGGTGCAGGCGATGTCTTGGGTGTCAAGCAGAGTGGACGCTTCTCGGACGTCGGATATCATATGTTCCTGTCGCTGGTCGAGGACGAGATCCTGAAAGCGCGGGGCCAGTACACCGAGCCCATGCCAAAACCAGTGATGATGCTGGGAATCTCTGCTTTCATTCCGGAGTCGTACGTGGCTGACGCCGGTGAACGCCTGGAACTTTACAATGCGATTGGAAAGGCAGGCGAAGGAGAACTGGCCTCGCTTCTCCAGCGGACTTCCGACCGTTACGGGCCTCCCCCCCAGGAGGTGGCAGGAATCTTCACCCTGAAAAAGCTGGAGCTGGCACTCATGGAGGTAGGCGTGTCGTCTGTCAAGGAGACTGGGCGCACCCTTGTGCTTGAGTTCCGCGGTGAAGAGGCTGCCACGGCCTTCCTGCGGGCGCACCTCACGGGCAGTGCAGGAGCCCGGACTGTCCGGGATTCGATCGTTCTTCCCCTGCAGGCCGGCCAGAAATCGCTTTCATTGCTCTCTGCCTTGCTTTCAAGCGGTGAAGGGATACACTGAACATATGGATACATATGAAGTTTACGTTCTCTTGGAGCAGGATCCGGGTCTTGAATCCCTTATCGCTGGGGGAGAGCGGTTCGCTCTGGCCGCGTCTGCCGGGACTTCCACCGCAGCGCAGCAGGCTGCCTCGAGCATCCGTGAACTGCCTGATGCGCCTTCAGACCTGCTGGATCCTGTTCAGGCACTGAGTTTCCTCACATGGGTGCGCTTTGCGGGCCGGCACTATGGCAAGGTGATCATTCTGTGTTCTGGGCAGATGCGTCCCGTACTGCAGGGGCTTATGGCACACAGCACTGTCACGGTCTTTCCTGCTGAGGG
>JBNAWM010000129.1:0-3421 GCA_049699855.1 Candidatus Cryosericum sp.
CAACAACAATCCAACAAAAGCATATATGGAAGCTCAAAGCAGTAATATCCATGTCCTTCTTGGTAGCCCGTCATCTGGCAATGGTTCTTCGTTCCCTATACACAACAAAATGGTTTTGGCGCGTATTGGTGGAGCGGGCTATGTTGATATTGCTTCAATCAATGGCTCAGAGAATGCCTCTCGTGCAAACCGTGAGCTTGGGCTCATTGTCCAGTCCAACGCAGGCTTTGAATATTTCTACAAGATGTTTGCAGCCGATTGGGCAGTTTCTGGTGGAGCTTCGCTCTCCAACAACCCCGGAACGGTATATTCCATCTATTCTGCTGGAACCACCGGCGGCACCATCACTCCATCCGGCGCACTTCAGGTGATGAATGGCGAAAGCCAGACATTTGCCATGAAGCCGGATTTTGGATACTTCATCAGCAAAGTGCTGGTAGATGGCGTCCCCATCAAGGTGGTTGATCAGGTTGGCATGTCGCCCACCATGACCTACACCTTCGATAACGTCACTTCCAACCATACCATCTCTGCTGAGTTTGTGAGGCTTCCCGATACCACCCCTCCAACTCTGACACTTCCCACGATAGGTGGCATCGATCTTGATGCTCCAGGTTCTACAATTACGATCAATTCGGACACGTTTACCTTCACGGTTGTTGCGACCGACGATACAGGCATTGGGAGACTCCTGGTCAAGGTAAACGGGCAGTCCCAGATAGACAAGAGTGATCTTGATCCAACGATTTTTCTCTCAGAAGGCACGAACAGTGTTGAGGTGATCGTGTATGATAGAGCAGGAAACTATGCATCCAAGTCTTTCAGCATCATCTCAGACACGAAGCCACCAGTCGTGACCCTCACTGATGTTCCAAAGACGGTGACAAAGGACGCCCTCGTTCTCAGAGGTACTGTCTTTGATCAGACAACAGGGCTGCGCTCGTTCACCATCAACGGCAATCAGATCATCACAACTCTGACCGGTGAGTTTGAGACAACAGTCACGCTCAATCAAGGGGCGAATGCGATAACGGTCGACGCTCTCGACCGAGTGGGCAATCGCTTCACGCAGACCTATACCATCTCCTACACTCAGCCGCAGGTACGGCAATCCTATATGCTGGTGCTTACAGTGGGAAGCCCCATTATCACAGTAAATGGGCTGTCAAAAAAGATCGACGCTCAGGGCAGCACGCCTGTCATCAAGAACAGCAGAACGCTCCTCCCGATCCGAACACTTATCGAATCGCTTGGCGGCACAGTCAGCTGGAATTCCAGTGAGCAAGAGGTGATTGTGAATCTCCACGGTCACTCCATGGCGCTCTGGATCGGAAAAACCACTGCTCTCGTCGATGGCTCCAAAGTCTCTCTTGATGTTGCGCCAATGATTCTCGGCGGACGAACCTATCTACCTTTGAGATTCATCTCGGAGCATCTTGGCGCCTCTGTGGACTGGAATGCTGATAGCCGAACCATAACGATCTATTACTGGGAGTAAGAGACTCCCACGAAATTCTTGCGGAAGGGCAGGTATCAATCCTGCCCTTCTCCATTTTCTTTCGGCAGAAGGTCAAACGTTTCATTTCACAACGCTTCATGTGGCCTCCCGCCGGTTGAGCTGCAAAAAGCAGCTTCAGCGTGTGTACACGCGCCTGCGTCGGAACAACCGTTCGGGAGACCCCTTGCCTTGAACAAAAGGGCTCGGGGGGGATGACAGAGCGCAATGAGAACGGTCATGTACGCAAGACTGGATTCCCTGATCCGCGGACGGAGGCCCCCAGAAGTCACCTTCACACTGACCGAGCATGCCCGCGGTATCATATCAAGGTACGCGGGGAACAAGCGAAATGGACGTGGGGCTAGTTGTACCACCAAGTGTCGATGTACCAGCTGACCCAAAAGGAGTCCCAAGAATGGCACAGCAGTTCTATAAGAAAATATACTCACTTTCGGAGGGATATGTCATCCTGTATCAAGCATTAAGAACGATGCCGCATATGGCCAGAAGCCGCAGACGCAAGGAATTGAGCCCTGAATTCATCGAGAGAATCATGCTGGCGGTGACAGAGGTCAACGGATGCGAGGTGTGTTCGTATGGGCACACCAAAATGGCGCTCGAGCAGGGGGTGAGCAGCGAAGAGATTCAGAAGCTTCTGACCGGCGTTATGGATGGTATTCCCGACGATGAGGTGAAGGCTGTGTTCTTTGCCCAGCATTACGCCGACACGAGAGGTCACCCGTCGGCCGCCTCCTGGCAGCAGATCGTCAAGACCTATGGACCAACAAAAGCGCTGGGCATTCTGGGTGCGACACGCGCCATCATGTTCGGAAACGCGTATGGCATACCACTCAGCGCATTCCGAAATCGCCTGCTTGGCAAACCCATCAAGAAAAGCAGCCTGGCCTACGAGCTCGGCATGATGCTCAGCATCATCGTCTTCCTGCCCGTCGCAGCAGTGCACGCACTCATCTCCAGCCTGTTGAGAGCTCCGATCATCCAGGGTACCTGACGACTGCCGCCTTTGGGGTCAGCTGGTAATTGGCCTTTGGTGGTACATTACAATAGTGGATTCCCGCCTGCGCCGAGAGCGCCTCTCGTATTGAAAGAAAGTGCTCGAGGGGGAATGACGCCGACAGACAAGAATCATGTCCCTATGTGTCTCCCTCGCGAAGGCGGGGGTCCACCCGCCAGACTCGCTGTAGTCAGATGCTCTGGGTGACGTCGTCTATTGCGAAATTGCTCCCTGTGGCCGTTCGGTCAGCAGGTGCTCCACGATCCGCATCGCCTCGTCGTAGCCCAACGCATGGATGACTGTGGCACCAGCACCAGGAGCTGCCACACGCTGATAGTCATAATCGTCCAGCAGGTCAAGCGCAGCGCTGTACTGGCCGACGACGCGCAGCAATGCTGTCGCCTCGTCGCCCGTCAGCTCACGCTGATTGGTCACATCAGGGGTCAGGTGGATGGCCTGATTCAACTCCTTCAGGCGCTGCCCGTTGGCGGTGTAGCCCTTGATGAGATGGTCGTGCAGAACATTCGTTGCCCATTGTCTGAATCGCGTGCCATTGACAGACTTCACGCGGTATCCGACCGATATCACAACGTCCAGATTGTAGAAACGAACCATACGACGGACGCTGCGGCTGCCCTCATTCTGGACTACCGAGGAATCCTCGGTAGTTGCCGATTCCTTCAATTCACCTTCCTTGTACGCATTGCGGATATGCAGACCAATGGTGTCGGAGTCCTTTCCAAACAAGAGGCTCATCTGCTTCTGGCTCAGCCAGATCGTGTCCTTCTCCAGCCGGACGTCCAGTTTGACGGTGCCATCAGGAGCGGTATCCAGGACGATGTCACCACCCGGTCCGTCAGGGTGTGTGTTCAGTCTCTTCTTGCTGTCTTCCGTCTTTGGCATGATCC
>JBNAWM010000130.1:0-3416 GCA_049699855.1 Candidatus Cryosericum sp.
AGTCCGTGCTGGGGCGGGAAGGGCGGCTTGTTCCGCGGCTCTCCCCGCTGGTTCTCGATGGACTCGAGCAGGGCGAACTCCTCGCCGCAGACATACGCACCCCCGCCGCGGTAGACCTCGAGGGTGAAGGAGAACCCGGTCCCCAGGATGTCCTCCCCCAGCAGGCCGTAGGCCGTGGCATCTGCGATGGCCTTCTTGAGGCGGGCGATGGAGAGGAAGTACTCCCCCCGCACGTACACGATTCCAACGTGGGCCCCGGTGGCATAGCCGGCGATGGCCATGGCCTCCACGATGCTGTGGGGGTCCCCCTCCAGGATGAGGCGGTCCTTGAAGGTGCCAGGCTCTCCCTCATCCGCGTTGCACACGATGTACTTCTCCTCACTCTGCTCGTTGGCGACCATGCCCCACTTGAGGCCGGTGGGGAATCCTGCACCACCCCGTCCCTGGAGCTTGCTGTCGGTCAGGACCTGGATGACCTCCCCCGGCTGCATGGCCAGGGCCTTGGCCAGGGCGCCGTACCCGTCCCGGGCGATGTACTCGTCGATGCTTTGGGGATCGATGAGCCCGGCGTTGCGCAGGACGATCTTCTGCTGGCTCTTCCCCGTCTCCTTCTCCACCATGCGGCGGGAGGAGAGGGAGCGGTCGATGGCCAGGCGGGTCACCACGCGTCCCTTGAGGAGGTGTTCCGTGACGATCTCCGGGATGTCGGCGGGGGTAACGTTGCCGTAGTAGACGTCGTCCGGGAAGACGGCCAGGACGACGCCCCGATCGTAGATGCCGAGAGCACCCGTCTCCACCACCGAGACCTGACTGCCCAGGTTGTAGGCGCGGATCTCCTCCTCCAGGACATGCTTGACCTCCAGGGCTCCCTGGAGGACTGAGGTGGAATCCACGGGAATGACGATCTGGGTCGAGAACAGTTTCATCGTGCACCTCCTGCGCGTGCTGCGGCAAGGATGCGGGGCAGGTCTCCCGGCGTGAGGTTGCCATACGCCTCGTCATCGATCATGAGCGCTGGGGAAACCCCGCAGATGCCCAGACAGCTGGAGCCTTCAAGGGTGAAGACCCCGTCCGGCGTCGTCTGCCCCACCTCCACCCCCAGCAGGCGGGTGAGCTCGGTGAGGATGGCGGGGGCTCCCGTCACATGGCAGGGCCCGCTCGTGCAGACCCGGATCACGTGCTGTCCCCGTGGCTTCGTGGAAAGCATGGTGTAAAAGGTGACGAAGCCATGAAGCTGGGCAGGGGTGGTGTCCAGCAGGCGTGCCAGCTCCTGCAGGACGTTTCCAGGAAGGAAGTTTCCGTACCGCTGTTCCAGCTCGAACAGGATATCCATGTAGGAGACCCGGCCATGGTGCTCCGCCCGGTCCCGCTCCACCACGTCCCGCAAAAAGGCCTTGTCTTCCTCGGTCAGTCCTGCCGCCACCTCTGGCGACCCTACCTGCGTATCCGACTCCATGCGTTCCTCCCTGGTCATGTCATGTGGAACCTCGTGCGTCGGCGAAGGATGCCGGTCCGCGGGGGGCCGGCCATCTCCGCTCATTGTAGCATAACTCTGCATAATTCCGAAGGTTGGCATCCTAATCGCAGCTGCGATCGTGGTAATGGGTGTGAAGGAGGTGGTGAGCCTTCTCGCTGTTTGGTTCGCCCAGGAACTCACTGTAGATCTGCTTGATCTCGGGATTCTCGTGGGATTTGCGGATCGGTTTGCCAGCATCCTCGCGGTAAATAGCTTCTGCACGTCTCTGCTTGATGTCTGGATTGTCCGAAAGAGGCTGTCCGCCGCCGCCGAGGCATCCGCCGGGGCAGGCCATGATCTCGATGAATTGATAGGGCGACTCACCCCTGTGGACCTCTTCCATGAGAATGCGCGCGTTGGCAAGTCCATTGGCGACTGCAACCTTGAGAGGCATCCCGTCGATGTCGACCGTGGCGGTCTTGATGCCCTCCAGTCCACGCACGTCCACAAAGTCGAGTTTTTCCAGAGGCTTGCTGGTGATGACTTCGTAGGCCGTTCGCAGGGCAGCTTCCATGACACCGCCGGTGGCACCGAAAATGACGGCCGCGCCAGTGGATTCCCCCAGCGGCTTGTCGAAGTCCTCATCTTCGAGGTTTGCAAAGTCAATGCCGGCTTCTCGGATCATGCGTGCCGCCTCGCGAGTCGTGAGCACGTAGTCAACGTCTCTGAAGGCTTCTTCTTCCTTCAGGCCCAGTTTCTCCTGCCAGTAGTGGAAGGCTGTTTTCATCTCCGGTCGTTCTTTTTCGAACTTCTTGGCCGTGCACGGCATGATGGAGACGACGACGATCTTCCTTGGGTCGATGCCCATCTTTTCGGCCCAGTAGGTCTTTGCAACTGTCCCGAACATCTGCTGGGGAGACTTGCAGCTGGAAACGTAGTCCAGCACCCCTGGAAAGAACGTCTCCGCAAACTTGATCCATCCCGGCGAGCACGATGTGATCAGGGGCAGTGTGCCGTTGTTCTTGATGCGCCCGATGAGTTCAAACCCTTCCTCCATGATCGTGAGATCGGCGGAGAAGTCCGTGTCAAAGACCTTGTCGAAGCCTAGACTCCGGAGGGCGGCGGCCATCTTGCCCGTTGCCTGTGTCCCGTCTGGCATGCCGAACTCTTCCCCGATGGCGACGCGCACTGCCGGGGCAGTCTCGACCACGACGACCTTGTCGGGGTTGCCGAGGGCCTTCCACACGTCGGGGATTTCGCTTCGCTCGGTAAGGGCTCCGGTGGGGCAGACCAGGATGCACTGTCCGCAGTTCACGCACTCCACATTGCCCAGACCCTCATTCAGGAATGTTGAAACGGTGCTGTTTGAACCACGGCCTGCGATATCGATGGCAAAGACCGACTGTACCTTGGCACATACGTTGACACAGCGCCGGCACAGAATGCACTTGTTGGGATCGCGCACCAGCGACAGCGATGTATTATCGATGGGCAGCCACTCAGTGCGGGTGCGCGGAAACTCCACTTCGCGGACGCCCAGTTCGGATGCCAGGTCGCGAAGGTCGCAGTTCTCGGTTCGCTCGCATGTGAAGCAGTCCGTTGGATGATTTGCCAGCAGCAGCTCGACATTGATCCGGCGCGCCTCACGGACGCGCGCCGTGTTGGTCCAGATCTCCATCCCCTCGCTGACCTTTGTCAAGCACGCGCGTGGAAGGTTGCGGTTTCCCTTAACCTCGACGACACAGACGCCACAGGCGCCTTCTTCGCTGATTCCCTCAAGGTAGCAGAGGGTTGGCACCTCGATATTTGCGTACTCGCTTGCTGCCTTCAGGATGGTGCTTCCATCCGGTACGCTGTAGTCTCGTCCGTTGATCTTTACATTCAGCAGTTTTGTCCCCATGAAGTTCCTCCCGGCTGATTTACTCTCTGCGGATGGCACCGAAGCGACAGGCTTCGTAGC
>JBNAWM010000131.1:0-3388 GCA_049699855.1 Candidatus Cryosericum sp.
TTTCAGTTCTTGGTTTGTCACAAACCCATTATACCGAAAGCGAGCCCTTGGCTCTCTTATTGCCTTGAATTTACACCAAGTATACGGACACTATCGGATCTGTGCGATGTCATATCCTTGCCTCCTTTGGCATTGTGCATCTTTGCAATGTGTCGCCATCTTTGCTCCTGTTCAACGTACTTGTGTCTTCCCTTTTTTTCATTGTAGTCCGTCTTGCTTCTTCATGCATTCATGACCCGTACCTCCTTTCCATTTCCTTCCATATCTATAACGCGATGGGTTCGTTTTTGCTGACGGAGGTGTCCAGAAATAGTTCAGCGCTGCCAAGGGGGAGGCAGCGCTGAAGGTGGAGGGGAAGGCGTGGTGGGCGTCAGGAGTGAGGCCATCCTTCCTGATGGCCGTGGGCGGCGGCGTGTGGTGCAGGGGTGCCATGCCCACGAAGCAGGCGTTTGACGAACAGGAAAACGCCCGGCGCGCGGTTGCGCAGGAAGGATTTTACCATCTCGCGTTCCCCTTCCCAGCGCTCCGTGACGGCAATAATGGAGTGCATGGGCAGGTGCGGCGATATGACCATACGATCCATCAGCCGACCCATGCGCGAGTTCGTGCCGTATCTGCGGTACCACCGGCGCAGCATGTTGAAGGACAGAGCCATGAACGCGACCTCCTCACTGCGGAACCCAGGCTGGTCGAGAAAGGTAAGGTGTGTGTAGTCAATGGGTTCAGTGACAAAGCCCTCCTTGATGCTGACGTCATAGAGGACCGTCGAAGGATAGGGCGAGAAAACGCTGATGCAGGCATCGTCCACGCGTGCCTGTGCGTTGAGTTTTGGGGTCAGCAGAGCAGTCGCGCGCGTTTCGCCGGGCAGCCCCACCATGTTGTAGGCAAACATGCGGATGCCGGCAGCATGCAGTCGCTCATTCACCTGGACCAGGAGTTCATTGCTCATCGTGCGGCCCAGTGCCCTGCGGCGCAGAACCTCGTCACCCGACTCGATGCCCAGGTAGACCTCTGTACAGCCCATGTCGGCCAGTAGTTGGACGGTATCCTGAGTCAGCAGTTCGGCGCGGTGATCGCAAGCGAACGGGAGGCCGACCTCGCGCTTGTACAGCTCTCCAAACCGGGCAAGCCAGTCTGTGGAGATGCCGAAGACGTTGTCCAGAAATCGCAGCTCGCGGACCTCGGGGTACCACGTGCGCAGCGCCTGGATGTAAAGGATTGCGCCCTCAGGCGTGCGTGACCGGTGATAGTCCTTCGCGTTGGGGTACAGTGAGCGGAAGGCCTGGTTCGTGCAATACGTGCAGCCATAAGGACACCCGCGCGAAAGCATCGCGAGTGCCGTGTGGGTGTGGGTGGCAATAAGCCGGCTGCGGTCGAACAAGCCGAAGTCGGGGATTGGCAACTCGTCGAGGTTTGCCACAAGGGGACCGACCGGTTCGTGGCGGAGTTCCTGTCCATCGTGCCACCAGACACCAGGGATGCCCTGTGGAGTCCTGCCCGTGATCCACGCGTCCACCAGCTGGGGCAGCACCAGGTCGCCGTCACCTTGCATGGCGGCATCGACGCCCGCGACATGCATGCACTGCTCGGGTGCGAGCGATGTATGATAACCACCCCACACGACGGGCACATAGAGGGCGTCTTTTGCCCAGCCGGTCCACTCGCTGACGGATGGGAACGCGCTGGTGCGCACAGAGAATCCGATGACGTCCGGGTGCGTGGCCATCAGACGTGTGAGAAAGTCCTTGCGCGTTGGTGGCTGCGTTATGTGAAGGAGACTGACCGTGTGCCCATCCTGTTTGAGTGTCGCGGAAAGGGCAGCCAGTCCCTCGGCATACCAGCCCCCGCGGTCCACCCTCACCCTCTGTGGTTTGCTGTAGAGCCGTGTCGTCGTATAGTCAGGATAGACCAATGTTATCCGTGCCATGCCCGTACCTCCCCCCTCTTTCTTGATTCTCCCAAGTTACATTGCTATTGTGTCAATGCCCTATCACATATACAACGCAGATACCACACATTCTGCTTACCAAGATATTCACATTGTCTTCATAAGTCAAGGCAAGACATGATTGGGAGCTACTTCTTCAGTGCACCCCCCCACTTACTGCTGCAGCCACAGGACCATTCGGCGACTCTCAACCAGGATGGAGGGTGTTCTCGAGTGGTCGCTGCGCAAGGCGTGGAATCCGATCCGCTCGTACAGCGCCTGGGCGCGCGGGTTGTCGACGTCGACATCCAGCTCGACACAGGAACATCCTGACGTGCGAGCTCTCTGGACGGACCTCTCGATGAGCGAGGAACCGATGCCGAGGAACTGCTGCGGCGGGGTCACACCCACGAAAGCGATGTACCAGCTACCGGGCTGGTTGCGCTGCAGAGCTCTGGCAACGACGATGCCACGCCAGGCAAGGAGCATTAGTGCACCGACTCCCAGCTGGCCACCAGCTCGCACCAGCCAGGCGGAGCTGCCCGTTTTCGACGCCACACTGTATGCAGTGATGAGGCCGACCGGAAGACCCTCTTGGAGTGCGAGTTCGGTGTTGCGCCAGGAGAACATGCCGCCTGGAGCCCGATAGAACTTCTCGACGACATCGAGAGGTGACAGCCTCGCAATAAGACCCGTGAACAGGGCATCGACGTCTCGACGGGCGATGTCATACAGGAGAGGCGCGGCGAACGGCGCGTCGTCCGGTGTCGCGGGTCTGAAGGTTAGTGACAGGATGCTCATGGTCAGTTCCTTCTTCACGCCTGCAGGTCGTGCCTCAGGGAATGCGCAAGTCTCCTGTGGCCACCACGACCGTCTGCCCTGCGATAAGCACGCGGTCACCGGCGAGGCGCACTTTCAGGATACCGCCGCGCGAGGATGCCTGGTATGCAAGAAAGTCGGTTTTGCCAAGCACGCCGCTCCAGTAGGGCGTCAGTGCTGCGTGCGCAGAGCCGGTGACGGGGTCCTCGAAGATGCCGTCGGCGGGCGCGAAGAAACGGGATGTGAAATCATATGGCGCATCGCCTGCCCCCGTGACGATGATACCGGGAATGTTGAGTCTCATCGTGGCTTCGCGGTCAGGAACGAGCGCGTGGACGGCGGCGGCCGAACCCAGGTCGAGCAGCCAGTACTGGTGATCATTGACGCCGGTCCACCGGGGAGCTATGGCCAGCCTCAGGGCGGTGAGGATCGAGGCGGGGGCAGGCGCGGGCGAAGGCGGCAGCGATGGGAAGTCGAGCTCGATCCAGTCACCGTGGTATCTGGCAGCAAGATCTCCACTCAAACTGCGGAAATAAACCTCAGTGCCTTTCACAATACCGGCTTCGCGCAGCGCTCGTGCAGTGGCAAGCGTCCCGTGGCCGCACAGCGGGACTTCCACTGTCGGGGTAAACCACCGCAGGC
>JBNAWM010000132.1:0-3374 GCA_049699855.1 Candidatus Cryosericum sp.
GTCTCACCATTGGCGTGCCACAGGTTGGCTCGTCAGGGTTCAGGGCAGTGAAGGGCACATGGCGCGAAAACTACTGAGCAAGAGAGTGGGCGAGAGCCTGGTGGAGCTCGCCATTTCGATTGCGGTGCTCTCTTTGATCATGCTGTGGGCTGTGTCCGCTTTTGGAGCATACACGAAGACCGGACAGGACCTGGACTCTGTTGGAGGGGCCATGGCTGCGGCGGACACACAGATTGAGGTCTTGAAAACATACACCCTGACTCAGCTTAATGCGACCTTGCCGGCATCCGGAGCAACAAGCGCACGCACGGAGTTCAGCCCGCCCAACAATTACCAATACACATACACAAGAGCCACTGACAAGGTGTACGGCAGTTTCACCCTTCTAGAGGTCAGCATGACCGTCTACGACAGGACAACCGGCGCGGGCGTCTACGCCGTGAAGACCAGCTTCCTGAGGAGTGGAGATGTCAATGTGGGCGACTAGGAAGCGGCGTGGCACGACGCTGGTGGAACTGAGCCTGGTCATCGCCATCCTGGCCATGGTTGCGCTGCCCTTTGCCGCGTTCGTCTCGCAGAATCTCAGGAACAACCTGCAAGCAAGCACACAGCTCAAGGAGCAGATGGTCCTGGAACAGGTCATGCAAGACATGGAGAAGCATTTGCGATCTGCCATCAGCATGAATGGGGGGGCGTCTTGTCCCATCACGTTCCCGACGGGTGGCATCAGTTTTACTTCCAGAGACCCTCAGGCCGCGATTGGCACCCTGCCAGCACCGACAACGTACACCTATGAATTGAGGGCAGACGGACTCTCCTACAAGAATGGTGTGGTGTTTCCTGACGGTCTGGAAGCAAGCATCATTACCGGCTTTTCGTTTCCGACTGGAACCGGCTTGCAGCAGTTGGATCCCTCCACGCCCCCGTGCTACATTACGATCAAGCTGACCACCGCGACCACGGTCCTGCAGAAAACCATCTCCCTTCGCGACTACTAAGGACATGAGCACAGACCAGGACGTTAGCAGCAGTAAGCGCGGATTCACTCTGGTGGAACTGGCAATCGTGATCGCCATCCTGGGACTGATTGCCGTTGTCGCCATTCCCCGCTACCAGGACATGGAAAAGGCGGCACAGGCGTCGACCTGTGCCGGCGTACGAGCCAGCATTACTGAGGCGGAGATGATTCGCGAACTGAAGCTGCACGTGCGGCCCAGCCTTTCCAATCCGCCATTGTCTCCCCAACAGCTCAAGGACCAGGGATATCTGACCGAGGACTCCAGCATCGTCTGCCCTGCAGGAGGAACGCTCAGTTGGATCCATTCGCCCGACGGCACCTCCTGGCAACTCGTCTGCTCCATCCATTCAGCAGCGTTTGTGTACGACGGGACCACAACCGGATTCACCACATTGAATGGAACAGGGGTAACTGTGGCCGGTGGCGCTCTGAAGTTCAACAACATCAACAATGAAAACCGGGTAGCATTTGGCAGCCTTTCCTGGACCGATTACATCGTCAACGTCACGGCAACTCTGGCCAGTGGCAACGGTTACGGCATCTACTACCGCAGTGATGGGGTCTCTGGTAACAGAAATCCTGGAGTCACAGGCTATTGTTTCCAGTTTGACCCGGGCGCAGGCAACCGCCTGACCGTACGAAAGGTCGTGAGCGGCGTTGAGCAGCCAGCCTTTCAGTCGGTTGCAATGCCTGCCGCCATTGTCGCTTCGCTCCACAGTCCTCACAGCATCAGCGTTGCGGTCAAGGGAGACCATCACGTTATCAGTGTCGATGGAGTGGTCGTCCTGGACTTTCACGATGGAACCTACAGCTCCGGCATGGCCGGCTTGCGAGGGTGGAGTGGCTGCGACCCCTCATTCAGTGCCCTGACGGTCACGCCCAACCCATGAGCGCAGGACGCCGTGGCCTTCTTGCATTGAGGCCGGAACTTCGTATAGTGGCGTCATGTGACCCACTGCCTGAGAGGAGACCTTGACTGATGGCTGCACCAAAGAAAACAGGCGAATTGCTGATCGAAAGCGGTATCATTACGCGAGCTCAGCTGGACGATGCCCTCGAAGAACAGAAGAGAACGGGCAACAAGCTGGGACAGATTCTCGTTGAACGTGGGCTTGTCTCGCCTTCGGTTCTTGGCAGAGTTCTGGAAGACCAGCTCGACATCCCGTATGTTCATGTGGATGAGCGAGACGTCGACCCTGCCGCCCTCAATTTGTTACCCGAGGAGTTCATCAAGGTCAATCATATTCTGCCCTACAAGCTGGACGGAGAACGTCTCAGCATCCTGACGATCGCGCCCCTGAACCCACAGGCGCTGGAAGACGCCTCGCTGCGCTCAGGAAAACGGATCTCCATTGCCATCACCACGGAGCTGGAACTCCTTCAACTGCTCAACAGCCTGTTTGGGTTGAAACAGCGCTCAAAGAAGACTGAACAGCAGTCCGCCGCAGCCATAGCGACGCGACGCAACCAGACGGTCCCGATCATTCCGGTCGTTCCGGGTGCTGAGGCGCCCGCCATCGAGTTCGCCAACAGCATTATCTCCGACGCCATCAACGCTTCGGCGTCCGACATTCACATCGATCCCCAGCCCGGCTTCTACCGGGTGCGCTACCGCATCGACGGCATCCTGCACGACATCACGACCATGCTGCAGGAACAGGCCGACAGTGTCGTCTCACGCATCAAGGTCACTGCCGGCATGGACATCGCCGAACGCAGGCGCCCACAGGATGGGCACTTTTCCGTCCGCTATCAGCAGCTCGTGTTTGACTTCCGTATTGCATCGGTGGGCTCCACGTTTGGCGAGAAGCTGACCATCCGCATTCTCGACAAGAAGAACGTCAACTACACGCTGGACCGTTTGGGAATGCTGCCTGCCCAGGACAGCACCTACCGACGCATCATCGCCAAGCCCTACGGCATCATCCTGGTCTCCGGTCCGACAGGGTCGGGCAAAACCACAACACTGTACGCCACGCTGAACCAGCTCAGCAATCGCGAGCACAGCATTGTCACCATCGAGGACCCCGTCGAGTACGACTTGGAGGGCGCTGTCCAGATCCAGGTCAACCCTCAGGCAGGCCTGACGTTTGAGTCAGGACTCAAATCCATCCTGCGTCTCGACCCCAACATCATCATGGTCGGTGAGATCCGTGACCTGCCCACCGCGCGCATTGCTGTGGAAGCAGCACTGACCGGCCATCTGGTGCTGGCCTCCATTCACACCAACGAGGCAGCCAGCGTGCCCATCCGCCTCATGGAGCTGGGCATCGAACCGTACCTGGTGGCCTCTTCGCTGGCGGGTGTGCTAGCCCAGCGCCTGGTGCGCATGATCTGCCCCGGATGCAAGACAGCA
>JBNAWM010000133.1:0-3299 GCA_049699855.1 Candidatus Cryosericum sp.
CGACGGCATCCAGTCGAACGGTCACCGCTGTGCTCTGCGAAGCTGTCGGCTGTCCATAGCTCAGCTCACGGATGACGTTGTGAAAACCATCGGTGACATACAGAGTCCCTCGCGGCGACCACGTCATCCTGCCGGGAAGATACCAGGACCGGGGTGTCGTCCAGGCCACCGATCCGTCCTGCGCGAAGGCGACGAAGCGCCCGTTCTCGGTGTCACTTGTCAGAACGAGGCCGTCCGGCATCAAGACTGCATCATGAGGAAAGTACATCTGTCCCGTGCCCCGTCCGCCGCCAGCAATTCCAAATGTCTTGACGACAACACCTTTCGAACTGTAGCGAATGACCTGCTGAACATTGGAGGAATCCCCCCAGACACAGACCAGCAGATCCCCGCCGGGCAGCACCGTCAACCCCCCGGGCATTCCTGCCGTCGCAAACCTGCTCAGCTCTTTGCCCGAAGCATCCAGATGCACGACGGTTCCGTCCCCCTGGTTGCAGGCCCACAAGGTGCCGTCACCCGCCACCTCGAGGTCACTTGCCCCATCGACCTTGCCAGCCGCGATCGTTCTCACGTAGTTGCCAGATTTGTCGTATACCGCAATGAATCCTCCGCCCGTGTCCTGCGCCGCGATATAGACGAGACCTGCCCCATCGGCTGCAACGGACTCCACCAGCTGCATGGAGCGCGAACCTGCACGCATGACCGTGAACAGCTCGTTGCCATTGCTGTCCAGTACGTCCACGTATCCCCTGTTCCATTCGATGGTCGTGCCATCCGAAGAAACCACGGGCCAACTGCACGCCACCCACAGCTGACCTTTGCCGTCCACGGCCATGTCCTGCGGATTGTTGAGCCGCCCTCGAACATCGATGGGATAGTCCTGGACGGCAACCACACCACCGCCTGGCGCATACTCGATCAGTTTCGCGTGAAATCCGCTGCCAAACGGATTCGTCGAGTCACGGAAGAACCCGCTGTTCATGACGTACACCATGCCGTCCTGAGTGACGGCGACTCCGCCAGGGCTCAGCACTTCACCGTCCTGGACGTTCGTCATATCCTCCGGGTACTGACCGAAGCTGCGCTGATACTGTCCACTGCTGGAGAAGACCTTGACAGCCGGAACCGGCAGTTGGCCTGTGCCACGGTCCGCAACATAGATATTCCCTCTGGCGTCCACCACAAGGTCAGCGGCACTCGTGATAAGATCCTCTCCTTCTCCGGGAGCCGCAAAAACACGCACAGCTTTCGTTCCGTTGATCTTGTAAACGGCGCTGTCACCACTGGCAACGACATATGGGACAGAGCCTGCTGAGGTCATCCCTGCAGGGTGCGAAATCCCCGTTACAGCAGTCACATAGGCACCCTTCGCTGTGAACTCCTCCAGGCGGTCATTCAGCTGATCTGCCACCCAGATACTGCCGTCTGGCAGCACAGTGATGCCGGCCGGACCCTCAAGTTGACCAGCACCCTTGCCCTCTGCGCCAAACTCCATCAGCACTGAGCCATCAGAACCATATTTGACCACCTTATTGCCAAAGAAGTCTGCAACATAGATGCTGCCAGCGCTGTCCACGGCAACATCGGCAGGATACTGCAGCTGTCCCCGCCCGCTCCCCAGTGAACCGATGATGCGTTTCTGAGCCAGGCTCGCTGAGAGGATGTGGATGCGCCCGTATCCCGTGTCGCACACAACCAGGTCTCCGTTCGGAAGGACAGCTATGCCCTGTGATGGAAACGCCTGGGCTGATGGATACTCCTTCTCAACCGTATTGACGCTCTCGATGGTGAGCGTCCCAACATAGTCAGAGGGCATCACTCCAATCGTATCGACCTCGTTCAGGCTGACAGCGCCTTGCGCGGTGCGGACACCGGCCACGCCAGGCGAAACAAGAAGGGCAAGCACACACAGCAGACCAACGACTCTCTTCATGACCGCCCCCTACGGATAGACTTCGCCATAGTGCTGGCTGAGGATCTGCAGATCGACGTCATCGACGCGCCCATCGCCGTTGAGGTCTGCCATGGCGTCATACCGCCTGTCACCGGACTTCGACCCGTACGCACGCGCGAGAGCAACCATGTCGGCCAGATCCACCCTCCTGTTGCCATCGATGTCCCACACGTTTCCTCCTGTCCGCAGTTTCAAGACAAGCGCTTGTGCGATTGCTTCGATCGTTCCAGAGCCGGTCGCTGCAGTGGGCGCTTCGATCCATACTTCTGTGGAACCGCTGTGCAGCACCGTAAACGTCACGGTACAGATGGTGCCGTGCCCTCCAGCTGCTCCACTGCCTGCAGTGCCTTGCAGGCGAATGGTGCCGGCGGCGGCATCGACGGTCGAGGCAAACGTCGAGACGGATTTCCCTCCCTGGTTCAGGAAGTCTCCCTCCTGCACAGACTTCACTGAAAGATAGTATGGTTCAAAGTGCAGTGTGCCTGTCACGCCTGCAATCCCTGCCGCTGCATCAGCTGTAAGGCCGACCGTCAGAACATCACCTTCACGGACGCTCCCGCCCGTTATGGACAGGCCCAGCACGGGTACTCCGACCGGTCCTGTGACATGGACCGGCACGGTCTGATGCGCTGCTTCCGTAATCAGCAGGTTGGTGGGATCATTGTTGCTTTCCATGACCGAAGTCCTCAACTGGTAGTCCCCCTCGGTCAAGAAGAGGTTGCCGTGCACGTCGCGTCCGTTCCAGGTGAAGCTGTGGTCGCCCACCAGCAGCAGCGACCGACGGTAGATTGTCCCCAGCGTTACCGTCCCATCGGCGCTGGTCACGGTTGTCACAACCTCCGAGGCAAAGCTGGATCCCTGTGGCACATCGCCTGTGTCAACTGCGGGGCGCACACCTCCATATCCGATGTTGAACTTGACACCAATCGACCCGCCGGGAACCGTCATCGTTGAAGCGCTCGTCTGCAGACCACTCAATTGCTTGGGGACCTTGACACCGTTGCGCCAGTAGATGTATGGCACATGCAGGGTCCCTCCGGCCGACTGCAGGGTGATCACTCCCTCGTGAGGTCCGTCGAGCACTGCTCCCGCATCGACGATAGTGGTGACGGACAGCTGTGCGGTTCCTCCAGCTGCGATGGAGATGGTCGATGGCACGACGCTGACCTTGACGCCCGCCTGTTGTCCCATGGTCCAACTGAACGAGGGCACAAACGATGTGAAACGATCGGCCAGACTGTGCAGATTGATCGTGGTCGTCGCGCCAATCGTGCTATCGTTCACCAGAATGGCACCCGTCTGATAGGTGGTCGTCCCGTCCGACGTAGACACGCCCGCCGTCGCC
>JBNAWM010000134.1:0-3189 GCA_049699855.1 Candidatus Cryosericum sp.
ATATCCAGCAACGGCGGCCCAGGCTCCACCAGCCAGCATTCCCATGACAACACAAATGGCTCCGTGAAGGAGTTGTGCGATCCACCCAAGGCTGCCGAGAGCGGCGTACATGGCTCCGAACGTGTGGGCTACGGGAGCCCAGTATCCAAAGAAGGTCGCAACAATAGCGCCTACCCAGAACTGCCCCTCCGCACCGATGTTGAACAGCCCACCCTTGAATGCAAGAGCGACCGAGAGGCCCGTTGCGATATACATTGCGCTCTTGATAAGCAGTTCGGCGAATTCACGTTTCCATGCGGCACCTCCGGGGATCAGCCCCGAGTCTCCGAAGAGCAGACCGTATGCCCGGAACGGGTCGCGTCCCGACGCGGCAATGACAATCATACCAAGAATAAGAGCCAAGGCGATGGAGATAAGCGGAACCCAGATGTTCAGCGGATCTCTGCGATTGTGGCTGTGATTCTCGATACCGAACAGTTTGAGGAACTTGTTGGTGAAGTTGTTTTCGCTCACGATTGCACCTTCTTGTCGATACCAACGCCGAGCATCAGGAGGCCAAGCGCCTCCTCGGTCGTCTTATCAGGGGTTGTCTCTCCCACAATGCGACCGTCAAACATCACCAGGATGCGATCCGCAAGGCCAAGGATTTCGGAGAGTTCAAGAGAAATGAGCAGGATGGCCTTGCCCGCCTTCTTCTCATCCAGCAGTCTGTGGTAGACGAATTCGGTGGCTCCGACGTCCAGACCACGCGTCGGCTGTGAGGCAATGAGGAAGTTGTGTGGTAGTGACAACTCGCGAGCCAGAATGAGCTTCTGCTGGTTGCCGCCGGAAAGTGAACCCGCCGTATCATAAATGTCTCCGGGCCGGATATCGTACTCTTTGACCTTTCCCTCGGCAAATTCGGCGATCTTCTCATAATCCATCAGAAGGCCTCTGCTGAAGGGCCTGTTGAGGTGCTGTCCCATGATGGAGTTCTCGCGAATGGTGTAGGGCATCACAAGACCTCTGCGGGCACGATCCTCGGTGATGTAGCTCATGCCTTGCTTGCGCAGCTCTGCCGTGGTGACCATGTGCATGCTCTTTCCGTTGAGATCCATCGACCCCGAGTCCGGACGCGAGAACCCGATCATTGCATTCACAAGCTCGTCCTGCCCATTGCCTTGCACGCCTGCAATGCCGACGATCTCTCCACCGTGCACATCAAATGTGACCCCTTTGAGAGCTTCGAAGCCGCGATTGTTGCGAACATGCAGGTCGTGACATGCAAAGGCAACTTCACCTACAGGGACTTCGACCTTCGGAATCTCTAGCACGACATTGCGGCCAACCATCATGCGGGCCAGCTCCTCTTCGTTCGTGTCCTTCTTGTTCACGATTCCCTGGAGCTTTCCACGGCGCAAGACCGCAATTCGGTCGGCAATCTCCATAACTTCTTTCAGCTTGTGGCTGATGAAGAGGATCGTCTTTCCATCAGCCTGCAGCTTCCGCATGGTAACGAAAAGATCGGTAGTTTCTTCAGGCGTGAGTACGGCCGTCGGTTCGTCAAAGATCAAGATCTCGGCTCCGCGTCGGAGAACCTTCAGGATCTCCACACGCTGCTGAATACCGACTGGAAGATCGCCAGTGACTGCAGCGGGATCTACGGCCAGCGAGACGCGCTCGGACAGCTCACGAACTTCGCGCAGGGCTCTTGTGTAGTCGAAGAAGATGCCCTTGCGGGGCTCGTCACCAACAACGATATTCTGCGTGACGGAGAACCTTGGGATCAGCATGAATTCCTGGTGGACCATGCCCATGTGGAGCTTGATGGCATCTTCGACCGATCGTATCTTGACCTCTTTCTCATTTACAAGAAGGCTGCCAGAAGTTGGCATGTAGATACCGTAGATGATGTTCATCAGAGTGGTCTTGCCCGCTCCGTTTTCACCGACGATGGCAAAGATCTCGCCCTTTTCCACAGAAAACGAGATCTTGTCATTCGCCAAATTCCCCGGGAACATCTTGGAGATTTCGCGTACCTCTAGTGCTTTCATAGCTCTACTCCTTTACGCTGCCAAGGAACGCTGGTTCGCGCTCGCCCGAGCAAGATCCTTCTGCCTGGGACGGTGTGACTCCCGCAGGCAAGATTGAAAAAGGTCAGGTACGTTTGCACCCTTTCCGTGTCAATCTCCCCAGCACGGAAGCGAGGCCTATGGAACCTTTCTATGTTAGTGCTCCTCATCTTCTCCCAGGGAAAACAGACGACGTCATTATATTCCAAAAGAGATCAAAGCAAGACCGCACTTGGTATGTTCAAAGAGCGAAACGCCGTCGTGAGCGCAGAACGGTGGACGATCCAAGGGATCTGTCAGCAGTCTCATTCGAACGGCATATCCCGATGTTCACGCTGACCTAGGTGCCAGTGATAGATCCAGACAGGAATGCCAACAAGGACTGCCACGATGTTTCGGATAAGGCTCTGCACCGCATAGGTATTGCCAGTAGCGATGTTGCTCACGTCGGGCGAGGCGGGCGAAGTGTATGGCTGGGTCGACATGAAGAATCCTCGGTAGATGTTTGGAGCGACGTTGACGAGATTGAACATGACGATGAAGAGTCCAATCGCAGAAAGCAGATAAATGTACAGACGCCTGATGAGATCGCGCCGAGCTTCGACGGGCGCAGGAGGAGCGGCAGCAGGGCCGGCCGTTTGCGAGGGAGGGGTCACAGCCGGTGGGGCTGCATGCTGGCGCGTTTCCTGGATGATGGTCCAGTGGTACAGCCAAACTGGAATGCCGACCAGAACTGCCGAAGAAAAGCCCAGAACCGAGGCAACTTCGTTCTGCACCCCGTCGGGTGTAATCAGACGAAAGACGTACAGATTCAATACGCTCGTAATTGCTCCGATAAGCCCGGTGAGAGCCATGACGATCCCGACGACGGTGACAAGATACAGATAGATGGTGCGAACGATATTGCGCTGTCTCATGGATACCTCCAGAATCGTTCGGTGGAAGAAGCCGCTGAGGGGCTGGGTACCAGGGGATGAGCCAGAAAACTCCAGCTGGTCCTGATACCCAGTTGCATGCCTTACGGCATCCCTCACGGACATAGTAGAGGAAGTGCGACACGAATGCAAGGATTGTGAGTGCCGAATCTTGGCGCGCGCCAGCTGGTGTGTTTCTGAAATCACGACACGGGATAACCATG
>JBNAWM010000135.1:0-896 GCA_049699855.1 Candidatus Cryosericum sp.
CCGACAGGGACATTCGGGGATGACGGAGGACAAGATATTCGGGGATGACGGAGGACAAGATATTCGGGGATGACGACGACGGTGTTCAACCGCAGGGAGGAACCAGTGTGATTGCAGAAAGAACCTGCACTACCTGGGCGCCTGCTCCTGCCCCGGGCCGGGGAAGCGCATGTACGTGTTCCACAAGTCGAAGAGCTGGGCGGTCGCCCGGGCATCGCCCATGCAGTAGCGCGCGATCTTCATGTACTCGCCTGCGGCATACAGGGCGGCAACGTCGCTTCCGTGCACCTCGCGCTTGGGCTGCTCCACTCCCAGCGCATTGCACCAGGCATCCAGCGAGAACCGGCGGCGGTACGCCCCGAACCAGGTGAACTGGTCCATGAGGTCCACGTGCTGGCTGCTGTAGCGATTGGGCATCAGGTCGATCGTCGGACGGACGCGGTTGGCCGCTGAGCGCACCAGCAGGATCGGGCAGTCGAATCCGCGCCCGTTGAAGCTGATGAGCTGCTTTGCCCTGCCGGCCGCCTCCCAGAAGTGGACCAGCAGCTCCTTCTCGGTGCAGGGAACGAATACCGCCTTCTCCTCGCGCAAGGGTGAGATGCCCCCCTGCGGTGCCTGAAAGAAGACGGCGGCGTGGTCCTGCTCGGGCGAGTACAGCGCCACGCAGACGATCTGCGCAGTCACTGGAAAGAGGCTCAGCGACTCCTGCACATCCTGCCGTTCCTCGTCGCTCCGGGACGAGCGCAGAAGGGACTCCTGGACACCCGCATCCAGCGACTCCCAGGGGACGCCGACGGTTTCGACGTCAAAGACCAGCCGCTCCATGCTCAACCCCGGCTCGAGAATCGATCCAGCGGCGACAGCCGGTCCACGCGCACGACACTGCGCGCGTCGCC
>JBNAWM010000135.1:906-2992 GCA_049699855.1 Candidatus Cryosericum sp.
GGCCAGCTCCGCCTCCAGGTCATCCGCCGCGACCGTGATGTGCCATGCCTTGGGATCGCCCCCGGTGCCGTTGCTCCAGCGGTAGCCGCGCGCCTTCAGGACCTCTTTGGCGTCGAAGGGCGCGCTGATGGCCCAGATGTGCGCATCGTTGGCCAGGGCATGCGTCAGCAGAGGCTTCAGCGCCGGCTGGCCCGAGGCGGGCAAGGGCGTCGCCAGGATGTGCAGCAGAGCGCGGCAGTCGTTCTCGGCGCGGTGGGCGTCATAGAAGAACCCTTCGCTGAGGGCGATCAGCTCCTGTTTCTGGGTCGCAATGCCTTCGTCGCGCCAGGGCACCTGCGTCATGGAACACCCCCACGGCTTGGTCGCAAACACGCTCCACTGCTTCTCGACAAATGGTCGGTCGAACGCCGCGTTGTGCGCGATGACCAGCGTGGCCGGGGCGACGAACGCGGCCACCTCGGCCTCGTCGATCGCGTGTCCGGCTACCATGTCATCCGTGATGTGCGTGATCGCGGTGATCTCCGCCGGGATATGGCGGCCAGGGTCGCGCAGTCGGTCGAAGGCGCCCGCCACCCTGCCCACGCGCCCGGTGCCAGGCGCAAACTCGAACAGCACCATCCCCAGCTCGATGACTTCATCGGCCTGCGGGTCCAGGCCCGTGGTCTCGGTGTCCAGGATCACCCCCAGCTGAAGCTCCTCACCCTCCCCTTCGGCATACCGTTCCACCGGCCTGAATTTCCGGATGACCCGATAGTCCCCCGTCTCCTCCAGCGCCTGTGCCAAAAGTTCCCAGTTTGTCCGGTCCTTCTCCTCCATCATCACGGCTCCCCATGCACGCATCGCCCTGCAGCATTGTTATACCACAGAACCAGTTGATTGCAGTGCAATCGCGTCTAGAATACTTGGACAAGACCCAATTTGCCGGAAGGAGATCAGATGACAATCATAAACTTTGCCCATCCCTTGACGGATGACCAGCGAAAAGATGTTGAGCGCGAGATTGGTTCGCCAGTTGACCGGGTGATCATGGTCGACAGCCAGATTGACACGACAGCCCCCCTGGTGCCGCAGGTGAGTGCCTGGCTCGACGGCCTTCCACTCCAACCCGAAGAGTGGCAGTCCGAACCACTGCTTGTCATCCTCCCATCGCTCAGTTACTCTGTCGCCGTTCTGCTGGCAGAGCTCCATGGGCGCACGGGATACTTCCCAGCCATCATTCGGCTTCGCCCGGCACAAAACGCTGTCGTACCGCGCTTCGATGTCGGCGAGATCATCAATCTTCAGACAGTGCGCGAGGATGCCCGCATCGCCCGTTTCCGGCGCTGATTGGCTGTGCCGGACCTGTTGACGCCAGCCTTCTCCAGCTTCTGGAATCATTTCGCCCTTCGTTCGTTCCAGGTTGTTGTCGACTGGAAGACGCCCGTCACCCTGCCCTCGTACAAAGGTTCCGCCATCCGTGGCGCCGTGGGATTCGCCCTTCGCTCCCTGGTCTGCACCGAGGGGCCCCATGCCCCCTGTTCCAACTGCCCCCACAGACACGCCTGTCCCTATGCGATCCTGTACGAAAGTGCCATCGCGCCCGGTGAACGCCCCTCCAATCTGAGAGATATTCCCAAGCCGCTTGTGCTGGTTCCTCCCTTAGGCGAACAGCGCGACTTCATCCCTGGCGACACCTCTGTCATCACCGCCATTCTCGTTGGCAGTGCCATCCACCTCCTGCCTGCGCTAATTGCCGCCATCGCTCTCACCGGCGAGAAGGGCATCCGCGAGGACAACCACGGGCTCTTCACCATCCGCAAGGTCATCCAGCTCCAGCCAGACAACGCCCCCACCCAGGTCTGGCACGACATCCATGACCCGCTCCTCTTCCTTCGATCCACCAGCCCCGGCGGTCTCGAGCACTTGCCTGCCGAAACCCTGGACAGCATCCCCTCGACCCTCATCGGAGCAGACGCGCTGGACCTGACATTCTACACACCTCTTCGCATCGAAGAGCGCGGGCGCCTGATGACCGAGGCCCCAAGCCTAGCCATGCTGGCCGCACGCCTCTGCGAGCGGTTGGACCTTCTGTCGCGTTTCTACTGCG
>JBNAWM010000136.1:0-2964 GCA_049699855.1 Candidatus Cryosericum sp.
CCACTTCTGTCGTAGCAGTGAAGGCAGCTGAAGTTGCATCGATTTGTGATATCCAGAGACATCTGGAATGGCCCTCGAAGAACCTTCGCGCGTTTCAGTGGTATTCGTGAATCATTTGGAATACCAAGCTCTGTAAGTTCCATGTTGAGCCTCCTCTGCCGATTCTGCTTCAACACTGCCCTATTTGTGAAGTATATATCTATATAGTTTTCTATCAAGAGTACCATGACATTCAATTTGGCCAGAGAATGACGTGGTTTCGCAATGCACAATGTCAACGGAGAATTGAGTAGTTGTTGTGTCAGCAAACTGTGCTCAGTATACAGGAATCCCCATGGCGATATAATGAACGGTCGCGTGGCACAAGGCCGCGAGGACAGGAGACCGCATGAGCGAAGAACTGGCAGTCCATATCGCGGCGTTCGCCGCTGCAATCGAGGACGAAGTCACCGCCGAGAAGGCCTCCGAGCGGACGCATCGCCACGCTCTCGTCGAGGGTACCCTCGTGTCGGATGCAGGCGACGAGAACTTCCTCTACTTCTTCAGTACTCCCTACGAAGTCAACCTGCCCGAGGAGTCCATGATCCAGCTCGAAGTGGATGGCCGGGTCGTGCAGGGGGTCTACGCGGGTGGAGACCGGGACCTGGTGTCGATCGCTTCCAGCGAGTTCCTGGGGGCCCAGGTGCGCGCGGCCACCATGATTGCCACGCCCTGGGACCTGCTGCTGAAGCTGGAAGAACGGCTGAACGCACTTGTGGACGAGGATGATTGTGGACGCGCTCTTGCGCTGCTCAGTCCTCCAGCCCCTGGGGACAGTTTGCCCGAACTGAACGGCGTCTTTGCGGAGAACCGGTGGCTGGATCCGTCGCAGCGCGACGCACTGCAGAAGGTCGCTGAGCGCGACGTCAGCTTCATCTGGGGCCCACCCGGCACCGGCAAGACGCGGACTGTCGCCTACCTCGTGCGCGAACTCATCGAGCGCCACAAGAGCGTCCTCCTGCTGGCGCATAGCAACGCGGCAGTCGACGTCGCGACACTTGCCGTGGTGAACGCATGCCGGGGGACACCGTACCTTTCCTACGGCGCCCTGATCCGGTATGGCATCATCACGAAGCGCGACCTGCTCGTCGAGTCCGACATCAACCCTCTCAACATCCTTGCCAGACGTAATGTCGACGCTGAACGCTTTGTTGGTCTTCAGTCCAGGCGCCGTGACCTGCTGGAACACGCGAAGCGGGAGGAACTGTTCGACACCGCAGAGTTCGAGACGGTCAGGGGCGACATGGGCAAACTGCGGCACCGGGTCGACAAGGAACTCAAGAGGCTGGTCTCCGAGACGCAGGTGGTCGCGACGACTCTGACAAAGCTGGCTCTCTCGGACGAACTCATGGCTCGCTCGTTCGATGTTGTCATCATCGACGAGGCGAGCATGTCGCTGGTGCCGTACGACGTGCTGGCGGCCTCGCGCGCACACGGCAAGATCGTCTTCGCGGGAGACTTCATGCAGCTGCCCCCGATCGCGTCGGGCACCACGCCTGCTGTCCGCGAGTGGCTCCAGCGGGACATCTACCAGGTGCGGGGCATCACGCAGGCGGTGCGCACGGGCCAGGACGTGCCGGACATGGCCATGCTGCGCACGCAGTATCGCATGCACCCGTCCATCCGTTCGGCGGTGAGCCGGCTGTTCTACCAGGACCGGCTGGACGATGGCGAACGCATCATTGTGCGTACCAGTTCGATCGCACGGCTGGCACCGTTCGAGGGACACGCCATGGCCGCTGTGGATACGTCGCTCCTGCAGACACGGTGTTACCGGGAGGTCAAAGGGTACTCCCGCCTCAACCTGGTGGAGGCGGTCACCGTGATAACGATCGCTGCCGGCATGCTCTCCCGCTACCCGGACATCAGCATCGGGGTGGTGACGCCCTATGCGGTCCAGGCACGCCTTCTGGGGACCATGGCACGCGAGCTGGCACTGGACCGGGAACGGCTGACGATCTCGACCGTCCACCGCTACCAGGGGTCCGAGGTGGACGTCGTGATTTTCTCGCTGACCGACGCAGAGCCGCAGTGGTCCATGTCCACGCTGACACGGGGCAATCTCGAGGACTGGGACGTCGACCCGGCGCCTCGCCTGCTCAACGTCGCGCTCAGCCGCGCGCGCGGCAAGTTCATCCTGGTGGGCGACCTCGATTTCGTGCACGACCGCGGGGCGCAGGATTCGGTCCTGAGGCATATCGTCGGCATCATCGAGCAGGAGGGGGCTGTTCGGCGCATCGACCCAAGGGCTCTCAGCGAACTCCGGGAATGGCTGCCCAATCACGTCGTGGATGGTCAGCGGATCGTCGTAGGCGAGCGCGCCCGTCATCAGGGTTGGCTGATTGAACAGGCGCGTAGCGCACGCCACACGGTGACCGCGGGTGTACCGCAGGGTGCCCACGTCTCGCCGCTCATGGCACGTCTGCTGGCGTCGGTCTCGCCGGACTGCCGTCTGCACTATGCCGACCATGACGGCCTGCGTGTGGCTGCAGGGCACTTCGGTGCGTCTGAGTCATATCTCGGTGACGGCGTCCTGGAGAGCTTCATTCAGATCGGTTCCCATCCGCTGTTGCTGGAGGGGACGCTGGAACGTGGCGCACGGTCGGCATATCTGGCGCTCGACCTGCCCGCGACTAACTGGTTCTTCCTCAAGAATGCCGGGTTCGTCCCCGAGTCCCTGCTTGGTCGCAACCCCGAGGCTGCGAAGGGAAAGGGGCGCAGACGGCGCGGACTCGGGGACGATATGACCGCGCAGGACACAGCAGCTGCATCCACTCCTCATCGCAGCGTGGCGCCCGTTCAGCCCGAAGTGACACCCCTGCCGCTGGACTAGTTCACGGAGTCGCCCTCCGTCATCTCCCCCGAGTATGCTAGTGCTTACTGGCGTAAGTTCACGATGGTATTCTTCAACTGGGAACCTTTCAC
>JBNAWM010000137.1:0-2957 GCA_049699855.1 Candidatus Cryosericum sp.
TCCAGGAAGTGGAAGTAGCCCAGGCTGACAACGTCCGCCGGCGTCATGCCCTTCAGGATGTCCTCGGCTTTTGGTCCCTGCAGGGCGATCTCCGCATACTTGTTCGTCGCCCCCGTGACCGTCACGTCGCCCAGCTTGTGCCCCGCGACCCACGCAAGGTCCTTCTCGTAGTTGCCTGCATTGACAACCAGCAGGAACTTCGTCGCACTGTATTTGTAGATGAAGAAGTCGTCGACGACCGTCCCCTCGGGATACAGCAGCTCGGCGTACTTGATCTCGTACGGCTCAAGCAGGGCTGCATTCCAAGTGGAGATGTAGCTTACGAACTTCTCGGCGTCCGGCCCCTCGACCTCGATCTCGCCCATGTGCGAGACGTCGAACAGACCGGCGGCGGTGCGGCAGGCCTTGTGCTCCTCAATGATGCTCGTGTACTGGATCGGCATCTCGTAGCCCGCAAACTCGACCATTGTTGCCCCGAGCTTCACATGCTCGTCATACAGCGGCGTACGCAATACGTTTGCCATGTTCCTCTCCTCTCCCCTGATTCGCCGGCGAAGAAGAGCGCAGTGGCTGATCTCCCCGGACGGTGCGCTAACACTCCTGAAGATACTTCTTCTTGAAGACCTTGGGCGCCTTGATGACGCCTCCCCCTGCCACCACGTAGCGGACGAAGTTCTCGCCGAAGCGGTAGGGAAGTTCGCGGTAGGTGTCGATATCCAGCACCAGCAGGTCCGCGTCCTTGCCCGGACGCAGTGAGCCAGTGTCCCCGGCGCGGCCCACGGCGGCGGCCCCGTTGATGGTGGCTGCGACCATGACTTCCTCGGCCGTCATCTTCATGTGCAGGACGCCCAGCGCCATGACCAGCAGCATGTTGGGGCACATGCAGGTCCCCGGGTTGTAGTCGGTCGCAAGGGCGACGGGCACGCCGTGCTCGATGAAGGCGCGCGCGTCCGCAAACTTCGTGTGCCCCAGCGAGAGCACCGTGCCCGGCATGAGGGTGGCAATCACGCCTTCCTTCGCCATGGCCTTCATACCCTTCTCGTTGGTCCAGATGAGGTGGTCGGCGCTGACACAGCCCATCTCCGCTGCCAGCTCGGCGCCGTGATCGTCTGCCATCTCGTCGGCATGCAGCTTGCGTGGCATGCCTTGGTCACGGGCGGCCTTCAGGATCTCCCGAGCCTCGTCGGGCGTGAACGCACTCTCGTCGACATACACGTCCACAAAGGTGGCCAGATGGTTCTCGTGCACCATGGGCACCATGTCCCGCGCGACCAGCTCCACATACTTGTGGCGGCGCGACACGTATTCGGGTGGCACCACGTGCGCCCCCAGCAGGGTCGGGATGATGAGAATGTCCGTTTCCAGCGCGACCTCCTTGATAACGCGCAGCAGCTTGATCTCCTCCTCCGTGTTCAGGCCGTAGCCGCTCTTGATCTCCGCCGTCGTCGTCCCATAGCGCGAGAGCTTGAAGATGTTGCGCTTGAGGATCTCCTGCAGTTTCTCCTCGCTGGCCATGCGCGTCGCCCGCACCGTCTTGACAATGCCGCCGCCCGCCGCCTGGATTTCGGCGTAGGACTTGCCCTGCATCCGCATGAGGAACTCCTCCTCCCGCGTGCCGGCAAAGACGGAGTGCGTGTGGGAGTCGACAAACCCGGGGCACACCACCTTGTTCTCGGCGTCGATGATCATCGTCTGGGGGCCCACGACGAACGAACTGCCATCCTTGGGGCCTGCGTACAGGATCTTCCGGTCCTTGACGGCTACCTCTGCCCGCTTGATGATGCCAAGGTCCCCGGCCTCTGGCGCGATGACCGCCTCGTCCACCCCCTTCATCGTCAGCAATTCACCGATGTTGCGGATGACCAGGTCTGCAATGACTGGCTGTGCCATATGGTTCTCCTCCCGTGCTTTCGTCATGACTCTTCGATGCGGGTTTCGACCAGGGCGTCCCTGCTCAGCCCCGGCAGGCGAAGATAATAGGATGCAACGTCCATGAACGCCTGAGCGGGAGCCAGCCCGATCAGCTCGCTCTGAACGATACCCACACCGTAGCGCTCCGCCTCCATGCGCACCAGCTCGAACACGCGGTACAGGGGCGTCGTGGCAAAGTTGAGGATGTTCATCGAGACCTGCGCCAGTTGCTTGTCCTCCAGGAAAATGCCCTTGGCCTGCACGTTCATGAGGCCACCCGAGGACTCGCGGATACTCTTGGCAATCCTGCTTGCGATGGCGACATCGCTGGTGTTCAGGTTGATGTTGAAGGCGACCAGGAAGCCCCGCGCGCCCACGGCGACACAGCCTGCGGTCGGGTGGCGCTCCGCCGGCCCAAAGTCCGGCTGCCAGGCGGGATCCTTGATCTTGGCAGCCCAGCCCTCGAACTCGCCTTCGCGGATCGTAGGCAGCTTGCGCCGCTCCGGCACCCTGGCCGACTCGGCATACAGGTACACCGGCACGTGCAGTTCCTCGCCGATGCGCCTGCCCACCTGCTCGGCGATCTCCGTGCATTCCGCCATGCTGACGCCCCCCACCGGCACAAAGGGGATCACGTCCACCGCGCCCATCCGCGGGTGCGCTCCGGTGTGGTGGTTCAGGTCGATGCTGGCGACGGCAGCCTTGGCAAGGTCGAATGCTGCCTCGGCGACCGCCTGCGGCTCGCCCGCAAACGTGATGACACTGCGGTTGTGGTTGGCATCCGACTCCAGATCGAGCAATTTGACTCCAGGGCGCTTGATGACGCCCGCAATGGTCCCCACCTTGGCCGTATCCCGTCCTTCACTGATGTTGGGAACACATTCTATGACCTTGTTCACCCCGCACCCCGCTCACGTCAAAGGATTGTGAATGCATTTCACCATTAGTATAGCGGTTTCACGGGGCACCGCAAGGAATTACAGCCATTTGCAACCTGTGATGCTGGGTTCAGGCCTCGCGCCGAGGTCACACCCCGGGGTCACACA
>JBNAWM010000138.1:0-1011 GCA_049699855.1 Candidatus Cryosericum sp.
GACACTCGAGGCGCATGATGCTCTCATAGCCGGTTGGAACGGGGTGCTCGTTGGACGACCATAGCTCCTCGGTCATCTTCTCGTTGCCGCGGTTGCCGGTAATGACGATCGTGGCATCGCGCCCCAGCTCCAGCCCCGCCAGCTTGATGTAACTGCGTGCCAGGTCGAGGATCTTGATGGGATCACCCATGCGCAGGACAAAGATGTCCTTTCCCTGCGTCAGCGCACCCGCCTGCAGGACAAGCTGGACAGCCTCGGGGATGAGCATGAAGAAGCGCTCCATGTCGGGGTCGGTGACCCGCAGGGTACGCGTGGTCTGCAGCTGTTTTTGAAACACTTCGGCCACACTGCCCTTGCTGCCCAGCACGTTGCCAAAACGCACGCTGGTCGCCCGCAGCTGCTCACGCCCGTCATTTGCCTGAACCAGCAGCTCCACAATACGCTTGCTGGCGCCCATGAAGTTGACCGGGTTGACCGCCTTGTCCGTGGAGATGTTCACAAAGCGCTGAACCCCGTGCGTCACGGCCAGCCTCAGCAGGGTGCGCGTCCCCAGGACGTTGTTGAGGATAGCCTCCTCCGGGTTCTGCTCCATCAGTGGCACATGCTTGTGAGCTGCTGCATGGAAGACGATCTCGGGGTGGTAGGTGTCAAACAGCCACGTCATGCGGGCCTCATCACGCATGTCCCCGATGACCGGCACGGCGAAGCTGACCGCCTCGCGGTCCTGCAGTTCGCGATCGATGCGAAAGATGCGGTTCTCGCCCCTGCCCAGCATAATCAGCTGGGCCGGATGGAGGCGCGCCACCTGCCGGACGATCTCGGACCCGATGGAGCCGCCTGCACCTGTCACCAGGATACGTTTGCCCTCCACATAGGCCCGTACCGGCCCCAAGTCGGTGGATACCGGCGTCCTGGTCAGCAGGTCCTCCAACTGGATCCGGCGCATCTCCTCCACGTGAATGGAGCCATCCACCAGCTCCCATATGCCTGGCAGAGTCCGCACCTGAACAT
>JBNAWM010000138.1:1021-2843 GCA_049699855.1 Candidatus Cryosericum sp.
CCCCCGCTTGCCCGGGTCATCGTCGATCAGGCCAACCACCCTGCCCAACTCCGGATGGCCCTCAAACTCCCGCAGAACCTTGTCCCCGGCATCGCCCGCGCCCACAATCAGCACGCGCGCACCCGCCGATGCCTCCTCCACGGGGACCTTTCCATTCTTCAGCACGTTGCCGCGCTCATACCGCCACCGCGCCACCGAGCGCACGCCCGCCATAAACAGGAACGCCAGCACCGTTGAAGCAACAAACGCCCCTCCTGACCACAGGACGTGCCCGCGCACACTTAGCAGGACCGGCAGGGTCAGCACCTTGGTGATCAAGACGACCCCCGCCACACGCTCTATATCCCGCAGGCTGGAGTACGACCACAGCGCAAAGGGAGTCTGCAGGCCAACGGACACGGCCACAAACAGCAGATTCTCCACCACACCGGGATACCGGAACGTGTAGACCCATGGCCATGGAGCCGCGCGCAGGTCCAACCGCACCAGCACCCCTGCAATCGTGGCCAGGTTGAACACGGCCAGATCGATGAGCAGCTTCGCGGCTGCCCCGATCCAGTTTGAGCGCCGAGTTCTGCTGATGATTGGGGACGTCACGGCGTCCGTTCCGCCCGGCACGCAGTCAGTCCGTCCTTCAGGCACACCACGACCTCCTGCTGCTGCTCGGGCGTCATCATCGTGAAGAAGGGCAGGGCAATGGTCCGCGCGGAAACGTGTTCGGTGATGGGGAAGTCGCCCGGCTTATACCCAAACTCCCGCACGTAGAAGGGCTGCAGATGGATGGGCGTGAAGTAGGGCCGGCTCTGAATACCATGGTCCGCCAACCAGCCGATGAGCCAGTCGCGGTTCGCTTGCGTGAACTGGTCTGCAAGACGGATCACGTACACGAACCAGCTCATCCTTGTCACGTCTGGCAGGATCGTCTGCGTGATCACTTCCGGCACATCCTTCAGCAGAGCATTATACCGTTCAGCTACCTTCCCTCTCAATTCAATAATGTTGTCCAGCCGCCGTAGTTGTGACGTTCCCAGCGCACAGCTGATGTCCGAGATACGGTAGTTGTACCCAAGACGCTCGTGACCCAGCCACTCGCCGGTCTCGCCCCGTCCCTGGTTGCGCATGCTGCGACACAGCGCGGCTACCTCGTCAGACTGCGTGACGACACATCCGCCCTCCCCCGTCGTTATCTGCTTGTTGGGGTAGAAGGCAAACGCCCCGGCTACACCCCAGCTGCCACAGCGCCGACCCTTCCATTCGGAGCCGAGAGCTTCACACGAATCCTCAATCAGCTGCAAGTTGTGCTGACGGGCAATGTTCTCAATCGCATCCAGCTCGGCTGGCTGACCAAACGCGTCCACGGCCAGGATAGCCTTGGTCCGCCCGGTGATCGCTGAAGCGATACGACTAGGGTCGATGTTGTAAGTGTCTGAGCGGATATCCACAAAGACCGGTTTTACCCGTTCGAACAGGAGGCAGTTGGCAGAGGCGATGAAACTGAACGGCGTCGTGATGACCTCGTCGCCGTCCTTCAGCCCAAGTGACCGGACAATCAGGTGCAGCGCCGACGTGCCACTGTTTACGGCGACACCATGCGCGACACCGGCGACATGCGCTAGTCCCTCCTCAAACTCCGGCAGGCGCGGCCCCAGGCTCAGGTGATCACTCCTGAGAACGTCCAGCACTGCTTCCTCATCACTTGCATCGATCCATTGAGAAGACAGGGGCACACGAATCATCTTGTTCACTCTCCTTTTCGCAGTTCTCGAGCAGGAACGCCAGCAACGACGGTCGCCTCGGGCGCATCATGTAGCACAACACTGCC
>JBNAWM010000139.1:0-2814 GCA_049699855.1 Candidatus Cryosericum sp.
ACAGCGGCGACGATGGCGACAAGAAGTCTCGTTGCATATCGATGACAAGCAGTGCTGTGGATGTACCAGTGCTCACGTCTTCCTCCCTGATGCGGCCTCGGATAGTTTCCAGTATACGGAGCATTCTGCATTGTGCCATGTTGGACCTGAGGCTTGCAGTTTCCGGGCATGGGGCTATAATTCGCTTACCGAATAAAAAGAAAGGTGGTGCTGCTCTGCCCCTTTCACGAAAGGAGTCCTATGGTTGTCATACACGGAGGAACAATCCTCACCGTTACCGATGGTGTCATCGAGGGCGGTTCTGTTCTGCTGGGAGACGATGGCAAGATTGCTGAAGTCTTTCAGACTCGCACGGAGGTGCCGGGTGCAGTTGTTGTTGACGCACTCGGCAAGTATGTCGTTCCTGGCTTCATCGACGCGCACACGCACCTTGGGATCTGCAACTTGGAGGTCGGCGAGATCGGTGAGGACGAGAACGAGATGACCAATCCGTCGACGCCCGGATGCCGGGCACTGGATGCCGTCTACGTATGGGATTCTGGCTTCAAGGATGCATTGTCGGGCGGAGTCACGACCGTTTTCACAGGCCCTGGCAGCGGCAATGTCATCGGTGGCCAGAGCATCACGATGAAGACGGCCGGTGACTGCATCGAAGACATGGTTCTGCAAGATCCTGCGGGACTCAAGACAGCATCGGGCGAAAATCCAAAGCGCGTGTACAAAGCCAAGAACCAGCTGCCGACAACTCGCATGGGTACGGCCAAGGTTCTTCGCGAGGCCCTGTCGAAGGCAAAGGATTACAAAGAGCGCAGGGCGGGAGCGGAGCCGCCTGCCATGGATCTCGATATGGAGGTGCTGTGCAGGGTGTTGAACCGTGAGATTCCGCTGAGGACGCACTCACACCGCGCGGACGATATGATGACCATGGTGCGGATTCGCGATGAGTTTGGCATCCGCATGGTCATTGAACATGGCACTGACAGCACGCGCATACGCCACGAGCTTGCAAAGGCAGGCGTTGCAGTCATCACCGGTCCGCTGTTGGATGTCTCTCCCAAGGTGGAAACGGCATCATCGTCGTTCAGCACTCCACACCTGCTTCATGAGGCGGGCGTACTGGCGGCAATCATGACCGATCATCCTGTGATTCCCATCGAGTCTCTTCGTCTGGAAGCGGCGATTGCTGCCTATGAAGGTGGAGCAGGGGAGCAGGAGGCACTGGAATTCATCACGATCAATCCGGCGAAGATTCTTGGGCTCGAAGCACGCCTTGGCAGCATCAGCAAGGGGAAGGACGCGGATGTTGTCATTTGGAGCGGTCATCCCTTCAAGGCCAGCAGTGTCGCGGAGAAGACGTTTGTCGATGGCAAGCTTGCCTGGGAGGTGGAAGCATGATCAGAATAGCTGCGCAGAAGCTGTTTGACGGGCATGAGATTACGAGCGATGCAGTGGTCACGGTCGACGGGTCCCGTGTCGTTTCAGTTGAAAGGGCCGAACCTGGGAAGGCGACCGCTGACTACTCCGCTGCCTGGGTAGCGCCGGGGTTCATCGACCTGGATTCAGGCATTGGTCTCAAGGAGGAGTCGCTGGGGTTTGAGGGCAATGACCTCAATGAGGCGACGGATTGCGTAACACCTGAGATGCAGGCAATTGATGGCCTCAGTCCGTACGACACAAGTCTCCAGAAAAGTCTGATGGGTGGGGTGACTACGGCGCTCGTCCTGCCAGGTTCCAGCAACGTCATCGGGGGCAGAGGGGCCATCGTTCACATGTCAGGTGCCACCGTTGACGAGATGTGCATCAAGGCACCCTTCGGCGTGAAGTTTTCGCTGGGCAATGATCCAAAGCAGACACATGGTCAGAAGCGGACCCCCATGACACGCATGGGCAATGCCTTTCTGGTTCGAGATGTTCTGACGAAGGCGCGTGATTACCAGGAGAAGAAAAAAGAGTACAACATGAGATACGAGGCGCTTCTTCCTCTTCTTGCCGGCCAGGATGTAGCCTTCTTTCAGGCATTGCGCGCAGACGACATCATGACGGCGGTGCGCCTGGCTGAAGAGTTCGGTCTTCAATACGTTATAACGGGCGCCTTTGATGCGGATCTCGTGGCTGATCAGCTCAGAGACAAGAAGGTGACGGTAGCGTTCGGGCCGATCATCGCGTCAAGAGGGTCGGACGAGATCAAGCGGCTGCATCCGGAAAACGCTGCCATTCTTCTCAAAGAGGGTCTTCGGACTGCCATCATCGCTGGTCACCCTAGTTATCCTGCCAAGTACCTGCGCATTTCGCTCGGACTTCTTGTGGGCCGTGGCGTCTCGCCTGAAGCTGCCCTGGCTGCTGTCACCAGTGTGCCCGCCGGCATCCTGGGGCTGGATGGCTACGGTGAACTGCGGCCGGGGTCGGCAGCCGACCTGGTTTTGTTCAGGGATGATCCGTGGGAGCCGCAGGGAGTGGTCGAACACACCTTTGTCAGCGGAAACGAGGTTTATTCGGCTTTGTAGCAAAAGGGATTTCTGCGAAAGGCGGATACAAAGTCTGCCGTCAACCTATGGCGTTGGCGGCAGATCGTCGTTTCGATAGTGATCCATGACGCGGTCGCGCATGCCTGAGGCATATTTGCGAAGGCGCTGGGCCTGCTGATGGAACTGGTTGCCCTTGATGAGGACGGACGCGGCGAGGGCTACGACGATGACGTAATCGGGATACCAAGGTTTGTGCTGAAAGACCCAGATGGCTGCAGGGACGGCGCCGACGCCAGCAATGAACGGTGAAAAGTGAAGTTTGGACTTGACCGCGGGAACCAGTTTCCAG
>JBNAWM010000140.1:0-2801 GCA_049699855.1 Candidatus Cryosericum sp.
CTCTCGTGCCTTCGAGTTCGTACAGGGTCTCTGTCAGTACCAATATTGATAGGACCCCCGTGCAGTCGAGCACCTACCAGATTACTGGCACGTCCATAACCGGTCTGACAATGACGGTCGATCCCAAGGCTCAGTCTGCGCAGGTACAGGTGCAGGCAAGTTTCCAGACCTCAGCCTCAGGAGCATTGGCGCAGAACTCTGGAACCATCGCTATCGATTTTCCCAGCAACATGACCATCCCGTCGTCGATCAATCGGAGCCTGGTGACCGTGAACGGCATTCAGGCAGCCAGCGTAAGCGTCCTGACGGGTAACGTGGTCAACATCGTGACCCCAGTCGCCATCGCAGCTTCATCGACGGTTACCATCGCTATCGCCGGCACCGCCGGCATCTACAATCCCTCCACCTCAGGAACGACGGTCACTATCTCGGTCTCGACCAGCGCAGACCTGGTCCCCGCAAGCTGGTCATATACGACGGTGACTTCGCAGGTCACTCAGCCTCAGGTCCAGCTGACCTCGAATGGAGCCGGCTCTGTCACGGGCTGCACAATCACTTTCAGCACGGGTGCCGTAGGCACCCTTCGGGCAGGCTACGACACGATCGTGATCACGTTCCCCTCGGGAACCGTCCTCCCGGCGACGATCAGCCGCGATCTCATCAAAATCAACAATGTGGCGGCCTACAACGCGACCGTCTCGGGACTCCGTTTGACCATTGTGCCGGCGGTGAACGTCCCCGCCAGCGCAGCCGTCCAGCTGGTCATCGACAAGACGGCTGGCATCAAGAACCCTCCGACGGCCACATCGTACACGCTTCAGGTGAGTACCAGCGTTGAGGTGACGCCGGTGGCAAGTGCCTCCTATACGATTGTCAACCTGCCCAAAACCATCATCGTTGTGTCGCCTGCATCACCAGATGGGCTTGCCGGCTACTACAAGACACGTCCAACGGTCGTCCTTGCGGCAACCAGTCCAGTGGACAGCAACCCGGTCGTTTACTATTCTGTCAACGGCGGCGCCCAGCAGGTGTATGCGACGCCCTTCCAGCTTCCAGACGGCAACGTGACGCTGACCTACTACGCACGGGACCGCCAGGGCAACCAGGAGGACGCGCAGACCTTCACGGCCAAGGTTGATGCGACTCCACCCACGGCCACCATTGTCAGCCCGGCTCAGGGAGCAACGGTCGGCACATCGCCGGTGACGATCGTGGGAAAAGTGGCTCCCGGCATGCAGGTGAATGTTGCGGGTACGCCAGTCACAGTTTCGCCAACCGGCGACTTCTCCACGGCCGTCGCTCTCAAGGAAGGTCCTCAAACCATTACCATAACGGTGACCAGCGTATCGGGCAACATCGGCCAGACACAGCTTGCCATCACGCTTGACACGACGCCGCCTGTTCTCACGATCACGAAGCCGGTCATGTACTCTACGGTACTCACTTCCATCTGTGAGGTTACCGGCAAAACCGAGCCGGGTGCAGTTGTCAAGGTAGCTGGCAGCGCAGTGACCGTGAATGCCGATGGCACCTTCTCCTCTAATGTGATGCTCAAGGAGGGAGATAACCTCATAGAGATTACTGCGACAGACGCGGTCGGCAATCAGCGCAAGACGGCAATCCCGGTGACGTACAAGGCCCGCACGGTCATTCACCTGCAAGTTGGCAACAAGACCGGTATGGTCAATGACACCAAGAAGACCCTGCAGGTCGCTCCCGTCATCAAGAGTGGCAATACGATGGTGCCTCTGCGGTTCATCGGCGAGGCATTTGGCGCGACGGTTACCTGGGATCCCGTGTTCCAGATCATCGACATTTCGTTGAGGGGTTCGTCGATTCGTCTGCAGGTGGGGACGAATTACGCCTCAGTCGCCGGCAAGAAGGTGATCCTGCAGGGTGTGCCGGTGATCATCAGTGGTACGACCATGGTGCCCATCCGCTTCATCTCCGAGGCATTTGGCGCACAGGTCGACTGGACTGCCGCTACGCAGGGCATCGACATCACGTATCCGAAGCCCTGAATGCAGTAGCGGGACAACGTCAAGGGGGTGTGCAGCATGAAGCATGAGGGACTGATCATTGGTCTGCTGGTCGTTGCCGTGGTTTGTGCGGCGGCGGGGCTGGCCCTGGGGGTGGCACGCCCCCCTCGTCAGCTCAGAGTCGTCGCAGCAACCGGTACGGCCCAGCAGTCATTTGTACCGGATGTTGCCCACCTGGACCTCGGTGTCCAGACCGATGCCCCGACCGTGGAGAAGGCCCAGCAGGACAACGGGGCGGTCATGAACAACGTGCTGTCAGCCGTGAAGGGTGCCGGGGTGAAGGCCGAGGATATCCAGACCAGCAATTTCTACGTCAATCAGAACTTTGACTATTCCAGCGGGCAGTCGAAACCCACTGGGTGGCGGGTGAGCAATACCGTCACTGTCCAGATCAAGCCCGCTCTTGTCTCGGCGGTCATCGATGCAGCGTCGAAAGCCGGCGCGAACATCTTCAACAGTATCAGTTTTGACATCACTAACCGGGAGGAGCTGAAGGCGAAGCTCATGAAGGATGCCATGGCGAATGCTCGGGCCAAGGCTCAGGGAACGCTGGAAGGTACCACGCATACCCTGGGCGATATTGTCTCGGTCGCCGCCGACTGGTCCGGGCCGGCAGCAGTCCTTGCCGGTGCCGAGGGCATGGGGGCCGCCGCCGGCGGTGCCATTCCCATCGAGTCGGGCACCAATGTCCTGTCCGTGTCGGTCTCGGCGAGCTTCGAGCTCCACTGAGGGGTTTTCTCTCAGATCTCCCGTTCGTCTCGC
>JBNAWM010000141.1:0-2725 GCA_049699855.1 Candidatus Cryosericum sp.
GATTCTTCTTGCGAGAGTAACGAGGGAAATCGAAGAGGAGGACATGCACCTGCAGTTCAGTCCGGAGCTCATCTCCTATCTCGCTCGCAAGGGCTTCAGCTCTGAGTACGGTGCCCGGCCTCTGCTGAGGCTCATCCAGCACGAGGTCGAGAACGAGCTTTCCTATCGGATCCTGGAGGGGGTTTTCAAGCGGGGAGATACCGTAGCGGTCACGAGCGACGGCGAGAAAGTGACCTTCGAATTGAAACACAACGAGATCGTACCGGCGCAGTAGGCTGGATTCATGGATTCTCGATACATACGCAATTTCTGCATCATCGCGCATATTGACCATGGAAAGTCGACCCTGGCGGACCGCTTTCTTGAACGGGCTGGCTTCATTTTGAAGAACAAGGGCGACCAGGTTCTTGACCAGATGGACCTGGAGAAGGAGCGGGGCATCACGATCAAGGCTCACCCGATACGCCTGACCTATACGGCGCGAGACGGCTCGCCGATCGTCTTCAACCTGATCGACACACCCGGGCACGTCGACTTCAACTACGAGGTGTCGCGCAGCATAGCAGCCTGCGAAGGGGCTGTCCTGGTCGTGGATGCCACGCAGGGCGTCGAGGCGCAGACGGTCGCGAATACGTACCTCGCCCTCAACCACAATCTGACGATTATCACGGCGGTCAACAAGATCGACCTGCCAAACGCCGACGTGGCCGAAACGCAGCGCGAGATCGAGGAGATCATTGGGATCGATGCTTCCGACGCCTGTCTTGTGAGTGCAAAAACCGGCTTGGGCGTCGATGAACTGCTCCGCGTTATCGAGGACAGGGTTCCTGCTCCCTCCGGAGATGCCGAGGCGCCGCTGAAATGCCTGGTGTTTGATTCACACTTCGACACCTACAAGGGTGTTGTGGTCCATATCAGGGTATTTGCTGGAACGCTCCGCAAGGGCGATCGCATCAAGTTCATGGCCACCGGCAACGAATTCGATGTCGTCGAGGTTGGCTATTTCGAGCTGACACCGGTGGTGACGGACGTACTGACCGCCGGCGATGTCGGCTACTTCGCGGCGGTGATCAGGGTTCCTGCGGAGGTGCACATCGGCGATACTGTTACCAGGGCGCTTCAGCCGGCACTTGAGCCAATCCCGGGATACAGGCCGGTCCTGCCCATGGTGTTCGCAGGGCTGTATCCGATTGACGCAAACGACTACGAGGGGCTGAAGTCTTCGCTTCAGCGTCTCCAGCTGAACGATGCCTCGCTGACTTTTGAGTCCGAGTCCTCCGGAGCGCTTGGATTCGGGTTTCGCTGTGGCTTCAGTGGATTGCTGCACCTTGAGGTGATTACGGAACGGCTTCGCCGCGAGTACAACCAGGACATCATTGTGACCGTGCCCAACGTCCGCTACCGCATCATCAAGCGCAATACCGGCGAAGCAGTTCTTGCCGACAGTCCCTCGAAGTTCCCTCCTCTGGGCGAGATCGACTGGATCGAGGAGCCGTTTGTCAAAGCCGAGATCGTGGTACCGCACGAGGCCATCGGCGATGTGATGGAACTGACCAACAAGCGCAGGGGCATCTACATCAACATGTCCTATCCCGAAAGCCGGCGTGCGGTTCTTCAGTATGAACTGCCGCTCTCCGAGATCATTACCGATTTTTTCGACCGGCTGAAATCGATCACCAAAGGCTATGGTACGCTTGATTACGTGCTGGCCGGCTATCGCAAGGAACGTCTGGCAAAAGTCGATGTCCTGGTCAATGGAACCCCAGTGGATGCGCTTTCTTTTGTTGCTCATGAAGATGAGGTTCAACGGATCGCCCGCTCAATGCTTCAACGGCTGAGGAAGTACGTTCCGCGCCAGATGTATGAGGTGGCATTGCAGGCGGCCATTGGTGGGAAGATCGTTGCGCGGGAGAACATTGTGCAGCTGCGCAAGGATGTCCTTGCCAAGTGTTATGGCGGCGACGTGACGCGCAAACGCAAACTGCTCGAGAAGCAGAAAGAAGGCAAGAAGAAGATGAAGCAGATCGGCAAGGTGAGCATCCCGCAGGAGGCATTCCTTTCCATTCTCAAGCGTGAGTCGGACGAATAAGCCGCTGGCCGTCTACGTCCACATCCCCTTTTGCCGGCGCAGATGCACATATTGCGACTTCTTGTCCACAGGGGGCGCCTCGCGGGTTCCCGATGCCTATGTACAGGCGGTGCTGACCGAATGGTCCGCCTGGGCCGCACAGCTGGGGCAGAAAAGCTATGAGCTCGCGTCGATCTACCTGGGTGGCGGAACTCCGTCTCTGCTGGAGCCGGACCAGGTGGCGCGCCTTGTCGGGGCCTTCCGCGAGGGACTGCCCACCGCCTCCGATTGCGAGGTCACCCTGGAAGGAAACCCTGACAGCCTGACCAGCGCGAAGCTCAGGGGTTTTGTCGACGCAGGCATCAACCGGCTGAGCATCGGGGTGCAGAGCTTCGATGACCAGGCACTGCACGTGCTCGGTCGCCTGCATGATGCGCACGGGGCGGAACGCGCCGTGCTGGAGGCACGGCAGGCAGGCATTCAGAACGTTTCTCTGGACCTCATGTATGGCCTTCCCAGCTCTGGACCCGATGACGAGATTTCGTCGCTGCGACAGGCTATACGGCTTGAAGTGGACCATATCTCCTGGTACAATCTGACACTTGCAGCCGGCACGCCGCTTGCCAGTTCAGTTGCCGATGGCAGACTGGCCATGCC
>JBNAWM010000142.1:0-2724 GCA_049699855.1 Candidatus Cryosericum sp.
CAGTCCAATCTCACCGACGCCAGCGATGTGCGGCGTGTAAGTCACATAAAGTGCATGCAGCTGTGCCAGATAATCGGCGGGCGCCTTGTCACAATCCTCGGGATGCACGCCGATGGTCGCCACGACATCGCTTTCCTGGCGCGCGAGCTGGCTGGCCAGGGCCGAGGTTGCAAGATCGACCCCCGGACAGACGATCCACTGAACGCCTTCAGAACGCATGCGCTCCAGCACTTGGCTCCGATCCGTATCAAACTCGGGCATCTGGACGTGAGCGTGTGTGTCGACGTACAGGGGCGTGTTCAATGGATGTCTGCTCCGTCGGGAATGGGCGACATGGGTGTCAGGAGAGCCATCTCATCTCCTGCAGATGCAGCGAGGAGCATGCCCTGGGAGGTGATGCCCTTGAGCGTGCGCGGCTGAAGATTGGCCACGATCACGATCTGCTTTCCGGCCAGCGTCTCTGGCTCGTAGTGTTTGCCGATCCCGGCAACGATGGTCCGTTCACTGCCCCCGACTCTCAGATGCAGCTTGACCAGTTTGTCCGTCTTGGGCACCCGCTCTGCCTCGAGGATGGTGGCAATGCGCAGTTGAAGCTTTGCGACATCGTCGATGCTGATCAAGGCGGGTTCAGCCGGGGCAGGTTCGACAGGGGCCGTAGAAGTCTCCTGAGCAGGGGGAGCCGTCTTGCGTGCTGCCTGTGCCGCCAGGAACTCCTTCAACTGATCGTCCTGGATGCGTGGAAACAGGACTGTCGATGCCGCCTCGGGCAGTTCCGCGCCCGGGCCGCGCCACTCAAGGTCGCTCCATGCAACCTGCGGACGGCGGATCGCTGCGAGAATGCGATTCGACGCAGTTGGCATGCAGGGCTCAATCAGGTTCGCAACATACCAGATGCCCGTGAGGAGAGTTGCCAGGTGCTGGGCAAGAGCGTCGTTGTCTCCATTCTTGGCCAGCGTCCATGGCTTGTCGTCCTCGATCATCTTGTTCAAGGTGTTGACCAGCATCCACGTCTTCTCCAGGCCTGCGGAGAACTGCAGGGCTGTATAGTCGGCAGTCACCGCCGCGATGGTCGTGGAGAACAGCTCTGAAAGAGCGGGCTTTGGCTCAAAGGGCCGGCCGGCGATCTGAGGCCGGAATTTGGCAAACATGTTCAAGCTCCGGTTGAGAAGATTGCCCAGGTCGTTGGCCAGGTCGGTATTGAACCGCAGCAGCAGGCGCTGGCTGGAGAAGTCGACATCGAGCCCGTACGTTCCCTCTCGGGACAGGTAGTATCGCAGAGCGTCGACCGCCATCGGTTCGTCGATGCCGATCAACGCGCTCAGGTTGGTGATGAGGGCTGCGGGATCGACGACGTTGCCCAGCGATTTGGACATCTTCTCTCCCTCGAAGTTCCAAAAGCCATGAGCAAAGATGTGGCGCGGCAGAGGGATGCCCAGGGCCATGAGCATGGCGGGCCAGATGATGCCATGGAACCGCGTAATGTCCTTGCCGATCAGGTGCAGGTCTGCGGGCCAGTCGGTGGCAAATCGCGGCGTGCCGTAGCCGGCGACCGTCGCATAGTTGATCAGGGCATCGAACCAGACGTAGACCGTCTGGTCTGTGTCGAACGGGACGGGGATGCCCCACTTGACCGTGGACCTTGACACGGAGACATCCTTGAGCCCTCCGCGCATGACGTTGACCAGCTCATGAGCCCGCATCTGAGGCAGGACGAAGTCGGGATGGTCCTCATACCATTTCAGGAGGGGCTCCTGGTACTTTGAAAGGCGGAAGAAGTAATTGACCTCGGACACATGCTGAACCTCCAGGCCGCAATGGGGGCACTTGCCGTCCACCAGGTCCGATTCCAGCAGAAAAGCCTCGTCCTTGACGCAATACCAGCCATCGTAGGACCCCTTGTAGATGTCTCCCTGGTCATACAGCTTCTGAAACATCTCCTGCACGACCCCCACATGATCGGCGTCGGTAGTGCGGATGAACCGCGAGTAGCTGATGCCCAGCCTGTCGAAGAGGGACTTCCACAGGGCCGCCGCCTCCTGGGTGTACTGCTCGACGGGTTCTCCTCGCCCCTGTGCGGTACGCTCGACCTTCTGGGAGTGCTCGTCGGTTCCTGTCGAGAACAGCACGTCTTTGCCCAGCTTGCGCTGGAAGCGTGCGATGAAGTCGGCTGCGATGGTTTCGGAAATCGAACCGAGGTGTGGCTTGTCGTTGATGTAGTAAATGGCCGTGGTCAGGAAGTATCGATCCATGGCAACTCCTTCAGTTGTATCGGTATCGTAAAGCCTGTGCTTCAGGTGGTCTCCGCAAGCTCCTTGAGAGTTCGGGTGATGGCAGCCTTGATGCTGCCGAGACTGCTCTGCTTGGTCGCAAAGACCGACAGTACCCCTTCCCTGGTTTGCGCCATCATGATGCGCCCGGTCGTCGTTTCGACATCCAGCTCGGTGAGTTTGCCCATGTCCAGCTGCGTGACGATCTGCTGCATGTATCCCGCGAAGGACAGAATCAGTCCTCGCACCAGGGGAGGCGCAACATCCATGTCTGAAGCGGTGTAGAGAATGGTGCCATCAAGATCGGTCAACATCACGGAAAGAACCCCCGGTGACGACTTGAGCCTGTCCAGAGTATCCTGCACGATAATCACCAGCCTTTCAGCGTCTCGTAATGAGGCCACAAACCGCTCATTGCGGCATCAATAATGATACCTGTAATCGCGTTTTGTGCAAC
>JBNAWM010000143.1:0-2664 GCA_049699855.1 Candidatus Cryosericum sp.
GGCATCATCAAAAACGTCCAGGAAGCGTACCTGCCGCCTGCACAGTTCGCCACCGTCCTGGCGCTGGGGGCCGCGCAGCGCACGCCCATCTTCGAGATCCGGTATGCTGACAGCAGCGGCAGCAGCAAGATGAGCTTCTTCCTTCGGCTCCGGACAGTCACGCCCTTCGCCAGCCAGATGGCCAATCTGGTGCGCATCGAACTGCCCGTCACGGGACTCACGGAGGCTGTGCACCTGGCCAACCTCGCCTCCGCCATCGCGGTACACTACTCCAGCAACTTGTGGGGTGACACCCGGGCACCGCAGAACCTGTACCCCGTGGGAGCACTCGAGACGGCACTGAAGAACCGGCTCGGCGACCAGCGCTTCCTGCGCAGCGTGATCATGCGCACGCTCGCTTCCAGTGAGAAGACTGCTCCAAAACCGTCGCAAGCCCCACCCGGTACGTCATGACCTGCGAAGCACGAACCTTCCTCGGCTACCTGTAGAAGATGGCAAACATCAGGCCGGCCACAACAATATTGATGAACGTGATCGGGACCACCGCCTTCAAGTAGTCTTTCCATTCCACGTCGACGCCTGCCTTGGAGAGGATCGAAAGCCCGACGACGTTTGCCGACGCACCAATGGGCGTGAAGTTGCCTCCTACGTCCGTGCCAAAGCTCACGATCAGCGCCATGCTCAACAGCGATACCACACCCGCCGGGGCAAGCAGCTTGACGACGGGCACCATGGACGCGGCAAAGGGAACATTGTCGATGAATCCGGAGAGGATACCTGACATCCACAGCAGGATGCCTTTGGTGATGAGGCTGCTGCCATTGGCGAGACGCGCAATGCCACTGCTGATCGAACTGATCACTCCTGTCTTCACCAGCGAACCGATGATGATGAAGAGGGTGCTGAAGAACAGCAGTACCTCCCAGTCAATGGACTCCCAGATGTTGGCGACCTTCTTCCCGTTGAGCACAAGTCCCAGGGATGCTCCGATAAGACCCGCATAGGCAACGGGCATGTTGAACTTCTCGTGGAAAATGAGGAGAAGGATCGCCACCGCAAAGCTGATCATCGAGGCGACCATCATATAGTAGTCACTGACGTGCTCGCGCGGGTTCAGGTTCTTCAGGTAGTCACTCTCCAACCTCTCGGCCTTGTTGAACGTCTTCTTGTAGAACAGCACAAAGTACAGCGTGTTCAGCAGGAGGACGGCCATCGAAATGGGAGCAAGGTACTTGATGAACTGAAGCAGGGTGACTCCGAGGCCCGTCCCCAGAATGATGTTGGGCGGGTCGCCCATCAGGGTGGCGCTGCCACCGATGTTCGCCGCGGTGATCTGCGAAAGAACGAACGGAACCGGGCTCATCTTCAGCTTCTTGGCAATCTGGATGGACAGGGCGCTCATGAAGAGAAGCACGGTGATGCTGTCCATGAACGCGGCCAGCAGACCGGTGAGGAGGGCAAAGGCAATCAGGATGTTAATCGGCACGCCTTTCGTAAGCTTCAGGACCTTCACGCTCAGGAAGTCGAAGAATCCGCTGTCCGTCAACATACGCACCAGAATGAACATGCCGAAGATGAGCCCGATGGCATCCCAGTTGATGGACGTAACGATCTCCTTGGGTTCGAGGACACCAAGAATGACCAGGAGAAACGCCCCTACCAGAGACACGCTCGAGCGGGGCAAAACATTGAAGATGATGAAGGCATACACAACGACAAAGATGACCAGCGAAATGATCTGTGGGCTCATGGGATGGCGTTATCTCCTTAATGTCAGTCGCATACCAGCAGGAATGGCTTTGGAAGGAACGCCACGATAAGCCGGATGTGCGGGTCGAGCGCGAAAGGACGGAACAGGAATCTCAGCTTGTAGCTCTTTCGCGGCGAGCCTCTGCTGCCAATGATGATATCTGCATCGGATGCCTGCGCGATGACCGAGGAGACCTCCTTGCCGTGTTCGGCAAAGCTGAAGTCCCCGGTGATCCCGGACTCCGTCAGGATCTGCTCGACTCTCGTCTTGACGCCTTCGTGGTCATCATTCAGGACCAGCACGTCAACGGGGCTCTTCCACTGTGCAGCGACGGCTCCTGTGACGTGGGTAGCCAGCTCCGAGTACTTGCTGCCCGAGGTTGGATGCAGAATCCTCGGGCTGGGATTAACCTTCAGATCCTCTCCAAGGAGCAGGACGGGAAGGTGGGAGTGCATAATCATCGAAAACGTCGTTTTTCCCAGCTTGATCTTGTTGGCGGTCACGCCCGCATGCGTCTCCATCACAATAAGGTCGACTCCGTTGGCCCGCGCATGGCTGAGCACTTCGCTGACGGGATCGCCCACCACGGTCTTGGCTGTGAACTGAATGGACCTCTTTTCAAGAAGGTTTTCCAGGGATGAGAGCGCGTCCTGGCTTAGCTCGTTCATTTCCTTGTACACGACCTTGGTGTAGTACCCGGAGAAGGAACCTAGATTGATGATGCTGTACAGACAGAAGAACGCATCGGGAAACAGTGTTGCTGTGTACTCCACCACGTCTTTCATGATCTCGGAGTTGTCGACCACTATGAGAATCTTCTTGAACATCTCTGGCCTCCTCGCCTCGACAATGTCCTGACTGACCAGCTCTTCAAAATGCATGTGAATTGTAGGCATTTGCCAGATTATTGCAAA
>JBNAWM010000144.1:0-1810 GCA_049699855.1 Candidatus Cryosericum sp.
CTAGACCATGATCTGCCGCATTGACCGACGGAGCCATCGCCAACACCAAGACCACAGCCAACAGGACCGACATCATGCGCAACCCCGATTTCTGTGTAGCCATAAGACCTCCTCCAATGAGTGTCGCCGCAGTTCAACACTCTCAACCGCTCTGCCGGACTGGGGCGCACTCCTATCATCCCCTACGTAGGTTACGGGACGGTTACTTTTCGCCACCGGACATGGTCTGATCGCACGTCATATGCTCCCCCCATCCCAACCGACCACGTCGCGACTCCGTGACGGCTCATCAATGCCATAACCTCACGCTGGCGGAGGCTGCCCTGCTATTGCCTTCGACTGTGCGTATACTGGGTTGGACGGTATCCTGAATGAGAGGGGAAGACCATGCATACAGACCGAATCATGCAACTGGCATTGGAGATGGCGGGGCTCACGGAGATCCCGGAGGACACGCAGGTGTACGTACCCGGTGAGATTACGAAGGCACTGGTGTGCATCGATGCTGATACCGGCCTGCTGGCGATCGCCCGCGACCTGGGATACGATGGTGTCATCGTGCACCACCCGCAAGGGGACGACGCCATGCTCAACTTGCACCTCGTCATGAATCGACAACTGCGCACGCTTACCAGGGCGGGCGTCCCCGAGGACGAGGCACGAGAAGCCCTCAAACCTCGCCAGTTTGGTGTCGAGCGCAACAACCACATGCGCAACTGGGACTACATGCCCAGCGTCGCCCGGCTGATGGGGATGCCGTTTATGAACGTCCACTATCCCTGTGACCTGATGATGGAACGTATCGTGGACGCCCACGTTCAGCGGCGTCTGGCCGAAAAGGGACAGGCTGCGACCGTACAAGACCTCACAGATATCCTCCTCGAACTTCCGGAGTTCGCGCACGCGAAGACGCGTCCCGCGGTTGTCGTCGGAGATGCTGCCGCGCCGGCTGGCAGGGTTGTCACTGCCTTTGCAGGTGGTACCAACGGCGGAGCTGCGGTCGTCGAGTCATACTGGCGCCATGGGGTGGGGACAGTCATGACCCTGCACATGGAGGTCGCCGACATCCTGAAGCTGCGCCAGTCCGACGTCAAAGGGACACTTGTCGTCGCCGGGCACATGGCCTGCGACTCTGTGGGACTCAACGCACTCATCCGGGTCCTGCGCGCAAACGGACTGGAACTCACACCCATGGGCGGTATCGTGCCGGGAGCGTAAGAACGGCAATGTTGACACCTGCTTCATTTACTTCTTAGTATAGCTATCTATAATCGTTTGTTGATCGCCCCCTGTGGGCCGTCAGGAAAGGATGAGATATGCTGAATACGTTCATCATAACACTTCGAGAGGGAGTAGAGATAGCAGTCGTACTGGCGATCATTCTGGCCTACCTGCGTCAGCTGGGTGCCAGCAGGTCCGTTGGCAAGGTATGGCTGGGGACAGTGGCGGCGGCTATTGTCAGCGTTGCGGCAGCCGTCGGCATCTTCGCCCTCCTGCACACGACGGAAGTTGAACGCTTTCAGGCACCTCTCGAGGGGAGTCTGAAGCTCCTGGCCGTCATCATTCTGACATGGATGACGCTGTGGATGAAACGCGAATCGGGAGTGATAGGCTCAAGCCTGCGGCAACGAGTACTGCATGCCGTCAGCGATGGCTCTGTATGGACTCTCGCCTCGCTTGCATTCATCTCCGTTATCCGGGAGGGGATCGAGACGGTCCTCTTTGTCGTCGGCTCGGCGCAGCAGGCCAGTCCAGGCGCAACCATTGCCGGGGCTGTGCTCGGCTTCGCCGTCGCCGCAATGCTTGGCTG
>JBNAWM010000145.1:0-2103 GCA_049699855.1 Candidatus Cryosericum sp.
AGAGGAATACCGCGCGATCCGCGTGTGAGCACCATGTTGATTTGCCTATCTTGGTCGCGCCGTAGACCAGGACCGTCAGATCGGCCAGGTTTGGCTTCGGCGGTGTCTTCTGGGTTGGAAGTAGCATCAGAATGCCTCCTTGTGGGCGGTTGATATCTCGGAATCCGTCCGCAGCTCCTCGTGCGGTGGTTTCGTCTCATAGAAGTTGGCGATCACGTTCTCACTGCCGTTCGACCGGCACAGCGGGAAGTAGGCGCACGTCCGATGGTTGGCGAAGCAGTAGGATGTGTTCCGGCAGAACGCGTCGCGCCGTCTGCAGTCCAGGAACTGCTGCGTAAGCTCCCAGATGTCGCTCTTCATCGCGTCGAACTGGTCGCGCGAGATGTAGAGCGCCTCTCGACAGAACATATCCGGCTCCGCGTATTTGGCTGCGAGCCGGTCCTGGAATGCCTCATCCGATTCCGGCAGCTTGCGCACAGCCGAAGACTTGCCGGTCTTGGACTTGGACAGCAGATCCGCGCGGCGGGATTCGAACTCGGCTTCCGTCTCGCCCTTGCCCTGCTGTAGCTTGGCTTTCACGAGCACGTTGTAGATGACGCCGGCGACCTTGATGCCCAGGGTCTGCTCGACGTAATGCGCGTAGAGGCTTATCTGTAAGTCAGTCCACAATCGCTCAAGATAGTCGGCGTCGACCTGAGAAGCTGTCTTGTGCTCAAGGATGTAGCACTCACGAGTTGCCCGCATCCGCACTATGCCGTCGACCTTGCCTGCGATTGTCAGGCTCCGAGAGCATGCGCCGGTCGCGGGGTTAATGATCCTACCTTCGAATGTCTTCTCAAGGACGACAATCTCGAAATCCTCAGCCGCGTAGCGGGCAGCATAGCCCTTCATCATCGCCGTCGCCAGGTGCCATTCCGACTTCTGCGATTCATCCTGTGAGCGGTTGGGAAGCGAAGCGTCAATAAAGTCGAGCACCGCGTCCAGCCTGCTTCCACCATGCCACATCTCAAGACATGTGTGGATCAGTGTCCCGAAGGAGAGGGTCTGGTCCCGACCGATTGGGACCAGTTCCCTCAGATACCGCCACTCGCAGGCTTTGCGGCAGTTGCGGAACGCGTTCCAGAATGAGTAGGTGGTGAGTAGCGGCCGCCTCATGCGAATGCTCCATACAGATCCAGCACATCGCCGAGCTGCTCCCCGGTCTCCCGGATATCGACTCGGAAGCCGCCGCCGGAGTTGGCGTTCAAGAATCCAGTGAACACTCTCGCGAGGTCGTTTCCGAGCTGAGACTCAGCGTCAATAAGGCAGGTGCGACGCCTCTTGTTCACGGCAAACCTGCCGTCGACCAGCATCGCGGACTCACCGTGGATCGACTCCACGGGGATAACAGACAACGCGAGTATCCGCTCAACCTCATCCATCGCGACGTTGTCGTCGAAGGTGAACTTGTATACCGTTCGTACCAATGTGTCCTCCAGTCAAAGGTCGTTGGGTTGAGGCGCGCCCGGGGGACTGAACCGCAATCGGCCGGCCCGTCCCCAGTTGATATTTACTGGCGGTGGAGAGGCGTTGCCGGGAATTTCTGCGCCTGGCCGAACGAGGACGGGTCTAAAGTGGCGCCCAGCGCAAACATGGTCGGAAGTGGGGCAAATCACCCATTGCCAAACAAGTGTTCGGTTTGATACAATCATTACCAGCTCCCCTGCCACCAGCGTCTAGGGACTCTCTTTCGCCTTTGTCGTAGGGCGTATGTCTTTCACAAGCGGCTCGCGGAGCATAAGCATCGCCCTTTGGAGGGCAGAAGGAGGAGCAACTTGCCTAGCTACAGTCTGAGAAGATTTGCACATCCGAGAGTCCTGCAGTCGGTCTCGCCGCAGGTACTACTGGAGTTCTTGAGACCGCATGCGGATTACATCGCGTCGAAGGGCTTTTATCTGCCAGAGTCGGACGGCATGATCGGCGACTTCGACTACCTCACGCTCACTTCCATCCTGATGAAGCCGGATGAGCATATGCCGGACGCGCTCATGGACGCTTTGTTCTACACCCACGAAATGGGAACCGAACGCGCGATGAACAAGCTTCTGGCTGTAGCCGACCGAC
>JBNAWM010000146.1:0-1865 GCA_049699855.1 Candidatus Cryosericum sp.
GCATGATGGTACTCCTCTTTGCGCGCCGGCATCTCCTCTTCAGAGCGTCGGTAGAGGATCGAGACCTTGTGCGCCCCGAGCCTCAGGGCAGTGCGGGCCGAGTCCATCGCAACATTCCCACCTCCCAGGACGACCACCGTGTCTCGGCGGAGGATGGGGGTATTGGAGTTTTCGTCGTAGGCGTGCATGAGGTTGGCGCGTGTGAGGTATTCATTGGCAGAATAGACGCCCAGCAGGTTCTCGCCCGGGATGCCCAGGAAATTGGGCAGGCCGGCTCCACTGCCAATAAAGATTGCATCATAGTCACGACGTATCTCATCCAGGGAGAGCGACTTTCCGATCACCGTGTTGTAGTGAAAGTCGACGCCCAGCTGAGACAGGTACGAGACCTCTGTATAGACGATTTCCTTGGGCAGACGGAATTCGGGGATGCCGTACCCCAGGACACCACCGGGCTTGTGCAGCGCTTCGAACACTGTGACAGCATGTCCCAGCTTGATCAGATCTCCTGCGAGAGTCAGCCCGGCAGGTCCACTGCCGATAACGGCGACGCGCTTGCCGGTAGGCGGCGGGATCTGAGGTATGAGCTGGGCGTGGTTCTTGCGTTCCCAGTCAGCAAGGAACCGTTCCAGCTGGCCAATCTGAACGGCCTGACTGACGTCATGGTGGGCCTTTCCCACGGTGCAGGCCTTCTGGCATTGCGATTCCTGAGGGCATACACGCCCGCACACTGCCGGCAGGAGATTGGTCTGCTTGATAATGCCGATGCCGCCGGCAAAATTGCCTTTCTGAATTGCCGTGATAAAATCAGGGATCTGCACTCCCACAGGGCAGCCCTTGACGCAGGGTTGATCCGGGCAGTGGAGACACCGTTCGGCTTCCTCCGCAGCCATCTCGCTGGTGAACCCCAGGGGAACCTCCTGAACATTGTGGACCCGTTCGGCCGGATCCTGCTCAGGCATGGGGACGGGCTTCAACTTCAAGCGCTCAGCGGCGTTCATCGTGGCTCCTTCAGGACGCGGTCCAGCTGACACTCGTGGTCAAAGCGCTCAGCGGCTGCTTTTTCCTCCGGGCGGTACATCCCCAGCCTGAGGATCAATCCATCCCAGTCGACTTCGTGCGCGTCGAACTCGGGACCATCGACACAGGTGAACTTCAGCTGACCGCCGACCGTGACACGGCAGGCGCCACACATACCTGTGCCGTCAACCATGATGGGGTTCAGCGAAGCGATAGCAGGGATGCCCAGTTCTTTGGTGAGTTGCGACGTAAATTTCATCATGAGTGGAGGTCCAATGATCACCGCTTGATCGACATGAGTTCCGGCATTCACCAGGGAGCGGACGGCGTCCGTCACAAGCCCCTTGGTGCCATACGATCCATCATCTGTCATGATGATGAGTTCATCGCTGGCTCGGCGCATATCATCCTCCAGAATGAGCAGGTCGCGCGTTCTGGCACCCAGGATCGTTATGACATGATTTCCCGCCTCCTTCATGCCAATTGCGATGGGATAAAGCGGCGCCGTCCCGATGCCTCCCCCAACACACAGCACGGTTCCAAAGTGCTCGATGTGCGTCGGCCGTCCAAGGGGACCGGCCATGTCATGGATGGTGTCCCCGGGCTTGAGCAACGCCATCTGGCGAGTGGTCTTGCCGACAGCCTGCACGATCAGCGAGATCGTTCCAGCAGAGGGATCGGCATCGGCGATGGTCAGCGGAATCCGTTCGCCGTCATCTGTTACGCGCACGACGACAAACTGCCCGGGCTTTCTATGTGTTGCGATCAACGGGGCTTCAATGACATATCTGGTGACGTTCGGCCCCAGTTCTTCCTTTGCGCGAATTGTATTCATGCACGCCTCT
>JBNAWM010000147.1:0-2351 GCA_049699855.1 Candidatus Cryosericum sp.
CCAAATGGCGAGAACAGATTGGCCACCAGGCAGCCGACCCCGATGCCAAGGATGGCTTCGTCAAGAAGAAATGGCAGGAGGACCAGGGCTTCGCCGAGGCGGAACTGGACCATGCCGTAGCTGATCGTGTTGAATGGGGGCAACATTGTGAAGACGATATACATTGCCGCAATGAGGGCGGCGCGCGTCAGCTGCGGTGTTGTGAAGTGCTTCATTGGCCGGGCTGCTGCTCACCCGGAGATGCCGGGGCGAAATTGTCTGGTGCTCGTTTGTTTTCTTCAGCTGCCTTCAGCCGTTTCTGCAGGTCAGCCTGAGCCTCGCGGTACCTCCTGCGCAGTGCCAGTTCTTCGACGAAAGCAATCCAGGTTGCAAGCAGAAGACCAACGAGAAACGACACGTATGCGACCGCCTCCACGGAGGCCGTGATGGTGGGAAAGAAGAGAATGGTCAGTTGGACCCTCTGCATTCGCAACGGGCTTACGATCAGCGCAAAGATCACGAAAACGACAGCAAGAACGGTCAAGCTGGTCAGGAATCGCTTCATGCAACACCTCCACTATTCAACATTCTATACTACAGACATTCTTGACAACGGCAACAAACAGCCTAGTATACCCCATGGGGTATATGATGCAGAAGACAAAAGTTCTCCATAGCCTTCGACGTGTCGAAGGGCAGTTGCGTGGGATTCAGAAGATGGTCGACGAAGGCCGGCCTTGCGATGCTGTCCTGACGCAGTTGGTTGCCGTGCATGCGGCAATCGGCCGCATTGGAACAGATATCCTGCTGAATGAAGTCGGCTGCAGCACTCAGCAGAACCTGAGCCCCGAGCAGGAACTGGAGCGGCTTGAAAAACTGCTCATCACCTACAGCGGCTTGAAGTAGAACGACGAACCACCATTTGAATCACGCAGAGGATTCTGCAAGGAGGAACGGATGGAAGACAACGAGATTGTTGCAACGACGGCGAATTTCCAGACTGAGGTGCTCTCCTCTCAGGTGCCCGTGCTGGTCGACTTTTGGGCGGTTTGGTGTGCTCCGTGCCGCATGGTCGCACCAGTTGTCGCCGAGATTGCCAAGGACTACGCGGGCAAATTGAAAGTCGCCCGCCTGAACGTCGATGAAAACCAGGAAATTGCAGCTCGGTACGGCATCATGAGCATCCCCACACTGGCCTTGTTCAAGGGTGGCGTTGTTGTGGATCAGGTGATCGGTGCTGTTCCCAAGCGTACCATTACTGCCAGGATTGACGCACTGCTGAAGAAAGCCTAGGGCGTTTTCACGCTTTGTTCGTTGCGGGCAGCCCTCCATCCAGGGCTGCCCGCTTGATGTTGACTGTGCAGGTTCCAATGCGGGGTTGTGAGACCGGTGTTTCTCTGCCCTGGGCAAGCGTTTCGTGTAGCGTTTTCTTGGTTGGAACGCACATTTCACTTGCCTCTATGACTCCACCGTGTACAATATCAGTATGAGACAAACAGTGTTGACCGAACGACAGAAGCGCATCTTGCTGACGATCGTTCGGAAGTATATGAATGATGGTGAACCTGTCAGCTCCGGGTTTGTCTGCAGCCAGATGGGTACAGATCTGTCTTCGGCGACGATCCGCAATGAGATGGCAGAGCTTGGCCGATTGGGGTATCTCCAGCAGCCGCACGTTTCGGCTGGACGGGTGCCAACGGTGCTCGCCTACCACCAATATGTCTCGGCTTTTCTTGTCGAGGCGACGCGCGGGCGCATGTTCGCCGGCCCGATGGACCTGCCCCTGCACTACGAAAGCCTGCCCCGTCTGTTTGAGACGGTGGCATCTGCAGTGTCCGACCAGACCAAGAAGGTGAGTTTCGTCCTGTCTCCTCCCATCAACTCGATAACACTGCGGCACATCAGTCTGGTGCCGTTCAGCGACAGCATGCTCATGCTTGTTCTCATCACTGACCGCGAGAATGTCGAGGGATACAAGATTCCTGCGCCTGCCGGATCGACGGAGCGTGAGCTGGCAGACATCAACGGCATTTTTGCGCGTGAGCTGCGGGGCAAGAGCCTCGAGGAAGGGATCAGGAGCCTTCGTTTTGGAAATATCCTGCCCCAGGACATGGCAAGGCGCTACGAGGGAGTTCTTGACGCTGTTGCCCAGCTGATAGATGGCGAACTTCGAAAAGGAGAGAGTCAGATTGTCGTGCGGGGAATCGAACAGATGCTTGGCGAATTGCCGGAGGATCAGATTGGGGCTTTCTCGACATTGAGCGCCTTCTTGAGTCGCGAGGAGGTTGTCAAGCCATACCTGGCATCGCTCAGCCATGAGGGCGAGATCAGCCTGCTGATTGGCGAAGAGAACAAGCAGGAGGAACTGCGCA
>JBNAWM010000148.1:0-1595 GCA_049699855.1 Candidatus Cryosericum sp.
TCCGCCTCGGCCCGTTTGCGCTCCGCGATGTCCACCACGGTAATGAGCCCGGAGGGACGTCCGTGGACCTCGGTTGATGTGCCAAAGAGCTGGACCCACCTTTCCTCGCCGGCCTTGGTGACGATCCTGAATTCATAGCTGGACACGGTGTCCTGGCCACTCTCGCGCTTCCGGCCGCGCTCCTTCACGATGTCCTGGTAGTCGGGATGGACGAAGTCCCAGAAGTTCATGGACAGCAGTTCCGCATTCGTGTAACCGGTGATGTCGGTCGCAGCCGGGTTCGCATACACCCACTTGTCGTCCTGGTACAGCAGGATGCCCATCGGCGTGGACTCCGCCAGCGTCCGGAACTTGGCTTCGCTCTCGTGCAGCTCCTGCAAAAACCGTCCGCGTGCCGCGTGGTCCGAGAGGATCTTGCCAATCAGCATGGTAGCCAGCGGATAGGTGAGGATGACCGGCAGGCCGATGCTGCGAAGGGTACTCATCCGCAGGCCGGCAGGCAGAGTGGCGACAAGAGCGATCATCACGGCATGAACAATCAGGCCCAGCAGGAGCAGCTGGCGTGCCGAGACCTCCCTGCCCTGCTTCATCCAGCGGGCATGGAAGTACAAGCCGATCAGTCCGGACTCCAGGATCACCGACACCCCCATGATGGCGCCGGAACCTCCCTGAATGATCCGCAGCGTGGCCGCCATCGCCATGGCCACCATGGCTGCGATAGGGCCGAAGAAGAACGCACACAGGCTGATGACGACGGAGCGCCCATCAAAGATGAGACCCGGAGCCAGCTTGAGGGGCAGCAGCATGCCGATGACCGCGGCGCCGCCAAAGAGGACCCCCTGCAGGAGTGACTCGTACTGATTCAGGTACTGCCGCCGCTCCCCAATAAACCCGGAGATGATGCTCAGCGCCACCAGCAGTGCCAGATTGTAGATCAGGCTTACGATGATCATCGGTTCGCTCCTCTGTTCGCAGTCTGTTTCCCTGTTACTTTATCATACAAAAAACCCCTTCACCTGCAACGTGAAGGGGCTCTGGACAGAAACAGCGAAATCAGGTGATCAGGCAGCGACATCCACCAGCACGAAGCTCCCCCCTGTCGCCGAGGCAAGGGAAAGCGGTCTGTCCTCCCGCGTGACGCGCCCCTGATCCCCCTCCTCCAGCAGCGAGCCCTGCAGGCTGATGGAGCCGGAGGTCACGTAGACCAGCAGACAGCGGTCGGCGGTGATAGCATAGTCCAGCGTGAACGCCGGTGAGAATGTAGACAATGCGATGATGCCGTCTGCGTGCACCACTGCATGCCCTCCCGCATCATCAATGATGGTGAGCTGTCCTGCAAGCACGATGGTGACCAACTCCAGCTCCTCGTGGGGATGAGCCCCGAAGCCCTCCCTCGGCTGGACCAGGTCATCATTGAAGACGCGCAGCTTGCCCAGGCGCACGTTGCCCGGCACATACCACTCCCCGTACGAGAACAGCCAATAGGCCTGCATCCATGAGGTATTGACGAAATGACGCTCCTCTGCCGGTATGCGAGTGATCACGTTCCACCCCCTTGCATCTCCGCGTCAGCACTCCAGCCTGCCCGATTGAGA
>JBNAWM010000149.1:0-2351 GCA_049699855.1 Candidatus Cryosericum sp.
CTGCTGGGTTTCCGGTTCGTGGGCACGAGCAGCCTGATCAGGTGTTGTCATGGGGACTGTTGGCTGCGGACCCTGCTCGACCATGCCGAACTGAATGGTATTCTCCTCCTGCCCCGGTGTCCTCGGTGTGACCTTGGGCAGGCGATGTGCTGCATGCCGGGGCCGTAGAGCAATCACCAGCAGTACAAGAATCAGCAGGGTGAGAATCCAGAAGATCCAGATGGCCGTCAGTTCCGGGGTCACGGCGACGTTTGGCAGAAGGCGGGAAATGAGACGCGCAATGGGAGAGGAGACGGGAAGAAGCAGGCGAACGGCAGCATCATTGACGCTGCGTGTCGCTGACTCCAGCATGGTCAAGGCAGTGCCCGAGGCAAAAAAGTCGCGGATGCCGATGTAGACCGATGCAAAGAAGATGCCCACAGCATGGGCCGCTTGCTGGATCCATGCCCAGACGTTCTGCAGGACGCTGGCCGAAACCGCGCTGCTGGAGACGCTCTGGCTGGAGGCGTTCGCTCGCTGTCCACACCATGGCATCAGAGTCACTGCTGCGATAGAGCAACCTGCCAAAAGCCTTGTTACAACACTTCTCGCTCGTTTTTTCATGCTGGCGCACCACCCTTGTAAGAAGAATGCTACAAGCGATTTGCTGTTTTGCAAGACCACCCTCCCCGATCCTTGTCGGCCGGTCCGCCAACTTGCACGCGGCTGCGCTCAAAGTATAATGCCAATATTCAAAAGAGCGAAGTACGTTCATACGACAACGCGGAGGCACGCATGCCCTTGGCTGGCGATCTGGCAGGATTCAATGCTGGTGAAGTGATTCTCTTTATCATGAGAGGAGCGAAGACTGGGCGCCTCGTCCTGAGGCAGGAAACGGCAGAGAGTTCCATCTTCTTTGACAAAGGCATCATCGTTGAGGTGAACCACGCCGGTGCCCGTGGTCCTGACGCTCTTGTCAGTGCGCTGGCAGCCTACTCAGCGGGTCAGTTCGAATTTCACGAAGGCGAGCAAGCGCATGCGCCGGATCTCAGGGTGGATGCCGAGGCATTTGCGGGACTGCAGGCACGGGAGAAGACCGAGGAAGGTACTATGACGCCTGTTCTGCCCGAACTGGACGAGAAGCTGACGACGTCGGTCTCCTTCGATGAGCCTCCTTCGCTGACACCCCTTCAGTGGGTCCTGCTTGCGCGCATTCCGAGGCAGCGCACCTTGCGGCACCTGGGAGAGGGGCGCGACCTGTATGCGGTCAAAAAGGCTCTTGCACCACTGCTCGTCAAAGGCCTGGTTCAGCGGACGGGGGAGATGGTGGCGCCTGTGGCTACGGCAGAGCATCTCGTGGTTGTCAAAGGATATACGCGCGAGGAGGAAGCGGTTGAGCTGGACTCCTCTATTGTTGCCAAATGGCGCGAACTGGGCGTATTCTCGGGAAAGGTGGCGATCGAAGGGCATACCTTTGTGGCCCTCGCCAAAGAGGGATTGGGCAGGAGCATTGTCATGTCAGTGCCTGCCTGCCGGCTGTGCGGCGTGCGCGATGCGCAGGAGATCTTCGTCACCCCGGCACCGTAACAGTTCTCTCAGCCATGAAAAAGACCCCCGGTCGAAGTGCCGGGGGTCTGTGTTTGCAGTGTATATCGTGGTCCGGTGTCAGGAGACGATCACATCCTTCTCGATCAGCTTGAACACGTGGGTAGGGCACTTGTCGACACAGATGCCGCAGGACGTGCACAGCTTCTCGTCTACCACGGGCAGTCCCCGCTCCATATGAATGGCTCCCTCGGGGCAGGACTTGACGCAAATCTCGCATTTGATACAGCCTGTCTTGCAGGTTGAGATGACCTTGGACTTCACCGCGTTCCGGTTTGAGCAAAGAGGGATGGCGCCCTTCTTGGCGCGGGGGACCAGCATGAGCACGTTCTGCGGGCATTCCTCCACACATTTGCCACATCCCGTGCACGCGATGTAGTCGACGTGTGGAAGACCGTCATCTCCCATATGAAGAGCGTCGAAGGGGCAGACACGGGTACAGTCTCCCAGCCCGAGACACGCCCACTGGCACAGTTTGGTGCCACCCGTGACAAGCTTGGCAGCCCGGCAGGAGTCGATGCCGGCATAGTCGCCCTTGAGGGGAGCCTTGTCCTTGGAGCCTTGACACATGAGGACTGCCACCTGGTCGACAGCGCAGGACGTGAGGCCCAACAGCGCTGCAATCTCGTCACCGGCTTTCTTGCCACCCGTCGTACAGCGGTCCGGTGGAGCCGTGCGGTGTGCAACGGCAACGGCATAGGCATCGCACCCGGCGTATCCACATGCTCCGCAGTTGGCGCCCGGAAGGACGGCACGAATCTTGGCGA
>JBNAWM010000150.1:0-2076 GCA_049699855.1 Candidatus Cryosericum sp.
CAAAGGTGATCCTTGAACACGTTCAGGCGGGGGTCACCATTGCGGCAAGCCACCATCTGCCGTCAGAGGTCATCGATATCATTGCTGAGCACCATGGCACGACGGTGGTCCAGTTCTTCTATGACAAGGCGGCGGCTGAGCAGATCAATCTCTCGCCGGATCTGTTCCGATATCAGGGTCCCAAGCCGCATACGCGCGAGTCGTCGCTCGTCTTTCTTGCGGATGGCATCGAAGCAGCAGCGCGTTCACTGGCCAAAGTCGACAGATCAACACTCGAAGGACTGATCGAGGGAATCTTTGCCGCGCGCATCGCTGATGGCCAGCTTTCCGAGTCACAGCTCACCCTGGGTGAGATCGGCATTGCCAAAGACTATTTCCTGACGTCGTTGATTTCGTTCTATCACGTTCGTGATGCATACATCGTACCTGAGGAGGCAAATGAAAGAATCTGACCTATCTGTCCACTGTCGTGTCGAAATCTCCGATCCAGGGTGGGACGTTGATGAGTCGCTGCTCAAGACTCTGGTCGCTCGTGCCCTGCATCTGATGGGACCGGAGCTTGCCACCATTCCAGGGATACGGCATTCGGTGGGCGTCTCGTGTTACTTTGTCCCTGCTGAGCGCATGCAGGCACTGAACCGCGAACAGCGCGGAACTGATGCGGTAACGGACATGCTTTCGTTTCCGCTGGGGTATCCTCTGCCTGGGACTGGATGGGTGTTGGGGGACATCGTGATCTGCCTCGATGCGATAGAGCAGAAGGCTGCCTCAAGCGGCAATCAGATGCCTGACCAGCTGGTCTTTTCGCTTGTGCATTCCCTTCTCCATCTCCTCGGTCTGGACCACCTGAAGGAACAGGACCGACTGAGGATGGAACAGCGCGAAGAAGAAGTCTTCCGTGGGATTGCTGGGCACGGTGCGCCCGAAGTTGCCAGGAGGCTGGCATGACGGGAGAGATCGTCGGGCTGATTCTGCTCCTGTGCCTGTCCGCTTTGTTCTCCATGGTGGAATATGGGTATGTGACGCTGACGCCCATGGCTCTGGAAAAGACTGAAGGTTCGTCGGGGCTGACCGACCGGTTGAGGACCAGGATGGCCGAGAGGCATCCCATGATCATTGCCGTGGTTGTCTTGGGAAACAACATCGCAAACCTGGGGGCGTCGTTTCTGTTCGCCCGGATGGTGCTGACCACTTTTGCGAGAGTCAATCCGGACCTGCTGGCACTGATTTCGACCATCGTTCTGACCATCGTTGTCGTCATCTTTGCGGAGACGATTCCGAAGTCCATCGGAAAGGCATTTCCGGACCAGGTGACAAAGTACACGGCCATTCTCATGTACCCGCTCTATCTCCTGCTGTATCCGGGAGCGTGGCTGTTGATGGCAGTGTCTAACTGGTTCACGAGGCCTCTGCTGAGGAACAGCAAACATGCCGGCTACGTAACGGACTCCGACGACCTGCGCTATCTCCTGAAGATGGGCCAGGAGGATGGCGTCATCAACAAGGAGGAAGAACGCCTCATCTACAACATCTTTGACTACACCAGCACCTTGGCCTACGAGATCATGACCCCATGGGTCGACGTTGCCACGGTGGAGAAGGATGCCCGCATCGGCGATGTGATCAAGGCTGTCAATGAGAGCGGCCATTCGCGCCTCCCTGTCATGGACGATGACAATGTCGTGGGCCTGGTCTATGCGAAGGACACCCTGCGGGCGATGGCCAGTGGCGCAGGTCCCGATGTCAAGGCCAGTGCCATCCTGCGCCAGCCCTTCTTTGCGCCGGACACGAAGAAGATCAGCATGCTGCTTCAGGAGATGCAGCGCCAGCGCATCCAGACAGCGGTTCTGTTTGATGAGTACGGGGTCGTGTCGGGGCTGATTACGGTAGAGGACATCCTCGAGGAAGTCTTTGGCGAGATCCAGGACGAGTATGACAAGGAGGCCGCGGAGATCGAACGTGCCGGAGACGACGCCTATCTGATCAAGGGATCCGTGTCCACAGACAAGGTGTCTGAGCTCTTCGGGGTGGAGTTGTCTGGAGAGGATTATGACACGGTAGCAGGCCTGATACTCT
>JBNAWM010000151.1:0-1549 GCA_049699855.1 Candidatus Cryosericum sp.
ATCGCGTTTTGTGCAACGGAGGGCCCGGCCCCTAGACGTCAAAATCGGCTTCGGTGATGGTGCGAAGTTCCTCCAGGGTAATGTCGGGAGAGATCTCCTTGAGGAGCAGGCGGCCCCGGTCAAAGACAAAAACGGCATATTCAGTCACAACCATGTCAGCTTCGCCGATGCCCGTGATGGGCAGAGAGCACTGCTTGACCAGCTTGGGCCTGCCGCTCTTGCTGGTATGCTGCATGGCGATGAGAACCTGCTTTGCACCCGACACAAGGTCCATCGCTCCCCCGACGCCCAACTGCTTGCCGTTGGGGATGATCCAGTTGGCAATATTGGCGTGCTGGTCCACCTCAAAGGCCCCGATGACGGTCGCGTCGACATGCCCGCCGCGGATCATGCCAAAGGATGTGGCGCTGTCGAAGTAGGAACACCCCGGCGTTTCGGTGACGCACGTCCTGCCCGCGTTGATAAGGTCATGGTCCATGTGCCCTTCGTCCGCGGCGCAGCCGACGCCGAGCATGCCATTCTCGGCCTGGATGAAGATGTGGGAGCTCGTGACATAGTTGGCAACCATGGTGGGAATACCCACACCCAGGTTGATGAAGAGTTGACCCTGACTGGCCCGCTCGTCGAAGTAGCGCGCGATTGTTGCGGCAATCCGTTCCTTTGCCTGCTGTTCTGGTATGATGTTCATCTCAGGCCTTCCTCGTGGTGATGACGTCGACAAACATGTGCGGAGTGACAATGCACTCGGGATCCAGTGCTCCCACGGGCACGATTTCATCGACTTCGGCAATGACGGTATCGGCTGCCATGGCCATGATCGGATTGAAGTTGCGTGCCGTCTTGTAGTAGACCAGGTTCCCAAGCTCATCGGCTCTATAGGCCTTGATGAGCGCAACATCCGCGTGAATGGCCTCCTCGAGGATGCACGGGCGGCCGCCGAACTCCCTGGCTTCCTTGCCTGCGGCAAGCTCGGTGCCGGCCGCGGTCGGCGTGAAGAATGCCGGGATGCCGACGCCGGCAGCTCTGATCGCTTCGGCGAAGGTTCCCTGTGGAACGAGCTGGACTGTGATCCTGCCCTCGTTGTTGGCGACTGCCACGTCGGGGTTCCAGTTGTAGTACGTGCCGATGAGGGCTCGTATCTGGTCATTGGTGAGCAGTTTGCCCAGTCCTTCGTTCGGGGCCCCCAGGTCGTTGCTGATGATAGTCAAATCACGAGTCCCGCTTGCCGCCAGCGCCTCGATGAGCTCCCGCGGGTAGCCGGCCAGGCCGAAGCTGCCGACCATGACTCGTGCCCCTGGCTTGACCAGAGCGATTGCCTCTTCGATGCTCTTGCATTTCTCACATGCCATATCCAGTCCTCCCAGTTGTCAAGACAACAGATTCTCGAAGATCGCCGAAACGCCGAGCCCACCGGCGACACAGATGGTCGCAAGGCCGTAATGTGTCTTCCTGCGGAGCATCTCATGGATCAGCGTGACCGAGATGCGCGTTCCCGAGCATCCAAGCGGATGCCCCAGCGCGATTGCTCCGCCGTTGACGTTAAGGATCT
>JBNAWM010000152.1:0-2269 GCA_049699855.1 Candidatus Cryosericum sp.
GGGGGCGCAGGAACGCCACCGAGTCAGCGCTGTTGATGACGGGCGGATAACCAAACTCATAGTCCAGTGTGGCGTGCGTGCCAAGGGCCTCAGCGGTATGCGTGGCGATGCGGTCCAGGCTGGCCGCTCCGCGCTTCGCCGACTCCCGCGACAGCGCGCGCAGGGTGCCGGTCATGTGGACGCTTTCCGGGATGATGTTGAACGCCGAACCGCCTTCGATGGTGCCGATGGTCACGACAAGCGCATCGAGAGGATTGGTCTCGCGCGAGACGATGGTCTGCAGGGCAGTGACAACATGGGAGGCAGCCACGATCGGGTCTGCGCCAAGATTTGGCTGGGCCGCGTGCGTACCCTTGCCGGTGATGGTCAGCTCAAAGCGGTCGGCTTCGGCCAGCAGGGGCCCCGCGCGCAGGCCAACCTGTCCAAAGGGCAGACTGTTCCACAGGTGCATTCCGAAGACGAACGTGACCTGCGGGTCCCGCAGGATGCCTTCTTTCACGCAGGGCTCCGCCCCACCGGGCGAGAGCTCCTCGGCAGGCTGAAAGATCAACTTGACCTTGCCGCCAAACGCGTCCTTGTGGTCCACCAGCCAGTGGGCGACTGCCAGCAGGGTGGCGGTGTGCCCGTCGTGTCCGCAGGCGTGCATGACGCCAGGATTCTGGGAGGCAAACGACAGGCCGGTTTCCTCGGTCAGCCGAAGGGCATCGATGTCGGCGCGCAGAAGGAGCACCTTGTCCTCCGCACCGCTGCCAGTCCCGGCAATCAGCGCGGTGACGCCCGTGTCCGCAATGGGATGGGGCTCGATTCCCATGCCGCGCAGGCGCTCCGTGATGTACTGCTGTGTGGCATGCTCCTCATACGACGGTTCTGGATGGGCATGCAGATAGTGCCGGTACTCCACTGCCTCGGCAGCATACGCATTGACTGCCGGCATCGCTTTCTGATTTTCCATGGCATTCCTCCCTGGCTTGCAGTACCCATAGTGTAGCGGAATGGCACCGCGTGCCAAGGTTAAGAAGTTAGTGGGCTATGAGACTGGCGACCGCCGACCTCAGGACATCCATACTCCAGGTGCGGCCCTGTTCAGCAAAGATGGCTTCCAGATCGCTGCCCTTTGTCGAGTCCGGCAAGTCGGTTGGTACGCCGAGAGCGGTCAGAAGGTCCTTTTTCTGAATGCCGTACGTGCTGCATATTTCGCCCAGGGTGTCCTTCCCCCTGATGGCGCTGGTGTCCGTTGCCGTCCCCTGCGTCGTCGTGCCTGCCCGCTGGCTGAGTGGGGCTGCACCGGTCGTCCACGTGCCCGATGCCATGGAGACCACCATGGGGGAGAGAAAGAGGGCCAGACAGAGAACAATGTACACCCAAGTGCGAAGTTTCATGTGGTCCCCCTACAAACCGATCGTCAACGTGTCCTTCACGGGGCACGCGTCGACACACTCGAGGCAGCGATTGCACTGTGCGCTCGTCACGTGCGTGACATGCTCGACGTCGATGTGGAAAGGGCATGCGTTTGTGCATGCATGACAGGAAATGCAGGTCGCGGCATTGCGTCGTGGCTTGAAGACGGAAATCTTGCCGACGAGGCCAGTCACCGCGCCCATGGGGCACAGGTACCGGCACCAGAACCGCTCCATGAACAGCGAGCCCACGAGGCTCACCACCAGCGCGATCAGGCCGCCAACGGCGATCTCTCCGCCGGCCAGGCTCAGGAATGCGCGCCATGGATCATATTGTGCAAAGACAAGGCTGGACGCTGACCAGGTCCAGGCCAGAAAGAGGACCGCGACAACATAGCGCAAATAATGCAGGACGTGGTCGGCCCTCTGGGGAATGACGTGGTTGTAACGGCGTCCCAGCATGCGGTGTCCAAGTTTTCCAGCCCACTCCTGAAGTGTGCCAAAGGGGCAGATCCAGCCACAGAAGAATGCTCCTCCCACGACCGTGGCCAAAGTCAGGCCAAGTCCCAGGACCAGGTTCGACGGGTGAATCTTGCCAATCAGCGTTCCACGGCTCACATAGGCATACAACGTCTCAAGCGCCCCAAAGGGGCAGATGGCATCAACACTGGCCGTGCCGAACGGCAAGGTGACGCCTTTCTCGGCCAGAAAGTGGGAGATCCCGGCCACGCTCGCCCATACGAAAAAGATGGCGCCAATCCAAAACCGCGCTTTCTGGGCTTTCGGTCGTTTTCCTGGTCGCTGGTTCATGTCATTCCTCCTGGAAGATGCTGATACTTATACTACGCCGCAAGAGGAGGAACCCGTACACG
>JBNAWM010000153.1:0-2095 GCA_049699855.1 Candidatus Cryosericum sp.
CGGGATGTGGCTCAGCTTGGTAGAGCGCTTGGTTCGGGACTAAGAGGTCGTGGGTTCGAATCCCACCATCCCGACCAGTTATTCTCCTGACCGGAGGGGTATCAGTATGATTGAAGAATTCATTCAGCAGCTGCAGCAGGCTGAGGCCGAGGCAGATGCAGTCGTTGCAGGTGCCAGAACCAAGGTTCAGGAGATTGAGCACGCCTCTGAGTCAGCTCTCATAAGTCTCCGTGCCTCTGCTGAGGCATCATTGAAACAGAGACTTCAAGCGATTGACCAGGAAGCCGACGAGCAGATTAAGCTCCTTGAAGAGCAGTTTGAACGAGATCGACAGGAGCAAATGGCCGACCTCGACCGTGTTGCACACGATCGGCGAGGCGCTGTTCTAGACCTGTTGACTGGCAAGCTCATTTCCCGTTAGCATGGCAATCGACAGACTTCAGGAGTTTGCCCTTGCATTTCCCCACAACCGGGAGGACGCAGTTTTGTCGCGCCTCTATCAGGCGGGGATTGTCCACCTTACCTCTTACGTACCCTCAGTTGATTCCAATAGCGCAGGTGCGGTGCTGGCGGCCTCGGACTCGGTAGACGTTCTACGAGCAGAAAGGGAGGAGTCGCTTCGACACATAGCGGACGAGTTGGGACTCATCAATGCCACCCTTTCGTTCTTCTCCGAGATTGAGCCGATGACGAAGGGACTCGTCCGGAGTTTCTTTCCGGATGAAGTCTACGTCAGCCATGACGGATTGGTGAAGACCGGTGCGAGTGGATTGGCCGGAAGCTATGCCGAATTGATGCGAAATACTCTTTCGTTGAAGACGCAGCTGGGCGAGTACCGTCACCGGCTGGAAGAGCTCGAGCAGAAGCGGCTGATGCTGACACCCTGGGTACAGGTGCCCCTGAACTTCAAAGAGGTCTCGCGATGGGTATACATCAAAGTGCTGGTCGGGACCATCTCTGCTCTTGACCTCAGTCAGGCATCTGCACGCTTCTCCAGCCGTGGCTTGATTGTTGCATGCCAAGTCATCGCGGAGATGGGAAGCACACGCAGTGTGGTGGTAGCATGCCCTTCTTCTCAGAAGGAAGATGTCCGAACCGAACTTTCATCCCTGGGTTTTTCTGAGCAGGACATGACTGCTGTGGATGGGACTGTCTCTTCGGCTTTGGAACAGAATGCACATGAGATGGCCGAGATGCGGGAGAAGATTGAAGAGAGCCAAGCTTCGGTTGCCGCCATGCTTTCCCACCGACAGGAGCTTATTGTCTATCGCGAGTACCTGTTCAATGAGCGTCAGAGACTGGACGCATCGCAAGATATTACGCGGACAGAGCGCTGCAGCGTCGTTACCGGTTATGTGAGAGCAGCCGATGCTGGCACTCTTAGAAAGCTGTGCACCGATTCTCCTGATGTGGTTTGCAGGACGGCCGAGGCACCGGATGCGGACGACACGCCCGTATCGATTACCAATAACGCCTTCCTCAAGCCCCTTGAGATTCTTATCAATATGTTCGGGTTTCCCGTCTACACGTCATTTGACCCAACCATCTTTTTAGCCGTTCCGTTCCTTTTGTTCTATGGACTGTGCCTTGGCGATGTCTTGTACGGGGCTCTGCAGATTGGCATCTGCATCTATTTCATGCGCAAATACCGTTATTCTGCCGGCGTTCACAATTTCATGATGGTGTTTCTGTACGGCGGAGTCGCAGCCATGGTTGCCGGAGCTCTTACTGGCAGTTGGGGAGGGGACTTGTTCTCAGCAACCTATCTGGGCAAGGGAAACGTCCTTTCCAAACTGGTCTCATCGCTCACGGTGGTCGATCCTCTGAAGAGCGCTTTCCAGTTCTTGATCTTCGTGTGGATGATTGGGGCAGTGAATCAACTGTATGGGATCGTGTTGAGTATCTATAAGGCCGCACGCCGAAGAGACTATGCTTCCATAATCTTCGACAGTATCGGCTGGCTCCTGTTTCTTCCATCTGTTTCGGCTCTTCTCTTCATTGGCGGCAAGTGGGGGGCAGGGTTCCGCTATGGGTACCTGGCTGCACTGGCTGTTGGTACTGCGCTGCTGTTCGTCGGGGGGGCTCGAAAAGGGAA
>JBNAWM010000154.1:0-2107 GCA_049699855.1 Candidatus Cryosericum sp.
CTTCCGTTCGCCTCCTTTCCTTCCGACATCACCAGCTATGGGAACCCGGCGGCAGATCGTCTGACAACCGGGAAGCACCTGCGGACACCGACTCCACCTCATCGTGAAGCAACGTTCTGACCCACTGTACTTCTGAAACCGAATTTGTCAAATCCCGGGCCATGCGTCCGCTAGAACCCAATATCATGCGCAGTTTCGGCCATCGTCCTGATGAGCAGGAACGAGGAAGTAGCACCCGGGTCCTGGTGACCAATGCTTCGCTCGCCGAGATAGCTCGCCCGGCCCTTCCTGGCCTGAATGGGAATAGTCCCCTTCATGCCAGCCTCTGCGGCCGCAGTTGCCTTGTCGAGGGCATCTGCAGCGTTGTCTCCATTTCCGAGGGCTTGCTTGAGGGCTTCGACAGCAGGAGTCAGCGCATCCACCATGGTCTTGTCGCCCAGGTTTGCCTTGCCACGCATGATGACGCCCTTCAGGGCAGCATCGAACGCGGAAAGCACGTCGGCAGGCTCCAACTCCTTCTTTCCCGCAAGTGCCGTTCCTGCCTGCAGAAAAGCCGTCCCATACAGGGGGCCGCTGGCTCCGCCGACGGTGCTGATCAGAGCCATCCCACACGCCTTGAGGATGGCGCCGATATCGGTCATACCATCGAACTCGGACAGTTTCTTCGCGATTGCCTGAAAACCGCGGTCCATGTTGATGCCGTGATCCGCATCACCGATGGCAGAATCCAGCTCTGTCAGATACTCCTTGTTCTCGTGTATGACCTCGACCATCTTGCTCAAACACTTGTCAACATCGTTTACTGTCGCCGACATGGATCACTCCTTCCTTGCATCACCACTTCCAGCTGATACCGCCTGCCAGCATGTCCCCGCGGGGGGAAGACTTCAGGCGGTATCGCTGTGTCATCTCGTTGCAGCCGTTGTGCCTAGATTCCCCAGCGCAGCCCTGGCGTCTTGACCGGAGCGTCCCAGAGGCTGAGCATTTCGTCATCCGCACGCACCAGCGTGATAGAGGCGCCCTGCATCTCCAGCGAGGTGATGTAGGACCCGATGAGGTTGCGCACGATCTTGAGGCCCTTCTTCTCGCAGACCTCGTGCAGCTTCCGGTAGATGATCTGAAGCTCGATGTTTGGGGTGCCGCCCATGCCATTGACGAAAGCAATGACCTGGTCACCGGGCTTGAAGGCCTTGCTCACCCGCTCGACATCCACCCACTCGCCCTTCTTCTCATCCCATTCGTGAGCAGTCCGCGCATAGTCCCCATCTTCGATGATGGAAACAGCCATCATCTCGGTAAGTTCGTCCGCGGGTTCGATCTTCATTCTGGTACGACCGGGTTCGCCATGGATGCCGATACCCATCTCAATCTCATCGTCGCCCAGCTCAAACGTGGGCTTGCCAGCCGCTGGCACAGTACATGAGGTAAGAGCGAGACCCATGCTGCGACCGTTGAGGGCCACCTTCCGGCACAGCTCGGCCGTCTTGTCCAAATCATACCCCTTCTCGGCACCGGCTCCCGTGATCTTCTCTGCGATGACCGTTGTACCCACTCCGCGGCGTCCGGCAGTCCAGAGGCTGTCCTTGACCGCGACGTCGTCGTCGATGAGGATGTTCTGAACCTTCATGCCCTCGGCACGCGCAAGATCTGCCGCCATCTCGAAGTTCATGACATCGCCCGTGTAGTTCTTGACAATGTACAGGATGCCCGCTCCGCCGTCCACCTTCTTCGCGGCTTCAAGCATCTGGTCCGGCGTGGGAGACGTGAATACCTCGCCAGTGCAGGCAGCATCGAGCATGCCCATGCCGACAAAGCCGCCATGCATGGGCTCGTGACCGCTGCCACCACCCGAAATCAATGCGACCTTCCCCTTCACGGGCGCATCGGCACGGTAGACAAACTTGGGATCAAGGCTGACCTTCACGAGGTCCGGATACGCAAGACCCATGCCCTCCAGTTCTTCTTTGACAACGTCTTCCGGCTTGTTGATGAGCTTCTTCATGCGTTACCTCCTTTTTGTGCGGCCCTCACGGGCCGCCTCCAGGTCCCTGCTACTTCTTCTCGGGGAGATTTGGAGTGATGAACCAGTCATACGTGAGAACGCCCA
>JBNAWM010000155.1:0-2103 GCA_049699855.1 Candidatus Cryosericum sp.
CCGAAGGAATTGTGCTTGCAGCGGACAGCCGCCAGACGTATCGGAACCAGAAAGGAATGGCCCGCATCGGGTCGGATTCCGCATCAAAGGTCTTCCGCATCGGGTCGCGCATGGGACTGGTCATCGCTGGCCTTGCGTTCATGCCCCAGCAGGGCGTCCTCAAGAATGTCAGCGGGTTCATCGACGACTTCCGCCAGACAATCCCGGTCGACAAGCTGTCGGTGGGCGAGGTGGCCAAGGAGCTGGCTCACTACTTCGACGCCCGCGTCCCCTACCGCGACCAGCTGAAGAACATCCCGGCCAGCATCAAAGCCGACATGGCGCGCCAGGGTCTGGAACTGCTGGACCTGAAGGAGGAGCCGACGCGCGTCGTCTTCCACTTCAAGAATCAGCAGGGACAGGTCCAGGAGGCGGTGGCCGCGCCCGACGGCCTGCAGTTCATCCTGGCGGGATACAACAAAGACAAGAGCAGTGAAGTGTACATGATCTATGTCCCCGGCGCCATCGACCAGGCGCGCGACAGCCGCAAGCAGGGCAAGGAATTCGGCGCGGGCTGGATCGGGCAGACGGACGTCGTCACACGCATCGTCCTCGGGTTCGACCCACGCCTGCAGGGCATCCCCCTCGTGCGTGAAGCTGCGTCGAAGATCGGCGAGCCGGCCGTCCAGCAGCAGCTGCGCGGTGTCGAGTACAGCATTCAGTGGGGCACCATGACCTTGCAGGACGCCGTCGACTTCTGCCAGCTTGCCATCGAAACCACCACCGCCATCCAGCGCTTCAGCGACGGCGTGCTGATGGACCCCGGCGACATGACGGGCGTGGGCGGACCCATCGACATGGCCGTCATCACCTTTGACAAGGGGTTCACGTGGCTCAACCGCAAACACCTGAAGAGCAAGGCGGGCGAGATCGACCTCGACGCCCTGCCAGACATCGGGTGATGGCCATGCACCGCCGCAGTGCTTCCTTCGAATACGAGGCCCTGTACCGCGACCTCATCGCCCAGTGCGATGCGGAGCCGGCCCAGGACGTCATTGCAGGACAGGTGTGGTCGCTGGTGCGGACCGAGCAGGCCACCGGGCTTGCCCTCTCCCAGCTGTCGCCCTCGGTACCCGAGGACGGCAGGTTCTTTCATCTGAAGGGCAGGCCCCTGGTCGAGCTGGCCGAACTCTCGCTCTCCTGGAACAACCGGGAAGCAGCCATCGGAGCGGCCGCCATTTGCGCGGCCTGCAACAGCCCCGAGCGTTTCGCGGGAGCCCCGGAAGTCAACGGACAGGACCTCCTCTTGGAGAAGGCCGTAGGCAAGAACGTCGGCGTCATCGGGCACTTCCCGTTCACCGAACAGCTGCGCAAAGCCGCAGCCAGCCTGACCGTCTTTGACCAGGAACTGCATGAGGGCGACCTTCCCCAGCAGGCAGAGGAGTACCTCCTGCCGCACATGGACATCGTCGCCATCACCGGCTCCACCCTGGCCAACAAGAGCCTGCCGCGTCTCCTTGAACTGGCCAGAGGCGCCTGGGTCATGCTCATCGGCCCCTCGACGCCACTCTCGGCACTGCTGTTCGACTATGGCGTGGACGTCCTGTCCGGCTCGGTCGCGCGCGACCCCGAGGAGCTGGCCGACATCATCCGTGAAGGCGGCGGCGTGCACCAGTTCAAGCACGCTGTGCGCTTTGTTACCCTGCAAAAGCCCTGACAACCTGAAATTGTGAATCCCTTTGTACCTGGTACAAAGGGATTCACAATTGCCGAAAAGGAGCTCTATGACTCTATGAACAAGAAACTCTGGTACCTGGCCGCCGGATACGGATTGACCATTGCGTTCGGAATCGCGCTTCAGTTTCTGCCGCCCACCATCCCGGTGATGCGCCAGAGCCTGAGCATCTCGCCCGGACAGGCGGGGACGCTCATGTCATCGCTGGCGCTGTTTGGCATCTTCGTTTCGCCGGTCGTTGGCTACCTGGCCGACCGCTGGGGTGGCAGGACGGTAGGTCTGCTGGGGCTGTGCTTCCTTCTTGCCGCCGAGCTGTGGTTCGCCCTCTCGACGACGTATGGCAGTCTGCTGCTGGCGCGCCTTGCCATGGGCATCGGCTCGGCGACCCT
>JBNAWM010000155.1:2113-2759 GCA_049699855.1 Candidatus Cryosericum sp.
CGAGTGCTGATGACAGCCTGAACAGACCAACCAGAGCGCAGATCATCAGCGAGAACTTCACGGGCACCCGGTTCCTGGGGGCGGCGATGGGCACCATGAATACGGCGGTCCCGGTGAGCATCCTCGTCAGCCAGCTGGGGTTCGCTCCGCTTGCGGCGGCGCACGGCTGGCAGGCGCCGGTGTGGGCGTGTCTGGTCTTCACGGGCATCATGGCCGCCGCCTACGCGGCCTTCTACCGTGACCCGTCGGCGCGTCACGACGACCAGCCCGTTTCGCTGTTGGTGGGCCTGCGCCGCCTGGACCCGCAGGTCTGGATCCTGGGCCTGGTCTGGCTGTTTTGGAATGCCGGCGCCCTGGTCGTCCTGACGTTTGCCAACGACCTGCTGGTCGGACGGGGTCTGTCTCCCCAGACAGCCGGCCTGCTGGCCAGCGTGCTCATGTTCTTCCCCGTCTTCGGGTCGACGTACATGGGCCACGTCCTGGACCAGCGGACATGGCAGGGCCGGGGCATTGTGGTGGCCGACTTGGTCTTTGCGCTTTTCGCCGTGCTGGTGGGCCTGTTCTCGCGCAGTGTCATCCTGCTGTTCCTGGGCATCAGCTTCAGTTTTGCCCTGGCACCAGCGGGTGTCTATGCGCTGGCGCCGCA
>JBNAWM010000156.1:0-945 GCA_049699855.1 Candidatus Cryosericum sp.
CTCTGTCTCCTCGAATGCTTGATAGGTCTGGACGATGCGAGCGATATTGTCCGGGGTCAGCTCGCAGTTCTTCTTGCCCAAGTTCTTGCGCAGCGGCTGATACCACTGGCTGGCATCAATCAGCTGCACTTTGCCCTTGCGATTTGGAGCTTTGTGGTTGGACAGCAACCAGATATATGTCGCAATGCCCGTGTTGTAGAACATGTTGAGTGGCAGCGCGATGATGGCCTCCAGCCAGTCATTCTCGATGATCCAGCGGCGGATGTTGCTCTCGCCCTGACCAGCGTCACCGGTGAACAGCGACGATCCGTTGTGCACCTCGGCGATACGGCTGCCAAGAGGTGTGTCCGTCTTCATCTTGGACAGCATATTGGCCAGAAACATAAGCTGTCCGTCACGTGAGCGCGTGAGCAAACTGAACTCGGAGTCGCCGGCATGGCTCACGATGAACCGCGAATCCGTTATACCGTCCTTGCCTCCCATGCGGTCAAGGTCACCCTTCCAGCTCTTGCCATAAGGTGGATTGGACAGCATGAAGTCAAACTGGTGGGTGCGGAATCCGTCCTCCGACAGAGTGGAACCCAGATGAAAGTTGGAGGCCACATTGCGCTCGCCCTTGATCAGCAGGTCAGCAAACGTGATCGCATACGTCTCGGCGTTGACTTCCTGGCCATAGAGGTGGATCGCCACCTCTTTGCCATGTTCCTTCGCCAGCTGCGCCAGCCGCTCCTCAGCGATCGTCAGCATGCCCCCAGTCCCGCAAGCACCGTCATAGATGAGATAGGTCGTCGACTTCAGTTGATCGGCGACGGGCAGGAAGACGAGATCAGCCATGAGTCCAACCACGTCGCGCGGCGTAAAGTGTTCACCGGCCTCCTCGTTGTTTTCCTCATTGAAACGGCGAATCAGCTCCTCAAAAATCGTCCCCATTGCGTGGTTGTCCAG
>JBNAWM010000156.1:955-2615 GCA_049699855.1 Candidatus Cryosericum sp.
GCATTGCGCACCGGCTCCGGGCCAAGGTTCACCGAGCTGTCCAGAAACTTCTCGATCACGTTCCCCAGGATGTTGGCCTGGACCATCGTCGGGATCTGATTGCGAAACTTGAACTTGTCCAGGATCTCCTGCACGTTAGGGGAGAAACCATCGAGGTACGCTTCGAAGTCTGCCTTGAGTTGCGAAGCATGCGCACTGGCAGTCAAATCACGAAGAGTGAATGGCGAAGCATTGTAGAACGCCTGTCCCGCAGCCTGGCTTAGGGCGGCATCCTGACTGGTCAGGCCTGCCTTGTCCATCTTCCTCTTCATGTCCAGGACTGCCTGCTTTGTGGGCTCCAAGACTGCATCAATCCGCCGAATGACCGTCATCGGCAAGATGACGTCGCGGTATTTGCCCCGCACGTAGACATCGCGCAACACGTCATCCGCGATGCCCCAGATGAAGTTAACAATCCAATTCAGATCACCGTTGCTCATCACGCCCCCTCGTTCGTTTCATGCTGGCACACGCCATCTCGACAATACACTAGCACAGAAGCGCCACGGCTCAAGCGCGCAGGCTTGCAAATGCCGATCATCGACTGCCACATGCCTGGCCTGCAGCTATTCAGGGCTTCCCCTCTTCTCGGCTAGCAGTGGGCCAGGCCGCCCTTGCAGGATAGATACCCGCCACGCAGCCACCACATGCTGACGGATGGCCCCTCGCCTTTGCATACTGCCGCCTTTGATATAAGATGTGGAGTTGTCGGGACAAGCGAAGCCTGTCCTCTCACAAATTGGTAGGAGAGCTTATGAACGAGGACTTTGAAAATCTACTGCAGGCAGCACAGGCAGCAACGGCAGAGGGGTTGGATGTAAAGCGGCTCTGGCACCGTCTCGTCAATGACCTTGAGTCAGAATCAGACCTATTTGTTCCCGTGGCTGATATGCAGGCTGTCCTGGCCTGTCTCAGCCAGCGTGGTCAACTCAACATGCGTTTGCAGCAAGCCGTGGTCAGTTTTGTCCAACGGACAGGCCTGGGCGATTATGCAGTGGCCTTCAACGCCATCTGTGAGGACGGCCACGACGACCTCTATGTTGAACTGCCTCAAACGATGGTCTGCCAACCGGCGACAGAACAAGACATCGCCACCGTCAAACCGTACGGTCTGTACTACGTCCGCAGGCGCCTGAGTGAACTTTGGGCTGCGCCAGAAGTCTCTCCCCCTCATGTGGCAGACGTACTGGAAGCATACCTGAGGGAGTTTAGGAAGGCACGCGCGTCCGACGAGCACGTTCGTGACATTCTGCAGGAGATGCATGACTACGGATACCTGGACGAACTGTCCCACATAGCCAGAGCATCACGCACTCGCAGCGCATGCGAGGCAACTGCGGAGGCAAAAAAAGTCGTTGCGGCAGAACAGGAGATGGCACGTCAGCTGAACGAGGCGGAGTTTGCCCTGGTGTCGTTTTTGACTGAAAAGCTGAGCATACACAAAACCATCTGTCTAAGAGCACACAACGCCAAAGAACAGAGTCGGCAAGCGAGGGAATCTGCTATCCTGCAAGAGCGCAACGACGAAGATCGCGATGAATACGGTCAGATAATGCGACGGAGCAAACCAGCCTCTGCAGAAACGCCGCTCGAAAAGCCAGACACGACAGACCTTGTTGTC
>JBNAWM010000157.1:0-1257 GCA_049699855.1 Candidatus Cryosericum sp.
CCTTCGAAACGTGGATCCTGCCGAAGCAGCATGAGAGTGATTATGCGAGGACAACCCGAAGTGATATCCTGGAGCTTGCCGGCGTCCTCAAGCGCACTCTTCAGCGCCTGCGAGGAGCACTTGACGATCCCCCCTTCAATCTGGTTCTTCACATGGCTCCTCTCAATACAGAGAGTCTGCCTCACTACCACTGGCACTTCGAGATCATGCCTCGCATCACGCATACAGCGGGCTTCGAGAGGGGGACGGGATTCTACATCAATCCGACGATACCTGAGGAGACGGCTCAGTTTCTGAGGGAGGTGCAGTTATGAAGGTATTCCTTGTGGCTTCCGAAGCTGTTCCTTACGTCAAGACCGGGGGGCTTGGCGACGTAGCTGGAAGCCTGCCGAAAGCACTCGGCACCCTTGGCGTGGAGACATCGCTCATTCTGCCTCTGTACCGTACGATCATGGCGCAGAATCTTCCCATGGAATACGTCATGAACGGAAATGTTGTCATGGGAAGCAGGGATTGGTCCTACGCAGTTTTCAGGCACGGACAAACGTACTTCGTGGCGCAGAACGACCTCTTTGACCGCGATGGTCTTTACAATACTCCAGAAGGCGATTTTCCGGACAATTGGCTGCGATTCGCTTTCTTCGCCCGTGCCGCGCTTGAGACCATCATCGCGCTCGGTGGAGCAGACATCATTCACGTGCACGACTGGCAGACGGCTCTGCTGCCCGTCTACCTTCACGTCCTCTATCCCGAGCGCCACGAGAAAGTACTGCTGACCATTCACAACATCGCATATCAGGGCCTGTTCTCTCCTGATGTCCTCCCGGAAACCGGGCTCCCAGATTCTGTCTTTACCATGTACGGCCTGGAATTCTACGGCAAGGCGAACTACCTCAAGGGCGGTATCGTCTGGAGTGACAGAATCAACACCGTGTCCCCCTCATACGCCAGAGAGATTCTGACAGAAGAGTATGGATACCGGCTTGATGGGATCCTGGAAACCAAACGCGGACACCTGAGCGGAATTCTCAACGGCATCGACTGCTCCTACTGGAACCCGGCAGAGGATACGGCCCTGCCCTACCTCTATAGCACATCATCTCTGGATGGAAAGGCCAAGGACAAGGAAGCTCTTCTTCAGGAGACCAATCTGCAAGCTGATCCCAACCGGCCATTGTTTGCCATGGTGTCCCGCCTTGCTGCCCAGAAGGGGGTGGACCTCCTGCTCGGCGCCTTTGATAACCTGATGTCGCTCCC